>CAYPUG010000033.1:1147-19059 GCA_964413905.1 uncultured Anaerolineae bacterium | reverse complement strand
GGCAGTGGTCAGTGATCAGTGGCGATTAGCAGTTGGCAGTTAGCAGGTGGCGGTGGCGCGGGGCAGGCCGCCGCCCGACCAGGACTTCGTCCCAAAAGGATGGTTCCGGTTGAGCCGGCGAATTCATTCGGCGTCGTTGGGGGCTTTGCAGTGCGGTACCCCGGCGCCGCTTTGGTAACAGTGAACAGTGGGCAGTGGTCAGTGATCAGTGGCGATTAGCAGTTGGCAGTTAGCAGGTGGCGGTGACGCGGGGCAGGCCGCCGCCCGGCCAGGAATTCGTCCCAAAAGGATGGTTCCGGTTGAGCCGGCGAATTCATTCGGCGTCGTCGGGGGCTTTGCAGTGCGGTACCCCGGCGCCGCTTTGAAATCTTTGGCGTGCGGTGCTCCGGCACCGCTTTGAGATCAGTTTAAAGCCGCGAGGGAGCAGGAAATGAACGAACAGAGCGTCTCTTTTTCACCGGGGCGTGAGGAAACCCCATACTGGGTCGCGGTGATAGGGGCCGGCCCCGCGGGGATTTTCGCGGCCCGTCGTTTGGCCGATTATGGGGTTCGAGTGGTGTTGTTTAACCGAGACATTCGGGCCGGTGGGTTGGCTGAATACGGCATTTACTACGACAAATACAAAATGAAGGCCGGCCTGCGCGCTCAATTTGTACGGGCCTTAAGTTCTGAGCGTATTCTCTACCTGGGGAACGTGACCATCGGGGAGAAGGGGGATCTGACATTACAGGATCTTTGGGATCTGGGCTTTCACGCGGTTCTCGTTACCACAGGCGCTCAGGGGATTAAGTCCTTAGGTCTTCCAGGTGAGGAGTTGCAGGGCGTCTATCACGCGAAAGAGCTCGTCTATCATTACAACGGTTTGCCCCCTTACAGCCAAAGGTTGTTTGACATTGGGCGGCGGGCCGCGCTCATTGGGGTGGGTAATGTCATGGCAGACATTGCCACGTATTTGGTTCGGGATCTTCAAATTGATGAAGTGATTGCGGTGGCTCGCCGAGGGCCTGCAGAGGTCAAATTCGACAAAAAGGAGTTCGCCCGGGTCATTGCGAACATGGATCGGGAGGCGTTTGAAGCGGAGATACGGCGGGTTTCTGACCGGATGCGGGCTGTTGGACAGGATCCAGAACAGGCCAAAGCGTACATTCTCAGTGCGCAGAAAAAGGCCCTGCCGCCGGTGTCCTCCACCCGTTTTCGTTTTCGCTTTCTTTCTGCGCCCCGACGTATCCTCGGGGATGAACGCGGCCGGGTGCGCGGGCTGGAGGTGGAGGACACGAAGTTGATTTTGCAAGGTGGCCGGACACGGCCCGTGGGGGTAGGCACGTTTGTTACCTTGAATGTGGATACGGTCATTTTCTGCATCGGTGACGCGGTCGATCCCGGATTGGGGCTTCCCGTTGTGAGGAGTTCGTACGCGACGCATCCGCATCCGCGTTTTCCGGTGGAGGGTATTTCTTACGAGGCGTATGATCCTACGGCGCACGCGCCCATTGAGGGCGTGTTTCTGGCGGGTTGGGCGCGAGAGGCCAGCAGTGGGCTGGTCGGAACCGCGCGCAAGGATGGGGAACGGAGTGCGGAGGCTGTGTGGCAGTACGTGCAAACCCTGCCGCGGGGGAAAGGGGTGGATGTGGCAGAATTGGAACGGCGGTTGCGCGCGCTGAACAAGCCCGTTGTCACCAAGGAGGATTGGCTTCGTTTGCTGGAGGTGGAGGCTGCCGAAGCGAAGAAACGGGGGCTCCCCTTCTTCCACTTCACCACGAACGAAGAGATGTTACGTGCTATCGGCAAGGGAGAGTGAGGGAATGGGGGTCATTTCTCTGAAGGACGCGCGAGGGGGAGGGTGAACGTCACGGTGAGGCCTTGCCCTTCCCCGTCACTTTCTGCCCACACCCTGCCGTTGTGGCGCTCGATGATCTCTTTCACCAATGCGAGGCCTAATCCCATGCCCGCAAACTGACGGGTAATGCCGCCGTCCACCTGGTAAAATCGCTCAAAAATGCGTTCCAACTGGTCGGGTGGAACCCCCTGGCCTTCATCTTGCACAGAGACATACACGGCAGAATCATCCCGCCACGCGCGGACGGTGACCCGCTGCCCGGGTTCGCTGAATTTGCGGGCGTTATCTAGCAGGTTATTGATGACCTGCGTTAGGTAGTCCAGGTTTCCCCACACGTACCCCAAATCCTGACCCACGTCTAACATCAAAGACAGGCCGGCTTCTTCCATGACCGGTTGCCAGGAAGCCACCGCGTGGCGTAACCATTCACCGAAGTTGACTTCTTCTAGGGTGATGCCTTCACGTTCCAATTTACGGAAGGCCACCAGTTGGTCCACCAGGTACGTAAGGTGTTGGGTTTGCTGGAGCATAATGTCTACGACTTCCCGCGTTTCTTCGTCGATGTCTCCTATAACGCCTTCTAAGAGGAGTTCTGCGTACCCGCGAATGATAGTCAGGGGAGTACGTAGCTCGTGGGAGACGTTGTTGAGGATTTCTTCCCGGGCTTTCAGCGCTTCCTGGAGTTGGTGGAATAGGCGGGCATTGGCCACCGAGATGCTGAGATATTCACTTAACGTGCGGAGGACGATCTCGTCTGTTTCATCGAATACATCTCGTTCGTCCTCGGCCACATGGAGCAACGCCACGACTTGGCCGTCCAGACGGATGGGAAAGATCGCTTCTGCCTGGCATTGCACATCAGGACACGGGATGAATTCCGGAAATTGGGAGGTATCATTGGCCACCAACGCCTGTCCTTCGCGTGCCACCTTGCCCAGAAGCCCTCGATCCAGGGATTGGGTGTACGGAGCATGAACACCTTGACGGGAAGAGGAGATGGCCACTCGTTTGAGGACGTTGTGGTGCCAATCCACCACGAAGACGGATACACTGGCATATCCGAACATGCGTTGGGTGAGTTCTACAACGTTCTCGTAGAGCTCTTGCTCTTCGCGTATACGGGCAATCGTGTGGGCTACCTCGTGGAGTAGCATTAATTGCCGGGTACGTTGTTGTACGGCGGCGGTGCGTTGCGCGACCAGCGCTTCAAGATGCATTTGGTACTGGAGGTTTTCCCGTTCCAGGCGTTGCTTCTCCAATATCAGTTGACGGTGTTCAACGGCCCGTTTCACGGTCCGGATGAGGATGTTTTCCTGAACGGGCTTGACCAGGTAATCATAGGCTTGGCGTCTCACGGCTTCGACGGCCGTTTCCAGCGCGGGAACTCCGGTGACCAAGATGACGGGCAGATCGGGGTCACGTTGTCGCACCCAGGCGAGGAGGTCTATGCCGGTCTCGTGAGCCATACGAATATCACTCACAACGACATCGATGTCCGTGTGTTCCAGCCTGGCTCGGGCTTCATCGGCCGAACCCGCGATCAGGACCTGATATCCGCTGTTTTCTAGCCAGGCCCCATAGAGTTCTCGCACGATTTCGTCATCATCAACGAGAAGCACTTTCGCCATGAGAACGTACCCTCTCCTCTCTTGTCAGAATATGGAACAGACGTTCGCGTTCGTGCGGCCAATGTACGAATATCACCGGTAAATCAAATGGGATGGATTGGCCGACGTGACCTGTACGTGATTGAAGCACGATGACCGGCGGTGGTTGTTCGTTGCCGAGTGTCGACGCCAGCGATTGTAGTAAGGCCATAGGCGAACGCTCTTGGGCGTCGATAATGATGGCTTCTGTGTGAATTGTTTGGGTGTACAGTATGTGCAACGCCATTTCTGTGTTTGGTACGGAACGGATTAGATATCCCTGGGCGGTTAACTCCGGTCCAATGTCCTTTAAAAGGCTCGCGTCCCGGGTGATAACCAGCACCCGAGGTGCGTTCTCCTGGAACGCGTGTGCTTCTGAGTGGTCTCCCTGTTCGTGAGGAGACCGAAATGGGAGGTATATCTTAAACGTTGTGCCCTTTCCCAGGGTCGTTTCTACGTCTATATATCCGTTATGTTGTTGAATAATACCATAAACTTGCGCTAAGCCAAGTCCTACACCTTGATCGACATCCTTTGTGGTGAAGAAGGGCTCGAAGATGTGGGGTAGGGTCTCTGCCGGGATGCCGACGCCTGTATCCGATATTTTGAGCACGATCCACCGACCGCGTGGTAGTTCAGGTAAGGGTGGGTTATCGTTGGGGCCGATTGTAATACAAGACACTGAGAGTTGCAAAATTCCTCCATTAGGCATAGCATCTCGCGCGTTGGATATAAGATTCATAAATACCTGTTGCATTTGCACAGGATCCGCGTACACCCAACAGGGCTCGTCTGGGGTGACGATGTGGAGTTTAATCTCTGCCGGGAGCATATCCTGCAGCCACATGTGCAATTCATGCACAATATCCCGCAGGTCTAAAGTGCGAAGACGGGGCTGAGTGTGTCGGCTGAAGTCTAATATTTGGCGAATGAGGTGAACGGCTCGATGCCCTTGTTGGGCTATGAGTTTCAGCCGTCTTTGCACATCCTCAGGAAGATCCTCACGTTTTGCCAACATATCCGAAAAACCTACAATTCCCTGGAGAATGTTATTAAAGTCGTGGGCGATACCCGCGGCCAGTTGCCCTACTACGGCCAGTCGTTCGTGTTGTTCGATACGGCGTTGTACCTCGCGTTCATGGGTGACGTCACGGATAAGCATTACCCAACCTGTTGTCATCCCGCCTTGTGCGAGAGGTTCTGCCACGACCTCAAATATTCGTTGCTCTTCCCCTAAGATTTCATGGCTTAAGCCGGTGGGAGAAGGGGTTAACAACGTCCCAATCGGACGCCCTCCTAATGTGGTGATAGGATGCTCCAAGGATGTAACCCCCAAGAGGGGGAGATATTCTTGTCCCCGTGGGTTTAGCGCGGACACGCGAAATTCCGCGTCGAACAAGACCACCCCTTCGGGCATGACGTCGAGAATCCGCTGGATTCGTTGTGCTTGTTCTTGGACGGTGGAAAACAAACGAGCGTTTTCGATGGCAACGGCCGCCTGCGCGGCAAACGCCATGGCAATGTGCGCGTGTTCTTCGGTGTAAAACGCGGGTTCCCGCTTGTCCAGAGCAATCATCCCGATGACCCGATTTCCGTACAACATGGGAACCCCCAACCACGAGCGGACATGAGCAGCCGCGTGGGGATCTCGTTTGAAGGCCGGGTATCGGCTCGGCGCGTCTTCAAGAACGAGGGGGTTGCGTTCGCGTATGACCCGGCCGTTGGGGTGCTCGTCATTGTCCAGGGGGAAACGTATGCCCCGGAGTGCTTCCAGGTTGGGAAATCCATCGCCACCGATGATGACCAGCTCATTTTCTTGCAATTCCTGCACAGACGCGCTGTCGTAAGGGACGACCTTGCGCAATTCGTGGAGGATGCGTGAGAACACCGCGTTCAAATCCAACGTCTTGCTGAGCGCTTGGGCGGCTCTGAATAGCCGTTCCGCCTGCATCCGCGCGGTGTGTTCTCGTTCGTAAAGGCGGGCATTTTCCAACGCGAGCGCGATGGACGGCGCCTGCGCTTCTAAGAAACGCACATCTTGTTCGGTGAACGCTCGCGGTCGTTGAGCCTCGAGTGTCACGACGCCGACTAATCGGTCCCCTACTTGCAAAGGAATACCTATCCAGGAACGGACGGGAAAGTCGGTCATCCGGACCGGGGGGACCGGCAACCGGTCCTGTTCCCTTTCGAGATCGTGAATGAGTAAGGGCTGTTGGTGTTCAATCACCCAACGGACGAGGCCTGTCTGGGCGAGGTCTATCTCTGTGCCTTCCATGTGTGTGAGGTGTTGTCCGTTCTCGTACACAGAGAGGAGTTTAATGCGATGTCGTTCTGGGTGATAACGTAGGACGGTCACACTGTCGGGGTGGTACGTGTCCCGAATTTGAGCGGTAAGGCGTTGAAGCAAGGTGCCCAGATCTAAGGTGCTGGCCAATGTGAGGGCGCTTTTGTACAAGGTGGAGAGTTCCTGAGCTTGGTGTTGGATGGTTTCCAACAAATGACTTCGTTCAATGGCTAAAGCCATGGCGTCGGCGATTTGTTGAAGGATAGGGATGAATTGTTCCTTTAAGCCATGAGGGATGGTCCATCCTAAATTGAGGGCCCCGATAATGCGCTGCCCTTCCCGCATGGGGATATTCGCGCGGGAGCGAAGTCCCGCTTTGTACAACCAACGCTCAAGGGGAGTGTCTTGTTCTTGACGTAAGTCATGGGTGATGTGAATTCGTCCCGCCAACACATCCTCGGCCGCCGAGGTCATGAGATCCGGAAAGGTGTTCTGTTGGAGGAAGATGTCGGGGAAATCCATGCTGGAGGCCTGCGTGTACACCATAAAGTTGTGTTCGTTTCCCATTTTGATGGACAATGCCACGCTGACATGAGCCGCCCCTGTGAGGTCTTGGATGCGTTGGGCGACCGCGGGGAAGATCTCCCTCTGGTCTAATGACGAATTTAGGAGTTGGAGAATATCCCGCACAATGGCCAAATGGCGAGAGCGTTCCTCGCTTTCCTGGAGGAGACGGGCGTTCTCAATGGCAATAGCGGCTTGATCCGCGAAAAGTTCGATAAGTCGGATTTCCTCCTCCGGGAACGCGTAGGGGTGATCGAAGGCGATGTTCATCACCCCGACTACCTTGTTTCTCACCTTCAAGGGGAAGCCCGCAATCGCCCCGCCCCACTTCCAGTCCTTAAAGAGGGGATGTTGGTTCACGTCGGGCACAATGAGGGGCTTCCCCTCCCGAGCGACGGTGTATGTGAGGCCGTGACGGCGAGGTTGTGTGTAAGGTCGGTGCGGGTGTTGTTCTCGCCACCAGGCCGCGCCGAAGTGGAGGGTTTCACCGTCGTACAGGAAGATGTGGCCATTACTCGCGGAGAGGAGTGTTACCGCGAATTGGAGTACCCGCTCTAAGACTACAGGGAGATCCTTGGCCGAGGCAATGTCCACGCTCGCGTGGTGGAGCGCTTCTAATGCCTGTCTTCGACGGCGTTCGTTTTCCAGCAGCGACGCGTTGTGCAGGACAATGGCCACTTGTCGGGCAAAGAAATTGAGAATTTTCACGTTTTCCTCGGTAAAGTGATGGGGATGGGGGTGAAGCAATTGCAGTATACCGTTGATTTGGTTTTGCCAGATCACGGGTACGGTGATGATGGCATGATAGCGAGGGGCTTTCAGGTAATGGCGTGTCTTTGCGGGCCACATCTGGTATTCGCCGATGAGGAGGGGCTCCTGGGTCTGGAACACATGTCCGATGGCGCCCTCTTTGGACGAGATCTTCTGTCCGACGAGATTCTCTTCCAAGCCGAACGCCACTCGTATGATTAAATGGTCCTGTTCAGGGGCGGCTTCCAGGAAGAGGCCGGCCTTTGCATCCAGCAGAGTCATCGCCCGTTCTACAATCTTCTGTAGGAGGACGTCCACGTCGCCCAGAGCGGTGATGTCCAAAAAGACTTCGTTGAGGATGGTTAACCGCTCCATCCACTCGCGGAGGTGTGCGTGGAGAATCACTTGCGCGGCAATATCTGCGGCTTCGGACATGAAGCGTACTTCATCCAAAGTCCACTCCCGTGGGGCATGAAGGTGTTCGGCCACCAGGAAGCCGGCCAGTGTGCCCCGGACACGAATGGGTGCGACAAGGAGCGCGCGAACGCGGCGTTTTTGCCAGAAATGGTCGGCGATGTTGCCGGTCTTCGGATCGTGGAGAACGTCCGGGATGACCACCACCCGTTCCTGTGCTAGGCTTTGTATCAGGTCTTGCCATGCTTTTAAAGAGAACGTGCGTCCCGGTCTGTGTTCTCCCTGCAAGGTGTTGTACAGATCCGGACATCGGGCTTGGGTTCGGTCGTGGGAGAGTTTCCATATGCTTGTCTGGTGGACGTTCAGTGTCCTCGCGACGATTTCGGTTAAGAGGCGGAACGCTTCGTCGGAATAACCTTCGCCGACGGCGGGATGAGTGAGAAGTTCTGCGATGGCCTGTTGCTGTTGTTGTGCGCGTTGCAATAACCGTTTTTGTTGTTCCTGTTCTGCCTGCTCCGTCTCGCGAATGCGTTGATAGGTCATGGCCCGTTCAATAGCTAGGCCTACCTGATTGGCCACAGCCATGAAGAAGTTCAGGTCACTTTCATCAAAGGCATGCAGATGTTCGGATTCGATTACGAGGACACCTACCACCTCATCGTGAGCGTGGATCGGCACATCGACTTCGGAGCCGTGCCCAATGCCGGGGAGGTAGTTCTTCTCCTTGGACACGTCGGGAGTGTAGTGGAGGCGACCATCTTTAAGGGCTTGCTCGCTTAGGCCCTTTCCTGCGGGAATTCGAGCGAGAGACGTTTGTACCCCCGGATCTTTTCCGGCCTTTAGTACACGGTCTCCCGTGGCCGGGTCAATCAGGTAGAGGGCAATGTGGCTGTAATGGGTCACACCGAACAGGGTGTTCACGGCTTGTTCGCAAATGGCCGTGATGTCTAACAAAGGGGCCAGTGCTTTTCCCAGCGTGTAGAGAGCTTCGAGATGTTGGATGCGTTTTTGTAAGTCCTGCTCCAGATGGCGATAGCGGAACCCCACCTTTGTCATCCATATGAATAGGAGTAGGGTGGTGAGCAGTGTTCCCCCCGTGATCAGGTAAGCCCACATTATCCCTCGTCTCTTGCGGTATCTTCACAAAATGGTTAATGACTGATTGGCTGAGTAGAAATTCCGCGAATTTCTCGTCTTTTGCGACGTTTGGTCGATCCATGTTCTGGTGTTCTGTGGAGAGTATACATGACTCAAATATGCGTTTCAATAGGCCATTAGGCCTACAGTGTAAAGGAATTTTTCCCGGCCGGCCGGATATCTGATTGAGCGCGAAAACTCCACGTATGTACCTTGGCTGAAAAGAAAAGGGGGAAAATGAGTGGGATTTTGGCCCGTTCTTTCTAAGGTGTTTAAGGGCATGTACGCCCCTGTTGAGGAGGGGGGGCACATAGGGGAGGTCGTTTAGCGTCTGGCGAATTTCAGTGTTGTTCCCGGAGTTCCAGGACGAGATCGGCCAGGCGGGGCAGTATCTGGGCCACATCCCCGCGTAGAACGACTTCTGCCAGGTGGTCTGCGGTGGTCGGGCCTAAGTTGACGATGATGATTTTGCTTCCACGACGTCGGGCTAAGAAGGGCAAATCCGCCGCGGGCATGACTTCCAACGATGATCCGGCCACCAGCATGATGTCGGCCTGGAGGGAGACTTCTTGAGCGCGAACAAGTGCTTCAGGGGGAAGCAATTCGCCGAAGAGGACCACATCCGGCTTCATCAGTCCGCCACACTTGGGGCAGCGGGGCGGGATATGACCTCGCTTCACTTCCTCCCACAGGCCCTCCGTGGACATTTGATACCCGCACTCCATGCAGGTCGCTGTACGCGTGTGTCCGTGCACTTCTAACACGTGGGTGCTTCCTGCCTGTTGGTGGAGGGAGTCAATGTTTTGGGTGATGATCCATTTAATGATGCCCATGTGTTCTAGACGGGCCAAGGCCTCGTGTGCGGGATTCGGTTTTGCCCGTTCGAGTTTCTCGACGAGGGGACGAATCCACGCGTAGAAGCGTTCGGGCTGGGTACGGTACGCCCAGATGCTGGCGACTTCCGCAGGGTCCACAAATTCCCACATGCCTTTGCCGGGGGTGCGGAAATCGGGGATTCCGCTGGGCGTGCTTATTCCGGCCCCTGTCAGCGCGACGGCAAACTCGGAACGCGCGAGGAGTTCTGCCGCCTTGTGGAGTTGTTCTTCTTGTTCTCGGGATGGGTGAGACCGCCGTCGTCGCCAACCCATTCGGTGTCTTCCTTGTCAGTAGGCCCCATCGCCCCGGATGACCGCGGGCAGGGTTTTCAGCAAAATGTAGAGGTCCTTTTTCAGGGAGTAATTATAAATGTAATCCAGTTCGATTTCCAACCTTTGACTAAAGTTGAGATCCCCGCGTCCGTTCACCTGCACCGGGCCGGTGATGCCCGGTTTAAGCGCCAGGCGTTTCCGTTGTTCCGGGGTGTAACGTTCCACCAGCCAGGCCATTTCCGGTCGCGGGCCGACTAAACTCATCTCCCCTTTGAGTACGTTGAACAGTTGCGGCAGTTCGTCAATGCTCCATCGGCGCAGGAATTTGCCCACACGTGTCCGACGGGGGTCATCCTTCAGTTTGTACGCGGGTTCTTCGAGGTGGTCGATGTCCAGGATTTGTGGTAAGAGTTCGTCCGCGTTGTGGACCATGGAGCGGAATTTGTAGATGGTGAAGGGACGCCCGTTTTCCCCCACACGCACTTGTTTGAATAGAATCGGGCCCGGGGAATCCAGTTTTATGGCAATGGCGGCCGCGATCATGATGGGCCAGGTAAGGGCGAGGAGTATGAGCGCGCCCACGATGTCCATGGTTCGTTTGATAATACGTTGTCGCAATGTCAGGATGGGTTTGTGGGTGGTGGGTTTTTTGCGGGTGAACGCGAATTGCCCCACCAGGAATCCGAGCCCCAGGGCCAAGGCCCGGGCCGGAAGGTACAGGAGCGCAGGCAACACAACGGCCGGATCTCGGCGAAGGATTTTCACCAAGAACGGGATCGCGGAGAGATAGAAGAGGCCTAAAATGGCCGGGGGGATCCACCAAAGCGCACGGTAGAGGAGAGGCACGGGGAGGCTCATAAGGAACAGGGCGATGAGCAACAGTTGGATTTTCAGGACTTGGGGGGTGTGTGTGTCACTGATAAGGCGTTCAGGTAGCCATCGGGTCAGTAAGGCCTTGTAGTAGCCGATGTAAAACTTGCGACGCAGGTAATCTTTGAGGGTCTCGTTGTGTTGGTGGTACACGCGAGCAGCAGGGACGAATACCATTTTGTAGCCTTTTTGGGCGAGCCGGAAGGAGAATTCTTGATCTTCAACGGAGGCGGTGGGGAAGATGGTATCGAATCCTTTGTTCGCCAAGAAGACATCACGCCGATACGCCGCGCTGTAGGTGTCGATGAAGTCAATTTGTGCGAATTTAGCCATGCGGTCGTAACGGTCTTCGTATTCCAGTTGAACAAAACGGGCAATGAAGGAGCGTTGTCGTGTTAAGTATGCGCCCTTTGTTCCCACGATTTCAGGATCGGCAAAGGGCGCGGTCATTTTCTCGATCCAGTCGGGCAGTGGCTCACAATCTGCATCGGTGAAAAGGACGATCTCCCCCCGGGCCACTCGGACACCGTGGTTGCGGGCTGCTGCGGGTCCTTGGTTTTCTTGGTGAATTACGCGGTCCGCGAGGTGTTGGGCGATCTCGCGAGTGCGATCTGTGGATCCATCATCCACCACGATGATTTCGTATACTTCCCGGGGGACGGTTTGTCGGCGTAGGGCCTGTAAGGTATTGGCCAGTGTGCGTTCAGCGTTGTACGCAGGAACAATCACAGAGTACTTTATGTATTTCTCGTCCATTGAAGCGTATCCGTTCGTTTTAGGCGTAGTGTCGGAATCGCAGAGGTGCTCTGCTTGTGCAGGATTATCTAGGCTCTGCCGGGAGAATATTCTTTATCTGATCTGGGAGTACTTCGCCTAGGTAGGTCCCCTGGACAATGAGACGATATGCATTGTCATGTAAAGGCCAACAGGTGATGAGGGTGAGTGTCGAATTTGTCACGCCTTCCAATAGATGAGCGTGCTGAAATCGCTCATCGAGCGACGCGCCACGTTCTTTGATTTTATACATGACTTCCAGGCGATAGGCAAATATATGACCGTTGGCATCGATAACGTAGGCTACGGCCCCGTGAGGGAATTTCACCCCCTCATTCCCTAGGGCGGCGAGGGGCCGGAAGACGGCTCCTTTGATGTTGTGATGCCCCGAGAGGATTAAATTTCCCGGTTGGCCGGGGTAAGCACTGCCCACATGGTATCCGGCCGCATAGTCGGCGGTTTCCCAGGTGGCAAAACGTTGTCCTCCTTTTGTGACGATTTGGGCGTGCACCGGCACAACGCGGGTGTCAATGCCCAGCGCGGGGATAATGAGTCGAACGGGCGGGGCGCCTGTATAGGGCGTTGGGGTGAGGGTCGGTGTCGGGGGAGGGCGTAGGAGGGATCTCGGAGGCCGGGCCGTAGCCGACCGTGTGGGGGTGTAGGTCGGCGTAGGGGTAAACGTGGGACGGACGGGAAACACGCGGTGAGCGTGTCTTGTCATTTGAAGGATAACGTGTCGAACAGCTTGTTGTTCCTGATGTTGTTGGTATGCCCATCCCAACGTGCCGGCCGTGATGAGGAGAAGGCCGACAAGGATGAGTGTATGGGCCGCCCGTCGGTACACGCTGCTTTTACTCAATTTCATGCTTCAAAAGGGATTGTAAGAGCTGGGCTGTTTGTACGGCCTTGCCTCGATAGTGGTTGTTCGCGAAGAGGTAGATGACCTTCGCGTGTTCGCTCATTTCTCGAATTTTCGGCACCCACTCCATAAGTTCTTCTTTGCTGTAGGCGTAGTCATATCGTTCCCACGCGTGTTCGTGGTGCCACCACTTGTCCTTGTTCCTCCCGTGGAAACGCACGTATCCGATATCTGAGGTGACCACCGCGATGGGGGGAATAAGGTTCCGAAATCGGGGTTGATCGACACCGCAGAAGCCCATGTTCAGTTCCCGAAGCAATGTGAACACGCTTTCGTGAACCCAGCCCCGGTTTCTGAATTCCACTACGAGAGGGAGATCCGGCCAATGTTCGCGGATGCCGCGTAAGTAGTCGCGATTTTCCGGTGTGTTGTGGAAACTGTAAGGAAATTGGACAAGCACACAACCGAATTTATCCTCTTCTTCCAACGGATGCAGGACTCGGCGAAATGTGTTCCAATCTTCCTCTTGCGCTTGCTCCCGTTCGTGGGTAAACATGCGCGGGGCTTTGAGGGTGAAACGAAATCCCGGGGGGACTTTATCCGCCAGTTGGATCAAGGTATAATGATTGGGCATACGGTAGAAGGTGAAATTGAGTTCACACGCGTTCAAGCCCAACTCGGTGGCGTAGTAAGTTAGCCATTCCGATTTGGGCAGGTCAGGAGGATAGACCGGACCGACCCAGTCTTCGTAACTGAACCCTGATGTGCCCACATATATTTGTGCCATCATACGTTCTTGTTTTTTCCCGATGCGGAGGTGGCCTTTCGATATTTTTGCATTTGATGGACCGCCAAAACTTGGCGAATGAATCCTTCCTGTACGTGGAAGTGCATTGAACGCGATGTGTCGGTTATTCCATTTTTTTACATCTGCACGATTCGGGCCCATTGGGTGGAAGGCATGTGGCGAATGGCCTCCAGCACGTCCTCAGGAATAGGTTCATCCACGCCCATGACCATAAGGGCTTCCCCGCGTGGGTTGCGTCGCCCCAGGTGCATGTACGAGATGTTGATATCCCGGTCCCCCAGAAGGGTTCCTATGCGCCCCATGATGCCTGGTTGATCGCGGTGGCGGGTGATGAGCATGTAGCCTTGGGCAGGGAAATCCACCCAGAAGTCATTGACCGCCACAATGGTAGGTTCCCCGTGGATCAGTGTTCCCCTGACAACGCTCACAACTTGGCCTTTGGGCGCATCTGCTCCCTGGGCGTGTAGGGAGAGGAGGGTTTCAAAACGCTCACTTTGGGGCTCACGGCGCTCCACCACCTCGATGCCCCGTCGTCGTGCCACCCGATCTGCGTTAACCAAGTTGACCCGGGTATCCACCACATCTTTGAGCAATCCCTTGAGCACGGCCGCTCGTAGGTATACACTGTCGTGTTGGGCCAGATCGCCGGCCAGCACGAGTTCCAGGCGCGTGAGCGGGGTGTCGCTTACCTGTCGTAAAAATACCCCCAGCCGCTCGGCCAGGTCAATCCACGGGGTGAGGAAGGCCAGGCTCTGTGGGGGAACAATGGGCGCGTTGATCGCGTGAGGGGCCAGTTGTCCGTGCAGGACGGCGATGACTTGTTGGGCTGCGTCGAGAGCCACTCTTGCCTGCGCTTCCGCGGTAGAGCCGCCTATATGAGGGGTGAGGATAACGAGCGGATGTTGGCGCAAGGGATGATCCGGGGGCAAGGGTTCCTGCTCAAAAACGTCCAGCGCGGCGCCGGATAAAATGCCCGTGTCCAGAGCGCGGATAAGGGATTGTACGTCAACGATGGCGCCCCGTGCGGTATTGATCAGATACGCGCCCGGCTTCATCTGACGGAAACGGTCCTCGTTCATAAACTCGCGGGTGGTTGGGGTGAGAGGAAGGTGTAGGGAGAGGAAATCGGCTTGAGATAACACTTCCTCCAGGGGGAGTAAGGTCACACCCAGGGCGCGAGCGTATTCGTCGTTTACGTAGGGATCGTAGGCGATGACGGTCATATCCAGGCCATGGGCCCGTCGCGCAACTTCAGACGCGACACGGCCCAAACCGATGAGCCCTAGCACTTTTCCTCGCACTTCGGTGCCTATGAAGCGCTTCCGGTCCCATTCTCCTTGACGCATACTGATGTGGGCTTGGGGCACATGTCGGGCGAGGGCCATGAGGAGGGCGATGGTGTGTTCCGCAGCGGCCACAATGTTCGCGGTGGGCGCGTTGACGACCAGAATACCGTACTCGGTGGCGGCGTCTAGGTCAATGTTGTCCACACCCACGCCGGCTCGGGCCACGACCTTCAAACGTTGGCCCGCGGCGAGTACGTCTCGTGTCACTTTGGTGCCACTGCGTACGATAAGCGCGTCGTATTCGGGAATAATGCGGACCAGTTCTTCAGGGGAAAGGCCTGTGCGCACGTCTACCCGGCCGTGCTCTCGTAATAAGTTCAGCCCCTCTTCGGCCAGGGGATCCGAGACAAGAATACGAACCTGTTCCGACCGAACGTCGGGCATCACATGACCTCCGGTGCGCTCATGCCTAGAATATCTTCCAGCAGGTGAGCGAAAATTACTTTGACCGCGGCGACCAGCCGTAGTCGCGCTTTACTTAAAGCCGGATGTTCCGGGTCCACCACGCGACAATCGCGGTAAAACGCGTGAAAGTGGGTTGCCAGTTCTTGCGCGTAGTATGTGAGATGGTGGGGTTCCAGTCGTTCGGCCACGGTGATGAGTAGATCGGGCAAGTCCAAAATTTTCTTTAACAAGGCTTGTTCTGACGGATGGATCAAAAGGGTGAGGTCCCCATCTTGCCAGTCCGTCCACCCATCAGATTGGGCCTTGCGCAGGATGCCCGCGATGCGGGTGTGCGCGTACTGAACGTAGTAGACGGGATTTTCCTGGCTTTGTTCTACGGCCAGGGCCATGTCAAAGTCGATTTTCGCTTCGTTGCTTCGGGTGAGGAGCATAAAGCGAATGGGATCGGGGCCGACTTCTTCCAACACTTCGCGCAGGGTGATGATCTCTCCCGAGCGTTTGGAGAGTTTGATTTCTACGCCGTGTCGCTTGAGGGTGACCAGGTTGTAAAGGAGGATGGTCAATCGGTCGGGATCTAAATCCAACGCCCGCATCATGGCTTTCATCCGCGGAACGTGCCCTTGGTGGTCCACGGACCAGACGTCAATGACCCACTGAAAGCCCCGGAGGACGAATTTGTTGTAGTGGTACGCGATGTCCGAGGCAAAGTATCCGGGCTCCCCGTTGGAGCGAATGATGACCTCGTCCTTATCGCCACCGACTTGCGTGGCCGCAAACCACACCGCGCCGTCCTTTTCGTAAATGAGGCCTTTTTCTTTGAGGATGTTCAACACCCGGTCGAAGGTGCCGTCCTGGTACAAAGTGCGTTCTGAGAACCAGTTGTCGAATTCCACACGCAGGCCGGCCAGGTCCTCGCGGAGTTCTCTCAGCACAATGGCCAGACCCAGGTCGGTGATTTGACGGATGGCCTGCTCGCGATCCATGTCCAGGAACTTGCGGCCGTGCTCCCGGGCAATACGCCGTCCGTATTCGACCATGTAAAGGCCTCGGTACCCATCTTCAGGCAGAGGCATGTCTTCACCGAGGGCTTGGGCATAGCGGGCAAACAGACTCTCGCCGAATTTGCGCATTTGTGTGCCCGCGTCGTTAACGTAGTATTCTCGTTGTACGTCGTACCCCACAAGGCTGAGGACGCGCGCGGTGGTATCGCCGAGGACCGCGTTGCGCGCGCCGCCAAAGTGCAGCGGGCCTGTGGGGTTCGCGCTGACGAATTCCACTTGAACGCGGGCGCCTTGACCGATATGACTGCGCGTCCAATCCCGGCCCAACCGTTCGATTTCGGCCACTTGAAGGGCTACCCATGTGGGGGCAAGGCGCAGGTTGATGAACCCCGGCGCAGCCGTACTCACTTCTGCAATCATGTCCGACGGGGGGAGGTGATGTCGGATGGCCTCGGCAATGCGCAGGGGGGCCATCCGGGCCCATCGGGCCAGTTGGAGGGCGATGTTCGTGCTATAATCCCCAAATTGGGGTTTGGTGGGCGTCACTTCAACAGGTGGGATGTCGAATTCGGGTAAGGCCCCGTTCTTTTGCGCGGTTTCGATGCCTTTGCGGACCCACGCGGCAAGTTCCTGACGGACGGTCATTATGTATGCCTCCTCAAATCAACAAACGAATCTTCGGGCATAATAACGAATCCTGAAGCGATGGGCAAACTTGGGTTAAGTTCAATGCCGATGTATGTCCTCTCTTGTTACACCCGGATAGACGGAACGCGATAGCTCAAAGCCATTCGCGGAAAGGCATACCAATCGGGTCGGAGGAATTCATCTTGTCTCCTTTTGATGGTACACTGAATGTAGAGTGTTCTCCACATTGTACGTAAGGGAGTTTTGTGCATGGACGGTGTTCTTGACGCGCGCGTGGCCGCGCTGGTCCAACAAGAACGTTCTTTGTTAGAACATTTGGACCGCATTTTGGAATCTCTTGCCGTGTCTGAGGAAACCCGGCGCGCTTTACGTCAGGCCTTGCAGGATGTCACCGATTTGTTCCTCCTGGTCATTGTCGGTGAGTTCAACGCGGGCAAGTCCGCGGTGATTAACGCGTTGTTGGGGGAACCTGTCTTGCAAGAAGGGGTGACACCCACCACCGCGCAGATCCACATTATCCGATACGGTACCTCTCCCGGTCGCGCGGAAACCAAGGATGGGGTGGTGATTGTGACATATCCCGCTGCCTGGTTGCAGAACATGGCCCTGGTGGACACACCCGGCACCAACGCGGTATTGCAACACCACCAGGAAATCACCGAACACTTTGTCCCCCGTAGTGACTTGGTGTTATTTGTCACTTCCGCGGACCGACCGTTCACGGAGAGCGAACGCGCCTTCCTAGAACGTATTCGTTCCTGGGGCAAGAAGGTGGTGTTTGTGGTGAACAAGGCGGATCTGTTTACGTCCCAGGAAATTCAGGAGATCCGCGGCTTTGTGGAAGAGCACGCACGTCGGACCTTGGGGGTTGATCCTCACGTGTTCGTAGTATCTGCGCGACTCGCTCAGAAGGCTCGGTCCGCGTCCGACCCGGAACGAGCGACCCTATGGGCGCAAAGTGGGTTTGCGGCATTGGATACCTTTATTCGGGAGACGTTAGACGAGGAAGAACGCCTGCACTTGAAACTCTCCTCGCCGCTGGGCATTGCACGGAAGGCGGTGGCCGAGGCGGAGACCCTTGTGGACGCGCGCGTGGCCCTGCTCCGGGAAGATGTTCAAGGGTTGGAACGTTTAGAAGGTCAGTTACGATCTTATGAAGAGGATATGCGGGAGCAACTTGCGTACCGACTGAGCCGGGTGGACAACATTCTGCACGAGATGGCCCAGCGGGGTGACCGTTTTTTCGATGAGACGCTGCGCTTGACCCGTATTTTTGACCTGTTGAACAGTGAACGGTTGAAGCGGGAGTTTGAGCAGAAGGTTATCGGCGATCTTTCTCAACAGATCGAGGCCGAGGTCAGCGCGTTGGTGGACTGGATGGTGGATCAGGAGTTCCGCCAATGGCGGGCCATCACCGCGCA
>CAYPUG010000033.1:0-1137 GCA_964413905.1 uncultured Anaerolineae bacterium | reverse complement strand
ACGGGTTTTGAGGCAAAGCGGCGGGCACTGCTCACCTCCATTGGACGGTCTGCACAGGAGGTGGTGGCGACTTACGATAAGGAGGCCGAAGTCCAGGCTTTGGTGGAGAGTGTGCAGACGACTCTGGCCCATACTGCACTGGTAGAGGTGGGCGCAGTCGGGTTGGGCGCGATCATTGTCGCGCTGGTACACGGCATCCTCCTGGATGTGACGGGTATCCTGGGCGCGGGGTTGATCGCGGCTGCGGGGTTGTATCTCATTCCCTCACGGCGGGAGAAGGCCCGGAAGGAACTGGTGACTCGCGTCGATGCGTTGCGTCAGGAGTTGCGTGAAGTGTTGTCTCGGTCGTTTGACCGTGAATTGGAACGCTCTTTAGACCGTATGCGGTCCGCGTTGGGCCCGTACGCGCGTTTTGTCCGTGCGGAGCAGGAGCATCTGCAGGCGATGCGTCGCGCGCTGGAAGAAGTGCGTCAGGGATTGGATGAGATGGACTCGCATTTGCTGGCCATAGGCCGGAGGGAGGCATGACTCACGTGCGGAAGGGTCGGCCGATATGGGTGGTTGGGAGTGTGGCCGTTCTGGTCTTCCTGCTGGATCAGGGGACAAAGGCCTGGGTGCGGGCTCATATTCCTCTGAACGGCGCACTTTATCCCATTCCCGCGGTGCGTTCGTTCTTCCGGTTGACTCATTTGACCAACACCGGTGTGGCGTTCGGTTTTTTGCAGAATATGGACATGTTGTACTTGATTATCTTGGCCGTGTTGGCCCTTACGGTGGTGCTGTACGCGCGCCATTTACCCTGGCATCACCCTCTCATTCAGGTGGCTGCCGGGATGCAGTTGGGGGGGGCATTGGGCAATTTGGCGGATCGGTTCCGCTTGGGACATGTGACGGACTTCATCGATTTCTTTGTGACGATAGGAGGCCGCACGTATCACTACCCTCCGTTTAATGTGGCGGATGCGTCCATTGTGATGGGTGTGAGCATTCTCTTCTTGGTGCTATGGCGCTTGGAGAGTCAGCAGGATCAGGCATACGAGGGCGATGGACGAATTCCCGGAGATCGAGGCCACATATCGCTTTGACCAGGTGACGCCGGGCGAGCGTTTGGATAAGTGGTTAGTCCGTCAGTTGCCG
>CAYPUG010000032.1:0-23910 GCA_964413905.1 uncultured Anaerolineae bacterium | reverse complement strand
GTGGAAGAGGAGAATCGCCACGCCAATCGCCGCGGCAATGGCCAACGCCTGCCATACACTGGATTCATACCCCTCGGCCAAACCGTTGAGAATGGTGGTCGCAGCCCCGAACCGGGTCGCCTTAGCGATCTCCTTAACGGGGCTATGTTCCGTCCCCGTGAAGAACTCCGTGAGTTTCTCAATCGCGATGGCCAAAGCTACCCCGGCCACCGTCGCGAAGAAGGGACGCCAATCACCGCCCATGTACAGCGCACTGACAATGCCGAAACCCACAATGGAGATCACCGCGGACGCGTAATAACCGAAGTTAATTGCCCCCATCGCGTCCCGCTTCTCATCATCCGTTCGCACCAGGTACGTACCGATAATGGAAGAGATAACACCCACCGCGCGCACAAACAAGGGGAACAGGATCCACTTTATCACCTCAGAACCGCTCATGCCGGCTTCCATGCGCTTGGCCGCGATGGCAATACCCAAAATCAGCGCGGACACAATCGTCACCTCAAAGGACTCGAACACATCCGCGGCCATCCCCGCACAATCGCCCACATTATCGCCCACCAGGTCCGCGATGACCGCGGCATTGCGGGGATCGTCCTCTTCGAGACCGGCTTCCACCTTTCCCACCAAGTCTGCGCCCACATCTGCGGCCTTCGTGTAAATACCACCGCCCACGCGCATGAAGAGCGCAATAAGGGACCCACCAAAGCCAAAACCAAGCAACGCATCCGGAGCCGATTTGCCGTAAATCATGAAAATAATGGTGCCGCCCAACAGCCCCAAGCCCACCGTGAGCATGCCCGTAATAGTGCCGGAACGGTACGCAATGGTCAACGCTTCGGAGAAGGAGCGGCGCGCCGCGGACGCCACACGCACATTCCCTTCAACTGCCATGGTCATACCGAGATAGCCGACTAGGAAGGAGAAACTCGCGCCCAGGAGAAAGGAAAACGCACGCCCCGCCGCAATCCACCACGTTGCAGATGCACACGCGTATTCCAACAACTCCTGCCGGGACGCCACATTCTGGGGGACTTCACAAAAAGTCTCCACCGCCTCCGGTGACACCGGGACGACCAAAACACTGACGCCCAACAGAATGAACAACAACGCCATCAGAGGAATGAGCGAACGCAGTTGAGTGTTCAGGTAAGCCCGCGCCCCCGCGCGGATATCCTGCCATACCGCTTGCATTTCAGGGGTCCCTTTATCCTTGCTGAGAATTTGGCGGGCAAGGAAAAGGGCGTACAGCAGGCCGATCACCGCCACACCGAGAACGGCCCATAAAGCGAGGACTTCACCACTGCTGAGACCCATGTGTGACATAATACGCCTCCTTCTACTTCGAGAGTAGGCTCCGTTGCCTAAGTACCGGTACAATGACAAAAAGAGCCTAAACGTCCTCGTAAAGGCTCTCCTCCGGCGTGAATGTTCTTAGATCAATCTCTGATTGACCGACACATCGCGTTTCATGCACCTCGGCGTAAAGAAGAAAAGGTGCATTCGCAGAGTTTTGTCAGTCAATCAGGATCAATCTAGGTCCAGAGACCTGGGTGAGGAGGACGTGAACTTCCTCCTTGAAGTTTTACCGTCCTGCCCTCGCTAAAGTTGGCATGATTGTAAAAGAGGCTTACTTATACGTCAAACCCTTTCCTCTCTGTTGCGCAGAAAAATCCCGGGAGAACTCATGGAGATTTTCAATACTCTAACACGCGAAGGCACTGTATTGGCGGTTGAGCCATCACCAGGCCGTCGCCTACCCGACCCAAAGTGTAAGATCCCTGACAAGCCCTGGAGAATTCATGACCTGTCTTGACGAAAGCTCCCTCACTGCGGAATAATAAGGAGGAACAAGTGCACCTTCCCCCAGGGGGATTTAAAGAACGGTGAAAACTCGTATGACTCAGGGCGAGATATCATACACGTGGGTTGCAACACCTGATGATCTTTATCGCATGCTCGAAGATTTACGCGCGCAACCCCGCATCGGTGTGGACACAGAAAGCAACAACATGTTCGCCTATCAGGATCGGGTCGCACTGATCCAATTTTCTACACCGCAACGGGATTACATCGTCGATCCTTTTGCCGACATCCCGATAGATGCGCTGGGAGTCATCTTTGAGGATGCGAACGTGGAAAAGATCTTTCACGCGGCTGAATACGACCTCATCGGGCTTCGCCGCGATTTCGGATTTCGAGTGCGTAACCTATTTGATACCATGCACGCAGCCCGCATCCTCGGCAAACCCAAAGTGGGATTGGCCGCGTTATTGCAGAAATACTTCAATGTCATCCTGGACAAACGTTATCAGACCATTGATTGGGGGCAGCGTCCTTTGCCTGCAGACGCGTTGGCCTACGCGGTGTTGGACACACATCACTTGATCCCACTGCGCGATCGCCTGTACCACGAACTGGTACATCAAGGCCTGTGGGCATTGGCCCAGGAAGATTTTGTGCGCCTGGAAACACCCCCCGCCCCCCGTGGTCAATCCGTTACCGATCGATTCTGGTCGCTACCCGGCGCGCGCCACCTGGAAGATGAGGCCCTCTCCGTACTACAAGCCCTCTACGAATGGCGTGAGGAAGAGGCCAAACGCAAAAACGTCCCCCCGTTTCGGGTCCTACACAACCGAGAACTCGTACTCCTGGCAAAGATGCGTCCCCGCTCCCCGGCAGACTTCCGACACCACCGGACATTGCGACGGTTATCCCGGAACGGCCTAGGAAAAAAGATTCTGGCCGTTGTGAGTCAGGCGCGCACGCGCCCGGCGCCGCAACGCCCCCGTCGCGAAACGCGCGTCCCGCGGGAATATTTCCGGCGCCTGGATACATTACGTCATTGGCGACGCCGGGAAGCCCAGACACGGGGAGTAGAGTCCGATATTGTTCTGCCTCGAGCCGCGATGGAGCGCATTGCCGAGGCCAACCCGCAAACGCTCGACGATCTCAAACGCTTAGGGGTCTTGGGCCCGGTACGCTTACGCTTGTTTGGGGAAGCCATTATCCGCGCACTGCGGAGGGAGTGATGGCCCGTTTATCCGACAAATTTTGCCGTTTCCCTACCATCCACCATGATGCATTATTCGGCGTCATGGGTGTACCGCTACGTTTCCAAACCAATAGCGCGCTCATCTTCACTCTAGCGATTGACGCGTTTGCCCGTTTCGGTCCGCCTAAGCGAGAAGGCCCTCTTTTTACCCTGCGACTGTTTCTCCATCATCCAGACGTCCCTTATTCCCATCAGAACTGGCCTGTGGTCACCCGCTCCCAAGGAGATTACATGTACGTGACCTGGGGACCGGAGAACACCGTGCTCGCGGACACGGCAAAGGGGTACATCTTCGGTTTCATCTCACCCGACACACCGGGCTGGCCTCACCGAATGCGGGAAGTGTTCATCCAAATGCCCGTCTATTTCACCTTAACCCGGCATGAGTTCGTGCCCCTGAACGTGGCTATTCTGCTGTGGCGACGTCGCTATCCTCTCTATCTCGTGGCTGAAAACACCGACTGCCTGTCTCACCTCCTCTATCGAGCCGTACGTGCCGGTTGGCAATTGGTCGCCGAACGCATGGCGATGGCCGTGCGCACGGCTCGGGGATGGCACTTTTGGGGCGTCCCCTGGTGGCTTCACCTCCCCACCTCGGTCGTGCACGAATATCCCGAATTGGCCGTCGAACACATGTACGAGGAAGACGATGGCGCGTGGTATGCCATTGTCGACCTCGAAGACATATGGCCCGGTAGTACCGAATCCCACGCGGGTCCCGGCCCATTAGTCCTCATCAAACACGATCACTCCGGCTTCCACACAGGATATGACTGGATGGATGCGCCGGAATTGTTGACGCAGGCGGATTTGTCTCCCTGGCTGGATGAACCTTGGCTCCACGACCGTGTGGCCGAAGTCACCGAATACTTAGCAGAAAGAGGGACCTATTGGTTCCAACCGGGGAGCGATTGGGATGAAGTCCTCACCCGGTTAGACGAGTTGGGTGAACGACATTGGCGATTATAAACAACCGTCCTGATTGACTGACAAAACTCTGCGAATGCACCTTGGCATAGAAAGAGGAGGCACCTTCTTTACGCCGAGGTACATGAAACGCGATGTGTCAGTCAATCAGAACAACCGTCTCAGACGCTGTTGAGGAGAATACAAACACATGCCTACTGTGCTGCTTATTAACCCACCTTCCTTGCCCGGCACGACCGCCAACCGGGAGGGAACCGCCGGAATGGGCGTTGTTGTGCCCCACCCTGATGGATTTTACTATCCTCCCCAAACCCTGGCCGCGGGTGTGGCCGTGCTCACGGCCGCCGGATATAGGGCCCACGCTTTGGATGCGGTGGGCCAGCCTACGGACTCAGACACCCTTATCCGACACATTATGGCCCTCGCCCCAGATGTCATCGGTGTCCTGGTAAGCCCAAAAACCTGGGCCGCAGACCAGGCCTTCTTGGAAAAGCTGCGCGCTCAAACCCTCCCGGCACAGGTTGTCCTCATCGGCACCGGGGCTCGCTTCATTCCCCACCGGGAATGGACCCCCCTGGCCGATGGGGTCCTGGTCGGTGAGGTGGAATGGGCTCTGGCGTCGGTGATAGACGCGTTGGGGCATGGGAGGCCCACGGCCGGTTTGTGGCGCCCTGAGGAGCCGTCCCCTCCTTCGCCTGTATGGGTACCTGCCGGCGCGCCCATCCCCTACCCGGCCTGGGACGCGCTCCCTGTGGACCGCTATCCTTTCCTCACCCTGTGGGGCAGCCAGGGATGTTCCCTAGGATGTCGTTGGTGCCCCTACGCTGTAGGGTGGGGACGAGTACGTCGGGCTCGAAAGCCCGAACGTGTGGCCGACGAATTGCGTTGGTTAGCGTCTAAATTCGGCAAACACCGCCACATCTTTCGTGACCCCACTTTTGCCGCCGACCCGGAATGGGTGAACGCATTTTGCGACGCGTTGTTGGCCAAGGGCCCCCCACCTCCTTGGGAGTTTGAAGACCGCCCTGAACATCTCACTCTTCCCCTACTCCAACGCATGAAAGAAGCCGGGGTCACGCAGGTGAAGTTAGGGGTTGAAGTGCTCAGCCCCCACGCTTTGGTCATGTGGGGGCGTTTGGAGCGTGCTTCCCAGTTCGTGGCCTACCGGACGCACGCCGCAGAAGCCATCCACGCGTGTCGGGAGTTGGGAATACTCTGTCGGGTTTTCATTCTCACCGGCATCGGAGAGCGTGAGGAGGACTTGGCGCGGACAGAGGAGTTCTTGCGTCAGACCAAGCCGCACTACGTCAGCGTCAAACGCCTGAGTGTGTATCCCGGAGTGGAGGGTGTGGAGGATTACACGCCTCTTCCCGATGAAATTCTCTCGCGTTGGGAAGCACGGCTATCCGCCACGGCCCACCCTCCTCGCCGGCGACCATGGCGGCGCTGGGTACAGCGGGTGTGGCGATGAGGAGGAGCTTGGGCGATTTTAGTGACTGCCCATCAAAATCGCCCAAGCTCCTCGCGTCGACAACACGCGATCACATGTGGGTATGAAACCAATCCCGAATGCGACGGAGGCGTTCAATGCGTTGTTTGGGCTTCCCCGTGCGCGAGAGACCATGACTGGCGCCCAAGAAAACGACCATGCTCACCTCGCGGTTTAACAAGCGCAAGGCCCGGTACAGTTGCTCCGCCTGGTCCAGCGGGCATCGATGGTCCTGGTCGCTGTGGATGATCAGAAGTGGGGTATGCATGTTCTCCACGTAGGTGAGAGGGGAGTGTTTAATGTACCACTCCCAATTTTCCCAGGGACAACCGGCCGCTTCCCACGCGCAGAAGTAGTGCCCTACGTCGTCGTTGCCCACCAGGTTGATTAAATTGCTGCAACATCGTTGGGTGACCGCGGCCGCATAACGGTCGGTATGCCCAATGATCCAGTTTGTCATAAAGCCACCAAAAGACCCTCCGGTGACCCCCAGGCGGTTGGGGTCCACGAACCCCCGTTCCAGCACTGCATCCACGACCTTATCCAGGTCCTCCTGTACAGGCGGCCCCCAATTGGCCCGGATTGCATCGGTAAACGTCTCGCCATAAGACTGACTTCCGCGTGGGTTGGCAAAGAGAACACAATAACCCTCGTTAGCTAAGTACTGAAATTCGTGAAACCAGGACCAGCCATAGGCCATGTGTGGTCCCCCGTGAATGTAGAGGATGAGCGGATATTGTTCGCTTTCACGGAAATCCGGGGGTGTAAGGAGCCAAGCATCAATGGGACGTTCTGCCGGTGTCTTCACCTGGAAGAATTCAGGCGTGCTGAACCGCCGTGAGTTCACGAAGTTCCGATTGACGTCGGTCAGCGGTTGGAGGGAAGTTTCTCCCATCTTTACCACGGCTAATTCTCCCGGGTTTACCGGCGAGGCAACGCCCACCACCATGTGTTCGAGCCCGGGACGGGCGTGGAAGGTGTAAATGTGATGGTTGCCCTGGGTGAGTGGCGAGACCTCTCCATCCACTGTGACCTGATACACATTGGTCCGGCCTTCGTCGGTGCAAAGAAAGGCAATACGTCGGTGATCAAGCCAAACAGGATCGGAGGTTCCCGGCAGGAGCCGACCATCGCTCAACAACGAATCCTCCGCACTTCGGTCAAATGCTGTGGTTAACGCCTGGGGGGTAAGGCCATCGGTCACGATCCACACTTCGTTATTACTGTTATACCCCCGATCCAAATCCTGACCGATGTAGGCGAGATACGTGCCATCGGGTGACCACGCCATACCGAGAATAGGCCCCTGGCTTGTCGTCCACTTCTGCTCCTCGCCCCCTTCGGCCGGCATAACAAATATGTCATCGAAAAACACCCGATCGGGATCGTCCACCCGTTTGCTGATAAAGGCGAGGCGCGACCCATCAGGGGACCAGCGCGGTGTCCGGTGATCTACCGGTGCTTGGGTCAACGCGCGTTGTTCCGTGCCGTCTCGGCGAACACGCCATACTTGGACCCAACGCTCATCCCACCACCCTTCGCCATCCATTTTCCAGATGAGCCGAGACACTTCACGCCAGAGACGTTCCTCCTCTTGCTCGGGTTCATCTTCACGTTTTGCCTTGGCAGTGAACACCAGGTATTCGCCGTCAGGGGACCAATCGAAGTCGGTGACGGCAATGACGGGAGCGGATGTCACTTTGCGGGCCTCCCCTCCATCGGCCGGCATTACGTAGAGATGGGTTTCCTTTTCGTTCTCCCGGTTGGATAGAAAAGCGACCCACTTCCCATCCGGGGACCACCGCGGGGCTCTTTCATTGGCTACCGCGGTGGTGAAAGGTCGCGCGTCCCGATGTTCCACATCAACGAGCCAAATTTGGCTGATGTTCTTTTCACGCTTTTCATCGGTTCCTGCAAGCGCGAACACAACACGCCGACCATCTGGGGCCCAATGGGGCATCCCCGGATCTTTAACCTGTGTGACGTCTTCAGCAGTGACCGGTTGTCGTTCCACGGACATTGTGGTGGGCTCTCCTTTCTGTGGAGTTTATGGGTCAAATCCCGCTCATTGACGAACAAGACGCCATGGGCGTACGTTGGCTTAAAAGGAGAAGGCCTTCATTCATACCATAGCACACTCAACGTAACCTCTCCGTCCATCAAAGCATCTCGACAAAAGCATGACACAAGTTGGTTTTACAGGCAAGTCTTGGTGGACGGAGAAAACGTTGCACATGCACCTTGACGAAGAGGGAAGGCCTCTGCATCACGACACGGCCATCGATCAGGAATTGGCCCGACGCTTTAAATCGCTCAGCGCTTTAAGTGCTAAACGACGAACCAGCCGGGGAGAAAATCCGAAGTCCACGGACACCGTATCCCGATCCGCGGTGTCTGCGGCCAGACGGTACTCCTGCCAAGCCCGACGCACATCGCCCTGGCGACGGTGCAGGTTCGCCAGTTCCAGGTATGCAGCCGACAATGTAGGGTGGAAGAACAGGGCTCGCTTGTAATGGTAACGGGCCTTGTCAATGTCATCACGCATCTGGTACAAACGGCCCATGAGGAAGTGAGCCCGATAATCACCGGGATAATCGCTGAGCCATTGTTGTAGGGTTTGTTCAGCCTCGCCAAGACGGTTGGTGTTCACAAGATGCTGAATGTACGCCCAGGTGATAGAAGGCCTAAGGCCTCCCTCGTGTTCTGGGAGGGTCTTATGAGGGGATTCGCGATGACGGGTCGGAGGAAGCCGAACGGAGGACGACCGTGTTGTTCGCTCCGAATGAGTAGCCACGGGACGCGGTCGATGGGGGGGAGTAGGCCTCGGAAGCGCCTTGAACGCCACCACATCCTGCCAGCGCACACGTTGGAGAATGCCGCCGGAGAGATAAGTAATGGCCCGGTCAATGAACAGCACACCGTGCGGGGAGAGCAAATCGGCCATAGCGCGGATCAGTTTCTGGGTGGTGTGCCGATTGAAGTAGATAAGTACATTGGTGCAGTAAATAATGTCCATGCGTAAGGAGGGAAATGGAACCTTTCCCGAGAGAAGGGTGAGCAAGTTATAAGTGCGGAAACGCACCAAACGACGTATTTCCGCGCGCGGGGAGTAGGTCCCATCCTCGTTGCGAATGAGGTACTTCTGTACCCATGATTCAGGCAAGCGACGAATTCGGGCTTCGGGGTAACGCGCCCTACGGGCAATTTCCAGTGCATCGGTGTTAATATCAGTGGCCCACACCACCACAGGGCGATAAGGGGCCACCTTTGCTTCCCAGGCCGCCATGGCCAACGTGTAGGCCTCTTCGCCTGTGGCCGTGGCGACACTCCATATTTGAATGGGTTTATCCGGCGGGTAAGTTCGATGGAGGTCGGGCAACACATGGTGGACAATAGATTGAAAGTACTCCCGTTGGCGGAAGAAGGAAGTTTCAAGCACGGAGACCGTGTTTATCAACGCCTGCCATTCATCCTCATGGCGTTGGATATATTCCACGTACTCTTGCACAGAGGTCAACTTCAATTCACGTAGCCGCTGTCGTATGGTGAACGCGAACAAAGTGAGGCGATCTCCCGTATAATCCAGGCCCACCCGAACCCTCAACTCATGTACGAGGCTGTCGAGATATGCCCGTTCCTGCTCACTTATTTGTAGATTGTCCGACACCCCAAACCCCATCGTACTTCCACCCTCGCACCTATACGTTCTCACGCGGGTGCGTGCTGTGATTGTTTTTCCGGTTCGCGAAGGGGAGAACTCGAAGTGGATATATCCTGATACAGGGGCAGCGTGACGTAAAAGGTGCTTCCCTTGCCGAGTTCACTTTCGACCCACACTCGTCCCCCGTGGGCTTTCACTAATTCCTTTACGATCATCAGCCCCAAGCCCGTTCCCTGCGCATTCCAACCCGGATATCGGACCCGATGGTAGCGGTCGAAGATGTACGGTAAATTCTCCGGAGGAATTCCGATACCCGTATCCTGCACAACGATAATCGCCTCGTTCTTCTCCCGGTCCTCGTAGACTTCCACAGTAATATGGCCCCCGTCGGGTGTGTACTTGAACGCGTTGCTTAGGAGGTTTGACACAATCTGGTGAATACGTCCGGCCTCTCCCCATACAAGGATAGGACGCTTGGCGGGTTTAAATTCCAGTCGATGCCCTCGGACGTCCGCCTGAGGTTTCATCTGACGAGTGACATCTTCAATAACTTGAACCACGTCCACAGGTTCCGGGTGAATTTCCAGGTACCCCGCTTCAATACGAGAATACTCCAGGAAGTCGTTCACCAATTCCCGCAAATGGTGGACGCTGTGCAAAATGTAGCTGAGCGCCTCTTTTTGTTCCTCTGTCCACCCGGACATGTCATCATTGATCATCAATTCGGCGAATCCCATGATACTGGTAATAGGCGTTTGTAGGTCGTGCGTGATCATGGTGTAGAAATCATCTCGCAAGCGGCGAAGCCGTCGCTCCTCGGTGACATCTTTACTCACGAGGATGATACCGGTAATGTGCTCATCGGTATCCAATAGGGGGAGGATGGCAATCTCCACAAGGCGTTCATCATCACGCACCCATTCGGTTTCCACAGGTTTACCCGTCTTTAGGACCAGAAAAGAGCGCATGGTGATGTTTTCCGGCAAGCGCAGTTCATTAATATGGGCACCTTCCAATTCATGAGTCTTAATGCCCAGGATTTTCTCGGCCGCGGGGTTCGCCAGGGTGATGACCAAACGGTCATTCGTCACCAAGACCATCTCGTGTAAACTGTACAGCACGTTACGAAACCGATGGTATTCCGCGGAAAGGCGTTCTTGGGCTTGTCGCAGTTGCTCGATGGCGTCTCTGAGAAGTTCATTCTTACGACGCAGTTCCTGCTGTAAACGCTCGCGTTCGGCAATTGCCTGTCGAATCTCTAAGGCACGCACGATGTTACGCAGGAAGGTGTCCACTTCTCCCGCGGCCAATCGATCCTTCTCGGTAAAGCCGTCCGCGCCGGCTTGCAGGGCGGCAATCGCGGTGTGAATACTACTGTACCCGGTAATCACCACGATAGCCGTATCTGTATCCGTCTTCCGCATCTCCCGCAAGAGGTCAATGCCTTGACGGTCCGGCAAGAGGAGATCCAACAGGATGAGGTCAAACGGGCCGTGTTGCTTCCATGTTTCCAAACCACCGGTGGCTGTTGCGGCGACAGAAACGTGGCACCCGACTTTTTCCAGGAGACGACGCAAAAACAACCGGGTGGTGCCACTGTCATCTATGATGAGCACTCGGCGATCTTTGAGCATCTCGTTGACTTGACTCATGTGAGCACTCTCTCTATCACATCTAATAAGGCACCTTCTTCAAAGTCCCGTTTCGTGAGATACGCGTTGGCTCCCGCCTCTAAACCTCGCTGAATGTCATCCGGATCGGATTGGATGGAAACGATAATGATAGGCATGTTTTTCCACCGGGAGTCAGCCCGCAACCGACGTATCAAAGAGATGCCGTCCAGGTGTGGCATTTGAATGTCGGTGACCACAAGATCCACCGACGCGGCGGCCAGTTTCTCCAAAGCGTCTTCACCATCCTCCGCAGTAAGGACCTCATACCCGGCCGCGGTGAGGATGGTGCGCATCAATTCGCGAGTCGTTGCTCCGTCGTCTACCACTAGCACACAGCGCTTTTTCTGGGACTCGCTTTCCACAACCTCGGTCCGCCCATTCGGTTGAGCCTGCGCGTTCAGATACGCTATGGCATCCCCTGCAAGAATATAGACGACGGATCCGTCTCCTAAGATACTGGCTCCGTACACATAGGGTGATGAATAAAGGACCGCGGGCAGAGGATGCATGGCTAATGTGGTATGTTCAAGCACGGAGCCGCCGGTGGCAGCCACATAACGCCCGGCAGCCCGCAAAATAATGACGTGCCGTCCGTCCACCGAATCCAAGTCGGGGAACAGGGCTTCCAAGTGCACCCGCGGAATTAACATGTCCCTCCAGTGGATCACCTGTTGCTCGCCCAACGGCAGAATACGTGTATGGGCAGCCCGCAGCAGCGCGGCCACCCGCGCGACCGGCAAGGCGACAACCCGGTCTCCAACTTGGACCAACAGCGCTTCTACCAGGGCGATGTTTAAAGGAACGCGTAAGGTGATACGCGTTCCCTTGTGGACTTGCGTGTGCACTTCGACATCACCGCCTAGCCGACGCACGATTTCCGCAACCGCGTTTAACCCCACCCCCTGACCGCTAAACGTGGTCACTTGCGTACGGGTCGTGAAACCGGGGTGGAAAAGCACCTGCAGGAGTTCGTGTTCACCGAAGTTCTCCGCGTCTTCCGGTGAGAGGATACCGCGCTCAATGGCTTTGGCCCGTACCTTCTCCACCTGAATCCCCCGACCGTCATCTTCAATGTGGATAAGCACCATGCTCCCCGAGGTCTCTACCCGTAAGGTGATGTGACCTTCCGGTGATTTACCCTGAGCAATGCGTTCTTCTTCACTTTCGATACCGTGATCGACCGCGTTTCGTAAGAGGTGAATGAGGGCATCCTGAAGTGGGCCCACCAGGTGACGGTCGATACGCGTCTGTGCGCCTTCTGCCTGAAATTGAACACGCTTCCCCAACGCCTGGGCCACATCCCGCACCGTGCGCCGGATAACGGGAAGGAGCACTTCAAAGGGCACCAAACGCATGCGCAGGATCTCGCCCTCTAACGTTTGCAAGGTAAGTTCCATGTCCTCGACAACAGTGCGTAAAGCATCGTGAATGTTCAGGAGATGACTGAACCATTCCTGATGTGCTTCCTTGTTTTTCAAAGAGGCGTGCACGGTGGAAGACCCCGTAAGCGGAGCGGGCACATTACCAATGCGAGTCAGGCGGTCAAATTCACGGTACACCTCCCGCAGACGCATGTGTTGGACGTGGAGCACGGTACTTAGAGCGGTTAATTCTTCGGTTTGCCGGAGGTCCATGCTCGGTGTGATAGGTGTCTCCCGGATGGAAGCCGGGGCCTGTTCGGTCCCCTCAGAAGGCTCCTGGGCGGCCCAGGTGTCCGACTGCTGGTCGCTTTGGGCCGCGCGCATGGCCTGCCGGAGGGTGTCCAAGAGGTGGAGCAGACGGGTGATCACGTCGGAGGAGATAGTTTCTTGCCCGTCGCGGACGTTGCGCAGCAGGGCTTCCATTTCCGCCGCGGGAGCAGCCACGTCTTCAACGCCCATAAGCCGCGCGGATCCTTTGACGGTGTGGGCCAGACGCATCAACTCGTTGACCAATTCACGATCATCCGGCCGATCCTCCAGGTTGAGGAAGCCCTCTTCCAGGCGTTGGAGGTTGTCCCGAACTTCCCGTTCGAACTCCTCCCAAAAATCAGCCAAATCCCAGTTTTCCATCTCCTGCTCCCATTAGACACCACTCCGGGTAATAGCTTGGGCAACCTGTTGGAGTTCTTGGGCTGTTTCCAACGCGAGGCGACTGCTACTTGCCAGGGACTCGGCGGTTTGCGTCATTTCCTGCAGGCTCATGGCTAATTGCTGGCTCACGCTGTGCAGGTCTTCGGATGTGTGGGACAATTCGTGTGCGGAAGTACGGGTGAGGTCCACCGCTCCTACCATTTCGTTAAGGTACGTTTGGGCAGTGCGGGCTTCGCCTTCCATGTGGTCGACCTGGGCCATTTGCGCTTCCATGTTCATCACCGCGGACTGAGCTGCCTGTTGTAAGTCACGGATGATGGCTTTAATCTGGTCTCCAGACTTAATCGCGTGCTCAGACAGGCGACGGATCTCCGCGGCAATGACGGAAAAGCGGTGCCCGTGTTCTCCCGCGCTGGCCGCTTCGATGGCCGCGTTCAGCGCGATGAGGTGCGTTTCATCGCTAATACGGTTCATCATGTCCACAATCTCGCCGATACGCTGGGATTGTTCGTTCAGGCGGATGGCTTCCTGCACCAGTTGACGGGTGTCATCGGCAAATTTTTGGACGGTGGAGAGGATGTCATCAATGACTTTCTCCCCATTGTGCACAATGGTGAACGTCTGCTCCGCGATTTCATCTAATTGGCGGCTGTGTTCGTTCAGTTGTTCGGCCGTGCGTGAAAGTTCCTCTGCCGTAGCGGAGATTTCCTGCACTGCGGCCGCTTGTTGCTGGGAGGTAGCAGCCTGCTGTTGAGCGCTCTCCATAAGATCATCCACGTATTTTGCAATGCGTTTGCTGGTGGCCATCAACGTGTCCTGGATGTAATCTGCGTAGAGGTAAACGCTCCCGGCCATGGCCAAGGGGTAGACAAACGCGAGGATAAAATTCCCCCACCGAATCACCCCTGTGTCCAAGGGGACCAATGGAGCCACACCTAATAACTCCAAAATAAGGGTGATCACAACGACCACCAGGGAGATAAGCGTGGTGATAAAGACCATCTGCGGGCCGTACAACATGGCACCCAAGACCACCGTCCAGGCCAGGAATAAGGCCATGCCTCCCAAGTTGGTGCCAAACGCGATGACGCTGATGGCAAGTCCCCCCACCACGCTCCAGAGAATCAACAGCCGAGCCGTGCGCAATTTGTAAGCCGCCCGCCAGTACGCGAGCCCATTGAGCCCGGCAACAGTCCAGGGGACCACGGTCCAGATCAGGATATCTTGTCGGCCTGCGGCCACACCGTACAGATCCATTGTGATGGCGACCAGTGTAGAGACCACCACGGCCACCAGTGCCAGTCCCCTCACACGTCGTAAGCGCCGCGCGCGGAGGTCGGGGATAAGTGTGGCCGAGGCGACGCCCGTTGTATCCTTCATCATGGTTCTTTCGCCTCCTTCACGTGAATTCCAAGAGCGTGGATGTTTCGCTGTGTGCCCGGTTCCCATAAGGGGATAACCTCCTGTCCATCCAGGGCGAACCCTTTAAAACCAAGACGTTCTGCCCACTCCAAAAGCAAAGGGGGAATGGCGAACACCTGGTCACGAACGAATTCACGGGGTGGATGCACAGCCAGAACCGGAAACGCGCCTTCCACATGCTTGAACTCCACCCACCATGGCATCTCTTCTACAACCATGTGGGGCGGATCCCAGGGCCAGAGATGTGGCGTTGCATCCAGATGCCGCGCGGAGAGCACCCGCTTCACATATCCGGCCGGCACCCCTAGGCGGCAGCGGGAGTATGGACACTGAAGTTCACAGATGACCAGCCACACAGTGTTATTTAAAAACATGGCGCGCAGCATCCAAAACATTGGCCACCTGGATGATATCAAAGGCCTCCTGAGGATCGGAGAGTGGCCACGCATATCGCCCCATAATGTAGGGAGTGACATCCTCTTTTTGAATGTATTCATCCGGTACAAGGTGCATGTCCAAGGCGCGGGTGACGATCAAGCCGGCTTCCACATCGCCGTCGCTGACAACGGTCACATACATCCCGACCCGGGGCTTAAGCGTTTCCTCCTCCACCAAGGGCCCCAAGTCGAGGAGCGCGACGATCCGACCTTGTAAGCTTGTAGCTCCGGGTAAAAGGGGAGGGGCACCGGGGAGAGGGGAAAAGGATTCCAAACGGGCGACCAGACGCACCTGGGTCAGGGGGATGGCAAACCCGTGGTCATTGCGTAAGACGGCCAAAAAAGGTATCCCCTGAGTGATACTGTCCTCCCCCTTATGCTGATGGTGCGCAAGCAACCAGTTTGCCAAATCCTGTGCCTCGGGCATACCACGTATCCTCCTACCGGTAAGACGCTTTGGGATGCCAAAACGTTGTTTCTAAAAGACCCACATAGGAGATCCCTATGTTGTCGAATGGCGGGCTACGAATGGGCAAAGGCAGGGCCTTCCCCCTCCATGAGCAGAGTTTCATCCATCCTTCTAGGGTTACAGAATAGCCGTCTCCCTTTCAGCGTCTTCTCGGTCAACCGCTCTCCACCGTTTCTTCTTACTATGTAGTGTACGAGCTACGTGGAAGAGGAACAATAGCCCTTTCGTACTGGAGGGAGCAGTTTCGTCACGGTGATGGCGAGGTGGTAAGGTACTTGGTTTCAAATGCTTTAGGTGTTGGCTCGCATCTATACCGGAAGACCGTCGGCAGCGAACGTCGTCCACCGAATTGTCGGGCCTGGTACAGTCCACCCATGGACAATTAAAGTCCCCTACCGCCATTCTGGGCCAACGGGAGAGGAGGAAAACGCCGGGGCATCTCATTTTGGTGAGAAAAACCCTCATCGATTTTCGCACCAAACATGTAACCGCTTTTTGATTTTTGCGTCTAATAGGACGACTACACCTCACAGGTTGCACACACTTCCCAAACGGCTGGCCACATTCCGCGCATGCGCGTTAGGTTCAACAAGGGAATGAAAATTCCATGGGGGAGCAGTCTACCGACACAATCTCGGAAAAATTTCGGTGAAGGAGGAATGATGATGGCCGAAAAGAACACTCAATCCAAATATCACCCGTTATACTATCTCTCATCCTTGGGTGCAGGCGGATTGACGGTCGCTTTTTGGAAGTTAGCCGATGTGACGCATCCAACCCTGATCACGACCATCGGACAGGCTGTTTTTTACATCTTGGCCTTAGGCTTATTCATTGTGAACTTACCTTTCTGGATTCGAGCATTGAAGAACACGGACAAGTTTTTCGGGATCGAATTGCCGCCTCAGTATTCACGCCGACCCAAGAAATGGCCACCCCAATCGCCGGTGGCCAGCACCGGGTGGATGGCCATGCCCGCGGCCTTTGCCATGTTGTTGAACGCGACGTTTATCATTCTGCCGGAATTTTTTGGCCTTTCGGCTAAAGCTCTGGCTCCCATTGGGTTCTGGGCTTGGTTGTTGGTATACGCCATCACCTTTGTCTTAGGCTTCCAGATCCTGTTCAACACATTCGCGTACACGGCGTCTTTGGAGACGTTCCACCTGGGTTTGTTCTTGCAACCGTTAACGTACGGCCTGGTCGCTGTGCCCGGTGTAAGTATGGCCGGCATGTTACCGGCCCCCATGAATGACATCGCGTTGTTACTAGGGCTCACAGCCTTTGGCGTGGGTGGTATTGTGGGCTCTTTGGCCCTTATCTTCATCTTTCAGCGCTTCATCACCTACGGCTTTCCTGAACCTTCTGTGGCGCCGACATCCCTGTTGCTCATGCCGTCCATTACCGTGTACACCATTTTCATGCTGAAACTGTTGCACTACATGGGCCACCACGGAATGACCATACCGCACATCCTGTTGAAGGTGCTGACCTTTACCGCCATCGGATTCATGGGGGCATCGGCTACCTTGGGCATTATCATCCTGTTCGTGTACTTCCGGGAACACGTGCCCTTTGGGCCCAGTTGGTGGTCCTTTGTGTGTCCCTTCGTGGCCCTATCCGTACTGAGTTCCATCACCTATCAGTTCGGCGGTCACCTGGGACTGTTTCTGGCATCGGCCATCTTGGCCCTGACCGTAGTCACGCTCATCTACATCTACGTGGCAGTGAGGACATTACAGGTGTTGTTCGCGAAGTAAGGGGTAAAGGGACAACTCGTGTGTTGCGGGGCTTTGTCTCCCCGCAACACACGAACATCGTTTATTACACTTTGGGCTTTCCGTACAAATACCAATACACGTCAGGATCGTAGTCCTCGGGATTATGTCCCGGCCAATTGAATGGGCCGGGCTCCCAATGCTCCCGCAACCAAGCATCCAATTGTTCCAGTTGTTTCACGTTATCCGCGCCAAGATCCACGCCCAGGCGCTGCGCTTCTTGCAGCAACGTGGTCAACCTCACTCGGTTGTGCACCTCCCCCGGATAATCCGCGGCCTTGCGAGGATTGTCTCGCAGATCATCCAGATACCACTTCCAGGAGCCGAGGAAACTCTTGAATTCCCGGCGAAATCGTTCCTCCACTTCCTGTCGATGATACCGGAGGAGCTCCTCATACGCCTCACGCACCGCGTGCAAACGCTCCCGCTCCTCTGCGGACAGCTCCTCCTCATGGCGCTCCAGGTATCGTAAGCGCTCCACCAACCCGCCCAGAGACATCTTAGGCAATTCATCACCCCATGGAGTGTGCACAATCAACTGGCGAAACAATTCCTTGCGGGCGATGTAATCCTCTAGCTCCGAAGCCATTTGCTCCGCAAAGAGCAACGCTTCTAACAGGCGTCGTTTGCGATCCGTTTTCATTCTCTTTTCCTCCTTCACATCTCAACCGAGCATCCACAGAGCAAGCCAGTACACTGTAGGAAACACGAAGAGCAAACTATCGATTCGGTCAAACGCGCCCCCGTGACCTGGAATCCAGTGTCCCGAATCCTTCACACCACACTGCCGCTTGAACATGGATTCGGCCAGATCGCCCAAAGGAGCAGCCACGGCTACGGCCACACCGAGCCCCATCGCTTGTTCCAAAGAGATGGGAAGAAGCCACGGGCCGAGGGCACACGCGGCAAGAATGCCCGTAATACCTCCGCCGATGGTGCCTTCCCACGTTTTCTTTGGACTCAGGCGAGGGGCCATGCGGTGACGACCTATCGCGGTGCCGATAAAGTACGCGCCACTATCTGTGATCCACGTCAACAAAAGGGCCGTGATCACCCACCACAGTCCTTGAGGAAGGAGACGCAACGAGGAGGCGTGATAAATCCCCAGCCCCAAGTAAAAAGCGACCCCGACGGTGAGGGCCCAATCGGTAGCCGGAGCCTCAGAGCGATGAGCCAGAGCCCGCACCAGGGTCGCTATCAAGCCAAACGTGAGGAGGAACAGAACACCACGATCACTCTCGACCAGAAGGGGCCACACGGTAAACCCCAAAATGAGCGCCATACCCCACCATCGGAACGGCGCATAGCCCTTATGGGCCAGCATCGCGTACGCCTCATAGCCGGCCACCAGGCCGAAAAAGGCCACCAGCGCGACAAACCACCACCCTCCCAGGTACAGGAGGGTGAACGCGATGGGGATAAGCACGGCCGCACTGAGCACTCGTTCCTTCAGCATCAAGCAACTTCCTGGTCCGGGAGACCTCCAAAACGTCGTTCCCGAGCCGCGTAATCCCGGATCGCCTTGGTCAATTCCCCCCGGTCAAAATCCGGCCAATACACCGGGGTGATGTAAAACTCCGCGTACGCGGCTTGCCATATAAGGAAATTGGACAGCCGGTACTCGCCGGATGTCCGAATAATCAGGTCCGGGTCGGGAAGGCCTGCCGTGTACAAGTAATTGCTAAAAACATGCTCATCAACGGCTTCCGGTGGAACGCCGTCGCGGATGAGACCGCGCACAGCATCCAAGATCTCCATCCGTCCCCCGTAGTTAAACGCGACGTTTAGGATCATGCGGTCATTATGCCGTGTCCGTTCCACCGCGTCCTCAATACGACGACGTAAGCGCTCCTCCACACCCTCCAGGCGGCCACAATGCCGCAACTGCACCCCTTGTTCATTCAACTCCCGCAACTGCTTGCGAATGGTCAAACTGAGTAGACGCATCAGGCCCTCCACTTCCGGACGGGGCCTTTGCCAATTTTCGGTGGAGAACGCGTAAATAGTTAACACCTCAACCCCGTAATCCAAACAGGCTTGCAACACCCGCCGAATATTCTGGGTGCCGGCCCGGTGCCCGGCCATGCGCGGCAAACCGCGCGCCTTAGCCCAACGGCCGTTACCATCCATAATAATGCCGATGTGACGCGGGATACGTTCCCGCGGAACGTTCAATTCAGCCAACGCGGCCGGGTCAGGCTGCGGGTGAATGACAACCGAAGAGATCTCTTTCATCATCAGACGTCAAATCTCCAAAATTTCCTGCTCCTTCTTCTCACCGAGCTCATTAATTCTCTCAATGTGATCCTTTGTCATCTCATCCACCTTGTCCACCAACCGATGATATTCGTCCTCCGAAATCATCTTCTCCTTCTCCAGTTCACGCAGGTCCGAAATAGCATCCCGCCGGATGTTACGGACCGCTACCCGAGCCTCCTCCACCCGACGGTGCACCAATTTCACCAACTCACGGCGTCGCTCCTCGGTCAGCGGGGGCAGGATGATGCGGATCACCTGGCCATCGTTATTGGGGGTAACGCCCAAATCGGATTTCATAATAGCCTTTTCGATCATCGTCATGCTGCTCGGATCAAAGGGCCGAATCATTAACATCCGCGGCTCGGGAGCAGTAATGGCGGCCAACTGCATCAACGGGGTGGGCGTACCGTAATAATCCACGGGGATACGTTCCACTAAGGCCGGAGATGCACGATTACTGCGCATGGCAGCCAAGTCCATCCGAAGGGCTTCGACCGCTTTGTCCATGCGCCTCCGCGCGTCGGCCAAAATCTCCTTGACCAACCCGTCTTCCATGCCACACCTCCTCTTCCGGGATCTTAACCATTTTACCGTAATCCCCCCCAAACGAAAAACTCCTATCCTTAAGTAGGGCTTCTCATTAAGCGAGACCTCGCATTTCATGCCCATCGATCACCTCTTGCGCCGAGTTAGAAAAGGATGCGGGAAATTCCAATCTTTGGAGTGCGGCGACCCGGCGCCGCTTTCATAACGGCATCAAACCGGGAGAAGATAAGAAATTGGGGGGACGCTCAAGGCTCGAGTACAATGCAGGTGATTCAACATCAAGGAAGGGATGTTTTATGAGCGAAGGGCGTGTCATTCGCACGTTCCAAGAACGTTTAGAAATTGAAAAGAAACTGCAAGCCCTGGCCGAGGAACAAAACCCTCAGCAACGCATGGCCCAGGCTCAATCACTGGCCCAACACGGTCAACGCCTCATTCCTGTCATCCTTCGCCACCTTAAAACCACCGATCCCCTCCTCCGGTCGGCCCTGGGGCTTATCGCTATGCACCTCCCGCGCGACCTTATCGCTCCATCCCTATACCAAGTAGTCTCAGATCCTCAACGGAGTGACCAAGAACGGATCGCCGCGTTGACGATCCTCGACCGGTTCCTCGGCGAAGACATCGAAGAGAGCATGTACGCGGCACTGCGTGACCCGTACGCGATTATGGAACAAGCCGTACGGGAACTCACCGAACACTTACCTCGGATGCCCGAAATCATAATAGACTTTGTTAACCAATTGGAAGAAGAACCCCCGGAAGTCCCCCTTATGCTGTTGGACATTCTCGACCGCTTCCCCGGCGAGCATGTATTTCCCATCCTCGTCGCCCTGGCTTACGACCAACGGCCGAACGTGGCCGAACCGGCTTTGCACAAATTAGGCCAAAACCCCCATCCTGACGCACTCCCTACCCTTCTCACCTTGGCCGATGTCCTCCCCGTCCCGCAAAAAACCATCGCGGAACGCAACGCCCGTAAACTGCGCCTCAAAGGGGCGGCCTCTCGCACCTACTCCCCTACTCCCTGGCGGACCTTCGCGTCCGCGCCGGATATCCAGGGGACCCAAGCCTTCTGGCTCTTACGGAATGAGGCCTCGTCGAACCTCCTCATTAGCTTGCTGGGCAACATAGACTTAGGTCTTCAATTCGCGTTCGTGTTAGACGACATCCCGGCCGAGTTTATCCCGCCCCCATCGACTCCTGACCGCATCGCATCCATCCCGTTGGACATCTCCGTCAACGCAAACGAACGGCGCATCGCCTGGTTAAAGGAAGTGCCGGTGGCCCACATGCGACGGTGGCTCAAACATCTTATTGCCCAGAATTACAGCAACGAATACACGATACCCACCATGTACAGACTCAACGCCACACAATTCTGGCAGGAGACGCAACACGAAGGCATCGCGGAGCCCCCTCCGCTCCCAGAATTCACCCATCGTACCCTCCCCGATCCCCACCACTTCTTCAATCACGAAGCCTTTATCCTGTGGAGTCTTATACCGGAACGAGATCCTCTGGAGGTCTACCGGGAAACCGACCGGCCTCTCTCCATCGATACCTTTTACACCGTTCTTCGCCACATTCGGGCCAACGACTTCGCGGAAGGGACATGGCATCGACTGGCCAGACGCTTACTTCAAGTCGCCGAATGGTTTACGGTTATCGGGGATACTCGGATGGCAACCCAGACGGTCACCGTCGCGCACTTCATGCGCACCACCGACTACGCGGCTAATCCCTTTGCCCATGTCCTTGTAGAACGGGGAGTATTCGAAGCCTTTCAGCGCTTACGCCAAGAACGCGAGGAGACTTCATAGACAAGACGCATCCCGCTTACAGCAGGATGGAAGGGATCTCTAAGGCCGTGTATAATACAGGGACGAACATTCTGACACCATCACGGGGGATGGCATGACTCAAGAGTACGAAGTTATCATCGGTATGGAAGTTCACGCACAATTGCTGACCCGGTCCAAAATGTTCTGCGGATGCAACGCCGATTACGCGGACGCGTCTCCGAACACACATGTGTGCCCCGTATGCATGGCCCTTCCTGGCGCGTTGCCCGTTATCAACAAGGCCGCGGTCGAAGCCACCATCCGCACCGGATTGGCTCTCAACTGTCACATTGCGGAATTTTCCGTGTTCGCCCGCAAAAACTACTACTACCCGGATCTTCCCAAGGGGTATCAAATATCCCAATACGAACTGCCTTTAGCCACCGACGGGTGGGTGGAAATAGAAGACGACCAAGGGAACCCCAAGCGTATTCGCATCCGTAGGGCCCACTTGGAGGAAGACACCGGTAAACTCGTGCACGTGGACGGCTACAGTCTGGTCGATCTCAATCGGGCAGGGGTTCCCTTGCTGGAAATCGTCACCGAGGCCGACATACGCAGCGCGGAAGAAGCCCACCGCTACCTGACGAAATTACGCACCATCCTCCGTTACTTGGGCGTGAGCACCGGTGACATGGAAAAAGGGGCCATGCGCTGTGAAGCCAATCTTTCCGTTCGCCCCAAAGGCCAAAAAGAACTGGGCACTAAGGTCGAAATCAAAAACCTCAATTCCTTTAAAGCCGTGCGAGACGCCATTGCTTACGAAGTCCAACGGCAGATCGAGATCCTGGAAAGCGGGGGGACTATTGAACAAGTGACCATGGGATGGGATGACGCGCGCGGCCGCACCTTTGTCCAACGGAGCAAAGAATACGCCCATGACTACCGCTACTTCCCAGAACCCGACTTGCTCCCCCTGGAAGTGTCCCGCGAATGGGTGGAAGAACTGCGGGCCACCCTGCCCGAACTGCCCGACGCGAAAATTGCCCGCTTTAGCCGCGAGTACGGCCTTTCACGCACAGAAGCCAATGTCATTGTCGAAGAAAAAGCCGTGGCCGAATGGTACGAACAAGCGGTGCTCGCGTACGGCAAACCTCGGGAGATCTACAACTGGCTCACAGGTGAGATCTTCCGCCACCTGAACGAAGCGAACATCAGCATCGAAGAGATGTCTATTACACCGGATAACCTGGCCCAACTCCTCGCCTTAGTGGACAAAGGCACCATCAACCGTAACACGGCCAAAATGGTCCTCGCTGAAATGTTCCACACCGGCAAAGATGCCCAAACCATCATCCGGGAAAAGAGGCTTGCCCAAGTCAGCGATGAATCAGCACTGATTGCCATCGTCGAAAAAATCCTTGCCGAACACCCAGAAGAGGTTCAACGGTACCGCTCGGGCAAGAAAGGTCTGTTCGGCTGGTTCATGGGACAGGTGATGAAAGCAACCCGAGGACAAGCCAATCCGGCCATTGTGCGCAAATTGCTCACCGAACGGCTGGAAGGCAACGCATCCGAGGGATAATTATGAACACATCTCATCTCCCTGCCGACGCAGAGAACCGAAAGCCTCGCATAGGTTTCGCCTTGTCGGGCGGAGCGGTGCGAGGTTTTGCTCACGTGGGTGTGATTGAAGTTCTGTACGAAGCAGGCATCTACCCTGATATGATCATTGGAGTGAGCGCGGGCTCTATTGTGGCGGCCCTTATCGCAGCCCAAGTCCCCTTTCAACGCGTTCGAGAGTTAGTCCGGGTGATCACTTGGCGCCAACTGGCTCGTCCGGCCTTCCCAGGACACATGGGACTTTTCACCCTTAAGCCCATGGGGCGACTTTTGGCACAAGAAACCGGTATCCACACCATTGAAGACCTTCCACTTCCCTTTGCCTGCGGGGCGTTCGACGTGGAGAAAGAGGAGTTCCTTGTCCTGCGGGAAGGCGATCTGGCCAGTGCGGTTCAAGCCAGTTGTTCGGTTCCCTTCCTGTTCACCCCCGTGCGGCGGGAGGAGCGCCTGCTGATAGACGGAGGTGTCTTCAACAACTTGCCCGTCAAGGCATTGCGGGATATGGGAGCAGACATCATCATCGCCGTTGACGTGATGCCTAAAGGGGAGACGCCGAAGCCTCCACGTCACGCGCTTGACCTGCTCTCCATGGCCTTTTTCAACATGATTCGGGCAAACAGCCATGAGCGAGCCCTCGCGGATGTGCTTATTGAACCCCCACTGCGCTGGGAGACGTTCTGGAACATGAAATATCGTGACCGACTTTTTGAAGCGG
>CAYPUG010000031.1:20048-24260 GCA_964413905.1 uncultured Anaerolineae bacterium | reverse complement strand
TGGCCGCGTATCAGGTGATCAAGAACGCGGGACGCGAGGGCGAGATCGTCCTCGGCGGTATTGACGGCATGCCCCCCGCGGTCCAGGCCGTGCTCGATGGAAAACTCCATGCGACGGCCCGCAACTCCGCAGCCCGCATTCACTGGGGTGCGCTGGTCGCCGGCTACTACGCGGTCATGCAAAAAGAAGTGGGCGGCAAGGACATCCCTGAATTCATCCTGGCCGACGGCCCGGCCATTCTCCCGCCCTCCAAGGAGAAATCGGACAAACCGTGGCTCCTCAAGGGCTACGGCATTGGTGCAGCCCCCGGTCTCCTCTGGCTGGAGAAACATCTCTTGGCATAAGCGAATATGAACGATGGGAGTCGGATACGGCCAAACGCGTGTCCGACTCCCACGAACCCCCCGGTATCGGGTACAAGTACCCGATACCGGGCAACCCGATGTATGTATTATCGGTAAGGGAAGGTTTTATGGCTAATCAGATACCATTGCTTGAATTGAAGAACATTTCCAAGCGGTTTGGCGGAATCCATGCCCTGAAGGGTGTGGATTTTGATCTGTATCCAGGAGAAGTGCACGCGGTGGTGGGTGAAAACGGCGCGGGGAAATCCACCCTCATGCGCATCCTCGCGGGAGTATACCGCCCCGATACCGGTGAGATGTACTGGCGAGGACAACCCATCCGTTTGCACTCGCCCAAGGACGCGCTAGACCACGGTATCGCCATGATCCACCAGGAACTGAGCGTCATGCCGGTCCTTACCGTCGCGGAGAACATTTTCTTGGGCCGCCAACCCACAACCCCGACGGGCGTTATCGATTGGAAGCGTATGTACCGGGAGGCCGACGCTGCGCTGAAAAGCCTGGGGTTCGTCCTGGATGTACGGAAGAAATTGGAAGAATACCCTTTGGGGGTCCACCAGTTAGTGGAAATTGCTCGCACCATCACATCAGGGGCTCAGGTGCTGATTATGGACGAACCCACCTCCGCGCTCTCCCCCAAGGAAACCGAGCGCCTACTGGAACTGGTCCGTGAACTGGCCCGGCAAGGGCACAGCGTCATCTATATCTCCCATTTTTTGGAAGAGGTCATGCACGTTGCCGACCGCATCACCGTTCTCCGCAACGGGGAAAAGATAGCGACCCTGCCCGCGGCCGCCACCACCAAGGACGAGATCATTCGCCTCATGCTGGGCAAAGAGGTCGAGTTCTTCAAACAATCTTATGAAGGCACCGTGGTAGTGGAAGAGACCGAACCCCATGAAGTGGTGTTGGCCGTACGCCATCTGACCAAACGCCGCGCGTTCGAGAACATTACCTTCGACTTGCGCCGCGGGGAAATTCTGGGCATTTACGGGTTGGTCGGTTCCGGACATTTTGAATTGGGCAAGGCGATTTTTGGCCTTTGGGAATACGATGAAGGGGAGATCTTCCTCGAGGGGAAACCTCTGCCCAAAGGATCTACCCGCGAGAGCATTGACGCAGGCCTTGCCTATGTGATTGAATCCCGCAAGCAAGGGCTCTTCCTCACCGCCCCTATTTATCAGAACATTTCGCTGGCCCACCTGAACCGCATCACCGGATTTATTCTCTCCACCCGGAACGAGGTTTCAGTGGCCCGGCAAGCGATTAATCGGGTAGGCGTTCGGCCCAATAACCCGCTTCTGCCTGTGGGCAACTTGAGTGGTGGCAATCAGCAGAAAGTGGCTATCGCGCGTTGGGTGGTGTTCCCTCCCAAAGTGTTCATCGCCAGCGAACCCACCCGGGGCATGGATGTAGGGGCAAAAGAGGAGGTGCTGAAAATCCTGCGGGAGTTAAGCGAACAAAACGTCGGTATTATTGTCATCTCCTCGGAACCGGAAACAGTGCTCTCCGTGGCCGAGCACATTTTGGTGATGTCTAAAGGGCGCATTGTCGCAGATTTTGAAGGGGTGGAAGTTTCTAAAGATATGCTGCTGGACAAGGCATGAACGTTCCGGTCACGCGTCTTCATGCAGAGAAACATTCGCAGAATTTTGTCAGTGCATTGGGTTATCTATTCTTCGAGGAGTAAAGATGGGTTATGAGCACAAGAAGTGACGTACAGCAACCGTCTGAGGGCCAGACGAAGGTACGAGAGTGGTTTGCCCGCTCTCGTGAGTTGGCGCCGGTGTGGACACTCCTGGCGCTTATGGTGTTCTTCAGTGTCACGTCAGATAGTTTTCTCTCTCTGGAAAACTTCAACAATATCCTGAACCAAATCGCTGTACTTTCCATCCTGGGGACGGGGATCACATTTGTGCTCCTCACCGCACAAATCGACTTAAGCATTGCGACCATGGCCACGCTGGGCGGCGTGGTGGCCGCGTTTTTTACCGCCACCATCCCCTTGCCCCAACCGTTGCCCATTTTTGTGGGGTTGGCCGTCGTTGTCATCCTGGGGATTATCAACGGGTACGCGACGGCGTATCTGGGTATCCCCTCCTTCATGGTGACCTTGGCCATGTCCCTAATTGCTTCGGGACTCTCCCTCTACCTGACGCGCGGTCGTATTATCTTTAATATCCCGCCCATCGCCATGACCTTGGGCAGCGGTCGCATCGGCCCCATTAAGTGGCTCATCATCGTGGCCGGCATCACCTTGCTCATCGGACACTTGGTCCTGCGTTACACGCGGTTCGGGCGCTACGTGTACATGACCGGGGCGAACTCCCGGGCCGCAGAATTGGCCGGGGTGAACACGAAACACATTATCACCGCGGTGATGGCCATCTCCGGCTTTACCGCGGGTCTGGCCGGCATCGTCAGCTTGGGTCGTCTGGGCAGTGCCCAGCCCACCGGGTTGGATAGCCTGCTCATTGACGCCATCGGTGCCGTCGTCCTGGGGGGCACATCCCTCTTCGGTGGCGTGGGCGGCATCCCACAGACCATTGTCGGATTGCTCATTCTTGGCGTGCTGCGTAACGGCCTGGATCAGATCTCGGTGAACATCTACCTGAAGGTCTTCGTCACCGGCGTCATTCTCCTGGCCGCGTTGGTATTCAACATTGTGTTTGCAGGCAAGAAGAGCGAGTGACGATGTGCTCAACCGAATGAGTCAATAATGAGTTCATATTCCATAACTGTCACGCACACACCGGAGGTTACCTGTGAACGTCAATGGGAAGCATTATAGAACTATATGGCTGAAGGAGGAGGATCCCACCGTCGTCCAGGTCATCGATCAACGTTGGATCCCGCATCGGTTCGTCATTGAGGATCTACGCACTGTGGACGAAGTCGCGGTCGCCATTAAAGACATGCACATCCGCGGTGCAGGACTCATCGGCGCTACAGCCGGTTATGGTATGTACATCGCCACTATGGAAGCCCCCCAAAGCAGCCGAGAAGCGTTTTTCAATTACTTAGAAGCAGCAGGGGAGAAACTAAAAGCCACCCGCCCTACCGCGCACAACCTGGAATGGGCTGTCGCCCGCCAATTGCGGGAAATCCGTCGCGCGACCACCTTAGAGGAAGCCGTCCGCATCGCACGCGTGACCGCCCAGACCATCGCGGACGAGGATGCGGAATTCTGCCGGCGCATCGGCGAGCATGGGGTCAAGATTATCGAAGAAATTGCCCGCCGCAAGAAGGGGGAAACGGTCAACATCATGACCCACTGCAACGCGGGCTGGTTGGCCTTTGTGGACTACGGCACGGCCACGGCGCCCATCTACAAGGCCCAGGAGTTGGGCATCAAGGTACACGTGTGGGTAGATGAAACTCGGCCCCGCAATCAGGGGGCCCGCCTCACCGCGTGGGAACTTCTCCAGCAGGGGGTTCCCCACTCGGTGATTGCCGACAACGTGGGCGGCCATCTCATGCAACACGGCATGGTCGATTTACTGATTACAGGCGCGGACCGGGTGACGGCCAGTGGTGACGTGGCAAACAAGATCGGCACGTACCTGAAGGCCCTGGCCGCAAGGGACAATAATGTGCCCTTCTACGTGGCGCTGCCCTCCTCCACCATTGACTGGCGCATCCACGACGGCCTAAAAGAAATCCCCATCGAACAACGTTCTCCCGATGAGGTGAAGTACATCGCCGGCTGGCACGAGGGCGAGTTCAAGAAGGTCCTTCTCACCCCGCCGGAAAGCCCGGCCGTCAACTATGCCTTCGACGTGACCCCGGCCAAGTACGTCACCGGGCTCATCACAGAACGGGGCATCTGCGAGGCCAGCGAGGAAGG
>CAYPUG010000031.1:0-19948 GCA_964413905.1 uncultured Anaerolineae bacterium | reverse complement strand
GTCATCGAGTACATCAAAACCCGCCCCAAGGTGTGGGGGACGATTTTTGACACGGACGCTGAGCTGGATGTCAGAGAAGTAGGGGATGGCAACTTAAACCTGGTATTTATTGTCACCAATCGTAAGAACCCCGAGCAAAGCGTAGTGCTCAAGCAGGCCCTTCCCTACCTGCGGGTGGCGGGAGAATCGTGGCCGCTAACCCGAGAGCGCATGCGCTACGAGACCAAGGCCCTTCTCAAGCACAACGAACTGGCACCGGGCCTGGTGCCGGAGGTGTACGATTACGACTTCGACATGTCCCTGGTCATCATGGAGGACCTGAGCGACCTGGTCATCATGCGTAAGGCCCTGGTGGCCCGGCAGAAGTTGCCTCACTTTGTGGACCACATCAGCACCTTTTTGGCCCGCACCCTCTTCTTCACCTCCGATCTGTATCTGACCGGCATGGAGAAGAAGCGCATGATGGCCGAGTTCATCAACGAGGAACTGCGCAAACTCCAGGAAGACTTCGTCTACACCAACCCCTACATGGAATCCCCGGAGAACAACTGGAACCCGCTGGTGGACGATGAAGTGCAGGCCGTGCGCTCCGATGCGGCGCTGAAACTGGAAATCGCGGAGATGAAGAACGCGTACATGAACCACACCGAGGCGCTCATCCACGCGGACCTGCACACGGGCTCCATCATGGTGGACGCGAAGCGGACCAAGGTCATTGACCCAGAATTCGCTTTCTTCGGCCCCATCGCCTACGACGTGGGCGCGGTGTTGCAGAATCTGGTGCTCAACTATCTTTCCCACTACGGCCACACGCCCGACCCGGAAGAGCGAGCCGAGTACCAGGAGTACGTGCTGGACATGGTTCGGGGGGTGTGGAATGAGGTCGCACGCAAATTCGAGGCCATTTGGGTGGAGAACAACCGCGGAGAACTGGTGCCTACGCCTTATTGGGACTTTCCCGGCGGCGAGGAGGCCTTCGCTGAATACCGCCGTCGGTTCATCCATCGCTTGCTGCAGGAGACCGCCGGTCACGGTGGCGTGAAGTTCCTACGCCGCATGATGGGCATCGTCAGCGTGTGGGACATCACCAGCATTGAGGACCCGCGCAAGCGGGCCGTGGCCGAGCGCGCGGCCATCCGTATCGGCAAACGGTGGATCATGGAACGCAAGCGTGTGGAGAGCATCGAGGACTTAATCAACATCGTCAGAGAAGAGAGCAAGGACGCGGAGAAGGAATTGGCACGCATCACATAAGGCGTAACTCGTAATACGTGAAGTCACACCTTACGTACTATCCAAATCACACGAACACCTTGCAATATTACAAAATGAGGAAGGAGAAATTCACCATGGACTGGGGAATGAAAAATCGCATGGCACGATTGTTTGACCAAAAGAGTGGCCGTACCATCTTCCTGGCCGTGGACCACGGCTACTTCATGGGGCCGACCACCGGCCTGGAGGACCTGCGCGCCACCACCGAACCCCTCCTCCCCTACGCCAACGCCCTTATGCTCACCCGAGGGGCTCTGCGCAACTACATCGACCCTAATGTGGATATCCCCATCATCCTGCGCGTATCCGGCGGTACCAGCATCCTCGCCCGCGAGTGGGGGGACCTCCTCCACGAAGGCATCACCGTCTCCATGGAGGATGCCATCCGCCTCAACGTCACCGCCGTGGCCTTCTCCGTCATGGTCGGCGCCAAATTCGAGCGGGATACCCTCCTCGCCTTCACCCAGGTCATCGACGAAGCCGAACGCTACGGCATCCCCACCCTGGGCGTCATCGCGGTCGGGGAAGGGCTGAACCGCGATGCCCGCTACCTCAGCCTGGCCGGACGCATCGCCGCCGAACTGGGCGCACGCATCATCAAGACCTACTACTGCGAGAACTTCGAGCGGGTCGTCAACACCTGTCCCGTCCCCGTAGTCATCGCGGGTGGCAAGAAGATCCCGGAGAAGGACGCGCTGACCATGGCCTACCGAGCCTTGCAGGCGGGTGCCGCGGGCGTGGACATGGGCCGCAATATCTTCCAGTCCGAAGACCCCGTGGCCATGATCCAGGCCGTGCGCGCGCTCGTGCACGAGAACGCCACCGTGGATGAAGCCTATGAGCTGTTCCTGGAGTTGAAGAACAAGTAAGGGCGGCAGCGCGGCTGCGCCCCTGCACACAATAGAGAGCAGGATGAGAGCCCATGAAAGTCGCTATGTATTATCGCAACGATGACGTGCGCATCGAGGAGATGCCTGTCCCTAAAATCGGGCCCGGCGAACTGCTGGTCAAGGTCACGGCCAGCGGCATTTGTGGCTCCGATGTGATGGAATGGTACCGCATCAAGAAGGCCCCACGCGTGCTCGGCCACGAGGTGGCCGCGGAAATTGTGGAGGTCGGCAAAGGCGTGCAAGATTTCCACGTGGGCCAGCGGGTAGTGGTCACCCACCATGTGCCCTGCAACAACTGCATGTACTGCCAGCGGGGCCAACACACCCTCTGCGACACGCTGCACAGCACCAATTTCGACCCGGGCGGCTTTGCCGAGTACCTGCGCGTGCCCGCCATCAACGTGGAAAAAGGGGGCGTCGTTCCCATCCCGGACGAGGTATCCGACGACGCGGCTACATTCACCGAGCCCCTGGGCTGTGCGGTGCGGGGCATGCGTGTTATTGACTTTCAACCCGCGCGCACCGTCCTGGTGCTGGGCAGCGGCCTGGCCGGGATGCTGAACATCAAACTGGCGAAGGCCTTGGGCGCGGGGCGCATCATCGCCACGGACATCAACGATTTCCGTCTGAACATGGCCCGGCGCGCGGGTGCGGATGTGGTCATCAACGCGGCCAAGGAGGATGTGGTCTCCCGGGTGTGGGAGGCCAACGGCGGACGCGGCGCGGATTATGTCATCGTCTGTGCAGCCGCGCCACCCGTCTTCCAACAAGCCATAGACGCGGCCGATAGAGGGGCTACAATACTTCTCTACGCCATCCTCAAGCCCGGGGTGGAGGTGCCCTTCCACGTGTACGATTTCTGGCATCGGGGATTGACGCTAAAAGGCACCTACGCGGCCGCGCCCCGTGACTTACGGGAGGCCATGGAACTGCTGCGGGCCGGCCGGGTAGAGGTGGAGGACATGATCACCCATCGTCTGCCCTTGGAGGAAGCCCAAGAGGGGTTCCGCCTGGTGGCTGCCGCACAGGATTCGATGAAGGTTATCCTCTATCCCCACGGCGTGCCGGAATAAGGGTAATAGACGATGGGTGGTGTCATTCCCGCATCGCCCATCGTCTATCGCCCATTGTTTTCCCACAATGCTCCCCTTCACCGCAAACGCCTTCTACCGCGCTATGGGATACCGCCCGTATTCCAGGGCCGCGTCCACCATGGCCAGAATGTTTTCCGCCGGAACGTCATCCATGATGGTGTGCACCGCGGCCAACATGTAGCCCCCACCCGGTGCCAGGTGCTCGATGACCCGCCGTACCTCCTGCCGCACCTCTTCCGGCGAGCCGTAAGGCAACACCCGGTGCGTGTCGATGCCCCCGCAGAAGACCAGATTCTTGCCGTAGCGCTTCTTGAGCGTGGCCAGATCTGCCATGCGGCCAGCCGACGTTTGCAGAGGGTTAAGGATGTCCACCCCGATCTCAACCAGGTCATCCAAGAGGGGGAACACATCGCCGTCCGTGTGAAAGAGGACCTTGGCCCGGGTGCGCTCCTTGATGAAAGCGATGTACTCCGCGTGTAAGGGCTTGAGGTAGCGCCGGTACATGCGCGGGGAGATGAGCAGGCTGGTCTGGGTGCCCAGGTCATCCCCGATTTTGATGATATCCACATTGTCCCCTAACGCCTCCAAGAAGGGGGCCATCATGGCCTTGCACAGGTCCGTGGTCTTGCGCAACAGGGCCTGGGCGAACTCGGGATTCTCCACCAGGTCCATGAAAAATGGCTCCATCCCACGCATGGCGATGGCCCGTTCAAAGGGGAAGAGGAGCCAAGGCGTGGCCATGATGGCGTAGGTGCCCTCTTGCGCCAAGGCTTCTGCCCGCTCGCGCACGCCCCGCACGCGACTGGGGTCGTTGGGGTCCGGCCAGGGGTAGGTTTCGATGTCCTCTACCGATGTGGCATCGGCCAGAGGGTGGATGTGGGGGAACCAGGTGCCCGGCGTAATCTCCACCTGGCCGATGCCCCAGGCGTCGAAGAAGGGCTCACCCGGCTTCCGGCGGGTATTCCGCTCCACCACCCAATCCGGGTGCCGATCCCACACCCCGCGCACGTCCACGTGCAGGCGTCGCAGCGTCTCTTCATCCACCCGCACCGTACCCAGCTCGGGCCAATCGTAAAGGAACTCGTCGGGGGCCTCGATGCCCAAGAGCGCCTTCAACGCCCGATAGGGCTTCAAGCGCATGCTGGTGGCGTTACTGACCCCGATGACAATGGGCACTCGGTCCGGTTCTTCGTGGTTCAGGGCGGCTAAAACGCGCTCACGTGGTGTTAACGACATGCAGCATTCCTCCGGAAAAGGACTGTGCTCTCGGCTTAATGTAAGATAAGAACGTTCCCCTCTCACCTCAAAGAGGTTACAAATACCCCCTAAGCCACGTCAATATCATCGGCGGCTTCATATGCATCCAAGTCCATCAGTTGCCCGGTGACGACGAAGATGGTACGCTCGCAGATGTTGGTAACCCTATCCGCAGAACGTTCCAGGTTGTGGGCAGCCCAGAGGAGGTAATTCGCCTGTTCGATGTGATGAGGATTTTGCATAATGAGCGTCATCAATTCCCGATAAACTTGCTCGTAAAGCGCGTCCACCTCGTCGTCCTGCCGGATCACCCGGTACGCGGTTTCCACATCTTTGTTCACGAACGACTCCAGCGCGGTGTGAAGCATCTGCGCGGCCAGTTCGGCCATGCGGGGGAGGTCGATTAAAGGTTTCATCAGGGGTTCTTCCCCGATCTTCAAGTTGATGCTGGCAATCCCCTTGGCGTAATCACCAATACGCTCCAATTCGGTGGCAATTTCGATGACCGATGCCAGAATTCGCAGGTCGGTGGCCATGGGCTGCTGGGTCGCCAAGAGCACCAAGGTTTCTTCTTCGATCTCATAACGCTTGTGATTGATCTCTTTATCCGCCTCGATAATGCGTCGAGAAGCCTCAAAGTCCCGTCGCTTCAGCGCGTCAACAGACTTGATAAGCGCTTCCTCCACCATGCTCCCCAATGCCACGACATTATCTAACAATGCTTGCAATCGCTCGTCCAGGGTTTTGCGTGTCATCCAAGACCTCCTTCCTCTCTACGCTACAATGGGGGATCGTGACGTGAGAGATGTCTTCTTATCGGTGTCCGCTTGATTGTTTCCTTTTAGCACAGGTGGCCTCTACATATCTTACCACACGTTCGCGGATTCCATCCCGCACCCGTCGGAAAACCGCCAGACGTTCCTCCTCGCTGCCGGTGGCCGCGGCCGGGTCGGGAAAGCCGATGTGCACCCGATGCCCCCGTCCCAACCACACAGGGCAATTTTTGGCCGCGTCGTCGCATACGGTGATGACCAAATCGAAGGGCATGCCACGGAATGTCTCTGTAGACTTAGAGCGGTGGTGTGAGATATCTATCCCCACCTCTTCCATGGCCTTGATGGCGAGAGGATGCACATACCCGGAAGGTTGTGTACCCGCAGAATACACGTCCACCCTGTCGCCCAGGAGATGCCGGATCCATCCTTCGGCCATTTGGCTCCGGGCCGAGTTGCCCGTGCATAAGATCAACACGCGCAGGCGGTGAGCGGGACTTCTGTTCGGCTTGACGTCTATACCTTCCAATGACCGCCCCTCCTGACACATACAACCTGACGTTCTCACCCAAATCGTCCTGTAATGTAATCCTCCGTCCGTTTGTCCTTGGGATTGGTGAAGAGTTCCTTGGTAGGGCCGTATTCGACCATGTGGCCGGCCCGATCTTCATCCATCATCATAAACATGGTGTAATCGGACACACGCGCGGCCTGTTGCATGTTATGCGTCACAACGATGATGGTGTAATTCTTGGCCAATTCCCGCATGAGGTCTTCAATCTTCAAAGTGGCAATAGGGTCCAGGGCCGACGCGGGCTCGTCCATGAGCAGGATTTCAGGTTCCACCGCCAGCGCGCGGGCAATGCACAGACGCTGCTGTTGCCCCCCGGAAAGGGCGGTTCCCGGCTCGTGCAACTTGTCCTTCACCTCGTCCCACAACGCGGCCAGGCGCAAAGAACGTTCCACAATCTCGTCCAAGTTGGGGACTTTGCCCCAATGGCGGAGTTTTAGCCCCGCGGCCACGTTGTCGTAGATGGACATGGTCGGAAAGGGGTTAGGCCGCTGAAAGATCATGCCCACCCGTCGCCGGACAAGGACCGGATCCACGTCCCGATCATAAATGTTCTTCCCCTCCAGCAGCACTTTGCCGCGCACCCACGCCCCCCGCACCTCCTCATGCATTCGGTTCAGGGAACGCAGGAACGTGGATTTACCCGAACCGGAAGGGCCAATAATCGCGGTGACCGCATTGCGCTGAAACGCGATGCTGATGTGCTTCACCGCGGTGAAGTCCCCAAATCCGGCCGATAAATCTTTTACCACCAGAGCCGATTCACCCACAATTACATCGTCCATGTGCTCACAACCTCCTTCATAAACGTCATTACCCCCATGGGTCCGTCATCATTCTTGAATGGCCCTCGGCCTGAGTGACTGACAAAACTCTGCGAATGCACCTTGGCTTAGAAGGAGTAGAAAACGTGATGTGTCGGTCAATCAGGACCCTCGGCCTAAATTTCATAATGCGTCTCGCCTAACGTGCGCACCAACAAGCTCGCGATGAAGATTAAGGCAGTCAGAACCAGGGCCGTCCCCCAAGCCATGAGATGCCAATCATCATAAGGGGAAATCGCGTATGTAAACAGCGTATGCGGCAAAGTGGCAATGGGTTGGTTGATGTCTAGACTGAAATAAGGGTTACCGAAGGCGGTGAAAAGCAGCGGGGCCGTCTCACCGGCCACACGGGCCAGGGCCAACACAATACCGGTGAGGATGCCCCGAGAAGCCGCGGGAATCACCGCGTGGATGAGCACCCGCCAGCGGGGAAGCCCCAACGCCAGTCCGGCTTCCCGCACCGAATCGGGGACCATGCGCAACATTTCCTCTGTCGTGCGGGTAACCACCGGCAGCATCATCACCCCTAAGGCAAAGCCGCCGGAGAGCGCGGAAAAATGCCCCTGCTGCGCGACAATGACTACATAAGCGAATACCCCCATAATAATGGAAGGAACGCCGGAGAGCACATCGGCCAAAAAGCGAACCAAGTCGCCGAAACGATTGCGCCCAAACTCGCTAAGGTACACTCCGGCGCCCACACCAATAGGCAGAGCGAAAATGGCGGCCAATCCCACCACGATAAATGTGCCCACGATAGCGTTGGCAATGCCCCCGCCCGATTCCCCGACCGGCACGGGATTGTGAGTGAAGAAATCGAGATCGATGGCCGCCGCACCCTGGCGTAGGACGTAAACAAGCAAGATGAGCAATATCCCCGCGGATACCCCCGCGCTCAGAACGGTCAGCGCGGCCATGAAATAACTCGTGGTCTTACGCAGCACATACGGTTTCTGCATGTTAGCGCCTCCGCGTTCCTCCCATACTCAGCACCAAAAGGCGGGCAAAAACGTTCATCAAGAGCGTGATAATAAAGAGCACCAGACCTAACTCAACCAGCGCGGAAAGATAAATTTCCGATGTGGCTTCGGTGAACTCGTTGGCAATTTGACTCGCGAGCGTGTAAGCCGGATTAAACAAACAGATCGAAATATCCGGACGATTACCGATAAGCATGGTCACGGCCATGGTCTCCCCTAACGCCCGGCCCAGGGCGAGCATTAGCCCCCCGATAATGCCCGAACGCGCGTAGGGAACCACCACATGCCAAATCGTCTCCCAGCGGGTGGCGCCCAGAGCCAACATTGCCTCACGCTGATCCCGAGGGACCGCGCGGATGACATCTCGGGCCACCGCGGTGGTGTAAGGCAAAATCATAATGGCGAGGATAACCACCGCGGCCAACAAGCCGATCCCCCAGGGAGTACAGGCAAAAACAGGTAGGCTGCCCGCGTGTTGGTTCAAAAAAATTTCGGCTTTTCGCAAAACAGGCACCAAGACGAACAGCCCCCACAGCCCGTACACCACACTGGGAATCGAGGCCAACAGTTCGATGAGAAAGGAGAGGGGACGTTCAAGCCACCGGGGAGAGAATTCGGCCAGAAAGATAGCTGAAAGAAGCCCGATGGGTCCGGCAATGGCCAAGGCCAACAGGGATGAGACCACGGTGCCGTAAATGGCAGGAAGCGCACCAAACTCTTCTCGCACCGGATCCCAGGTGCGCGTGGTGAGAAAGCGGACGCCAAAGGTAGGAAGGGCCGGAAAGGAGCCGATCACCAACTCCACGAAAAGCAAAACAACCAGCCCCACCAACGTAAGAGCCGTGAACACCAAAAGCCACTCGAAGATCAAGTCACCTCTGTTTTTCTTTGTTTGGGTGCCCAAACCAACCATCTGGAGAAATTGCATTTCCCCTCCTTCACGTCTCTCGTGTACGGGCCTGATCGATGAACAAAACTTTGTAAATGCCCCCTGGCTTAGAAAGAAAAAGGAAAATTCGTGAGATGTTCGCCGTCTTCCGCGGTGAACATCTCACGAATTGCTCCTCCTTCTTTCCATGTTCAGGAACGAGAAGCCCATCCAATTCACTGCTTCACCGGCTTTCCCCCCTCACACGTAAGTTGATCCAGGCGCTCGATGACCATTTTCTCCACGCTGGTGCCCAACGGCGCGTAGAGGAGTTCGCGGGCGTAACCGTCGCCCTTCGTCAAGGCCCAGACCATGAAATCGTGTATCTTCTGGGCCTTGACGCAGTTGGGCATGTCCTTGTACAGGAGAATAAAGGTGTACCCTGCAATCGGATAGGAATCCTTACCCGGCGCGTTGACCAGAAGTTGGCCCATATCCTCAGGCATCTCGGCCGCATACGCATCAGAGGCAGCCGTGATGCTGTCAACAGTCGGTTCCACAAAGGTCCCTTCCCGATTTTGGATAAATGCGTAGGGAATTTTATTTTGCACAGCGTAAGCGAGTTCAATGTAGCCGATACTATTAGGCTGTTGGCGTAAAACCCCCGCGACGCCCTCGTTACCCTTGCCCCCGATACCGACCGGCCAATTGACCGACTTGCCCGCCCCCACTTTCTCCTTCCATTCCGGGCTCACCTGAGCCAGATAGTTGGTGAAGAGAAAAGTCGTACCGGAACCATCGGAACGGTGGGCCACTGCAATGGTGGCATCGGGCAAAGCAATGTCCGGATTAATCTTGGCGATGCGCGCGTCATTCCACTTGGTGATTTTACCCAAGAAAATGTCGGCTATCACATCCGGCGTGAGTTTTAAACCGTTGCCCACGATCTGGCCGTCGGCATCTTGGAGGTTGTAGGCAATCACCACACCCCCGGCCACGGTGGGGAACATCTGCAGGCCCGGAGCCGCGGCTTTCTCTTTCTCTCCCAGGATGGCGTCAGAGGCGCCAAAGTCTACCGTCTTCGCTGTAATCTGACGGATGCCACCGCCGGATCCAATAGATTGATAATTGAAGCGGACGGTTGGGTCAACCTCCTTCGTGTAAACATAGAACCATTTAGAGTACAGGGGATAGGGAAACGTGGCCCCTGCGCCTGTGATGGTCACCACCTTTTCTTCCTGCTTTTGAACCTCCTGTTGGGCCGGAGCAGATTTTGTTGCTTGAGCCACCGGCTTGGCGCCACCACACGCGGCAAGAAGCAAGGCAAACAACATCAATCCGGCAACCAGGGTGAAAACTCGTCGGTTCATCATCTCCTCCTACATCTTTTCCCCTTTGGATAAACAGCGGGGATTTCTCGTGGACATCACGATATCCACCAACGCCAAGATGGAAGACATCGCGCTCCACACCTTCATTGTACCCCGGTTTTGTAAAGAATTCCCCTTCCTTTCGTTATTGTCAAGCAATGGTTTCGCGAACAGCACGTTAACGGATTAAGAAGACGTGGCCCGAGGGAGGGTGAAATAGAACGTGCTCCCCCGCCCCTCTTCACTCTCCACCCAGATACGGCCCCCATGTGCCTCAATGAGATGGCGGGCAATGGAGAGCCCCAACCCGGTACCGCCTCCGCGTCGGGCCCGGTCAATTTTGTAAAAACGTTCGAAAATGCGCGGCAACGCGTCTTTCGGGATGCCTACGCCTGTATCCTGTACCGAAACGACGACCTCCTCTTCGTTGGTGCGGGCAGAAATGGTTATACGTCCTCCCGGCGGGGTAAATTTAATCGCGTTGTGCACCAGGTTGGACACCACCCGAGGAAGGCGTTCGGCATCGGCCAGCACGAGAGCATCGGGACAGGGAATGTCTAATACCAAATCTAGGCCGGCACGCTCAATTTGGGGTCGCAACCGCTCCACAGGCGGGATCAGCACCTCTTGCAAGGGCACGGGGACAATGCGCAGGGGGACCTGCCCCGATTCAATGCGGGAGAGTTCCAAGAGTTCCTCCACCAACTGCACCAGCGCGTCTAACTCCCGGTCAATGCGATCGAGGAAGTGGAGAGCCACGTCCGGTTCTTCCAAAGCCCCCTCCCGTAGGGTATCCACCAGGATTTTCAACGAGGCGAGGGGGGTCCGTAATTCGTGGGAGATATTGCTGATGAAATCCCGCCGCATGGCCTCAACCCGGCGCATTTCGGTCACATCACGCAAAAGCAGAAGACACCCACGGCCATGGAGGGGAATAGCCGTCGCCTCCACGTGGCGACCGTTGCGTCGTACGTAAAGAACGTCGTTCTGGGCTTGTTCTTGGCGGTGGCATGTCTGCCATAAGTGGATGAGACGATGTTGGCCGGTCACCTGAGCCAAAGTGCGGCCCCTAAATTCAGGATGGGAGAGGGCCAACATGCGCCGAGCCGCGGGATTCAGCCACTGAACGTGACCGCGTGCGTTGACAATGAGCACCCCCTCGTTCAAGTGGTGGAACGACTCAAACAACAGGTCGCGCTCCTTGGCCACCTCCTGAGATCGGGCCCTTTCCCGGGCCAAAGCGCGATCCAGTTGGCTGAGTGCCATTTCCAAAGTATGTGGGGCGGCATCGGCATCCACCCGCTGCAGCAAAGCCCTCATATCCTGCAAAACCCGGACCATTCTCCATTCCGCCCACCCAACCAACGTCAGGACAAGGCCTTCCCCGGTCAAGAAAAGTATGGCCCATTGGCGAAAGGTGAACGGAGGAAGCACAGTCCGCCAAAGAAGAAGAAGTCCTAGCCACGCAACGGTGGCAAAGAGACATACTCGTATGCTCCGGGCTCTTGCTCGTCTTGACACGCGCTATCCCTCAAATCGATACCCCACCCCTCGCACGGTGACCAAACGAGTGGGATGTTTGGGATCTGGTTCAATCTTCTCCCGCAGCCAACGTACATGGACGTCCACGGTCCGGGTGCCGCCGTCGTATGCCCAGCCCCACACATGTTGCAGGATCTGCTCCCGGCTGAGCACGTGTCCCCGATGACGGGCGAAGAACAGGAGCAGGTCGAATTCTTTCGGTTTCAGGTGAATAGGTCTCCCGTCCCGCAGCACTTCCCGCCGAGCCGGATCGATAACTAAATCGCCCAATACGAATTTTTCCCGGGCGATCTCATCGGCACTCTCCCGGACCATCTCCTCGCGAATCAGGCGCACTCGGCGGAGCAACGCCTTGACCCGAGCCAAAAATTCCCGCAGGCTGAAGGGCTTCGTCATGTAATCATCTGCGCCCACCTCCAGTCCAACCACCTTGTCCACTTCATCAGCGCGGGCAGTGAGCATGAGAATGGGGGTGTTCATCTCCTTGCGTAGAATGCGACACACCTCGAAGCCGTCAATGCCGGGAAGCATCACATCCAGTACAATGAGATCGGGGGCTTCCTCTCGTGCCCGCCGAATGGCCTCCCACCCGTCGGTGGCGGTTACCACATTGTATCCCTGGCGCTGCAAATTGTAGACTAACGTCTCCAACAACGTAGGTTCATCCTCAACAATAAGAATCTTTTCCGGCATATGCATTCCTCATAACAAAGACCCCATAGAATTCAGCCTGATTGACTGACAAAACTCTGCGAATATAGGCTGGCTTAGAAAGGAGAAGGGAAATTCGTGGGATTTTCGCCGCCTTCGGCGGCGAAAATCCCACGAATTTCTACTCCTTCTTTATGCCAAGGTGCACGAAACGCGATGTGTCAGTCAATCAGGAATTCAGCAGTGAGCCTATACGCTTGTTCGACCGAGAAAACGCCGCGCGTGTATGTTGATTTCAAAAGCGAGGCGTTCCCGATCATTATCGCACCGGGGCAAGGGCACGTCAATTTCTCCCCGGCCATCGCGTTATCCGTACCCTCACGTGGGATTTTCCTGCTTTTTATCGGGAGCAAACGGGCAGGCAAAGGCAGTGCCTCCGCCTATCCCATGAAGGCGAATACAGTACTTTCTACCCCAAGAAGTTTTGGTCGTTCATCAGGAGGGCTTTTCGGAGATCTTACACTCAGGGGCAAACGGGTAGGTGACGGCAATGCCGTCGCCTACCCGACGGCCTCACGATGGCTCAACCGTCGATACAGCGCCTTCGCGTGTTAAAGCATTGAAAAGCCCTCGTTCATCCGCCTACGAACTTTACCTCCAAGGCATTTTATGCTATACTCACACATCGATGTCGTCTGTAAACCTAGATCGAACATGCATGAAGGAACGACGAACACATGTACCCCTTACCGCTAACCCGCCCTTCTTCTCGGTCGGCAGCAAGGAAGGTGACGGTGAAATTGGCTGACAAAACTCTGCGAATGCACCTTAGATAGAAAGAGGAACACTCCTTTTATTTACACCGAGGCACACGAAACGCGATATATCAGGCAATCGGCACATTCATAGTTAGGAGGTGTAATTTGCGTTTAAGTGAATTCCCTCGCCCCCGGGAAGATAACGGTCGCGGCCTACACTGGTCCCCTTCCTCGCGCCCACCCACGGAGAGCGCCTTGGACTTCTGGATGGACGAACTGCACGCCATGCACATCAAATGGCTTAAAGTCATTGACGACGGAGCGGGAAGCAGCCTCCCTCTCATCCGTAGGCTGATCGCCGAGGACATCATGCCCATTGTCCGCCTTCAACGCCAGGGCCCACCCCCACACCGTCTCACCCCCCGAGAAAAAGAAACCGTGCGCCGATTGGTGGATGCAGGTGTTCGCTACATCGAAGTAGACAGCGAACCCGACCTCCCCAGCGCGTGGTTTGGAAACATGCCACCCAACGCGTTCGACCTTATCATCGACGCGTTCATCGACGACGCAGACATCATCCTTGAAGCCGGAGCCCTCCCCGGCATCCCACCGATAGCCCTCACCCCCGCCCATAACCCCATCCAAGCCATTGTGGAGCGGCACCGAGAGGACCTGTTCCAAAGAGGAACGTGGTGGGCGATTCACGCGTACACCTACAATCGCCCCCTCAACTACCCGGATGATGACATTAATCGCACAGGACGCCCCGTAACCCCGGAAGAATATGAACAACATCATCCATGGGGATGGAACGAACCCCCGGAAGTCATCAACCAATGGCGGGCCAAAGGTCGTCAACCGGACGCCACCTTGGCCGACGATCCTCACTGCTTTCGTGCATACGAACTCGCGGGCCAGATGGTCCAGGAAGTGCTCGGATATCCCATTCCCATCATCGCCACTGAAGGAGGGGCCATTACAGGCCTTCGGGATGACCGCCGATATCCTCGCCTAGACCCATGGACGGCTGCCGAGTGGACCGTCCAAATCAACGAATTCCTGCAAAGAGAAGCCCCCCCCTGGTTTTTCACCCTCTGCCATTGGCTCATTGCAGACCAGCGCATCGATCCGACACGCCCTCACGTTTGGGAACCCCACTGCTGGTACACCCATTGGTGGGATGAAGAATTCGGCTTCAACGGCGTCCTGCCCGTGGTCGAGCGAGTTAAAGCCATGCCTACCCTGGAACGGGCCTCGAGCCTCACTGTGCCGGAAACCATCCCGCCCACCGTATCAGCACCGAGCGAGGAGGAAACACCCATGCCACCTATGCCGGAATCCGCCACCATTTCAGGCACTGTAGTCCGCACGGACAACACGCCCGTAGCCCACATCAACGTGGAGCTCCTGGACAAGAAGGGAGAGGCGATCCACTCAGTCCGGTCCGACGAAGAAGGACGCTTTCGCATCGACAACGTGCGCCCCGGCTCCTACCGCATCCACGTGGCCGACCGCACCGACGTCATGGACATCCACGTCCACGCCGGAGATGAAATCGACCTCCTCTTCATTCTCAGCGAACCGGAAGAGAAGAAACAAACGGAAGAGGCGCCTGCCACGACAGAACCCGAAGATGTTCCGGCGGCAGACACGCGCCCAGAAAAAGGGCACGATCAAGCCATCGCAACGGAACCCCCCGAACTCCAACCCACACCTGTGACAGAAACAGAGGGGACACCAACCACCGAACCGACAGAATCGGTCGAACCTGAAGAAACAGAATCCGAACGTATCACGGAAACGCCTCCGGTCCCTCCCGTCACAGGAGAAGAAAGCCTTTCGGAAGCGAAGATAGAAACGCCCGCCGAAGCAGAGGCAAGCGTACCGATTTCTCCCGATACCGCGAACAGCCGGGTGCTTGGGCACATTCTCGGAGGGAGACCGGGTGTGGAACTCATCCTCAAGGACGAGACCGGACACACCTGGGAAACCACCCTGGATGAACACAGACAATTTGCATTCACCCACCTCCCCGCGGGCACCTACACCTTAGAACTGGTCGGCATCGGCCCCATCGCCAAGGACATCCACCTGGACGGCAGCAACACCGTAGAGGTCACCTTCTCCCTCCAAGGCATCGTGATGGGCCTGGTCATGGGGGGCACGCCGGAAATGCTCGCAGAACTCATTTCCGACACCTACGGATGGAGTCGGACCATTGCCCTATCTCCACAGGGCCAGTATCGCTTTGTTGAGCTCCCGCCGGGAACCTACCGAGTCCGCGTTGAAGGCCACGAATTAGGTCCTATCACCTTACAAGAGAATGAAACTATCACCATGCCCACGTTGGACCTACGCCCCCCACACCGAGCCACCTTACAGGGCAAAATTACCGACGCGCAGGGCCAAGCCCTCCCTGAAATCCCCGTTCACCTCATGCGTCGGGGTAAACTCGTAGCACAAACCCAAACCGCGCTCAACGGCACCTACATCTTCCAGAATATGCCGGCCGACGAATACCAAGTCATCGTCGTCGGACCGCCGGATGTGGTCCGCACCGTCCGGCTGGAGCAGGACAAGACCGTCATCTTAGACATCTCCCTGCCGGCGGAAGAAAAAGTCGGAGACCAGGCCGAATCCACGGCGGAGGAAACCCTCGTCAAGACAGTCATCGAACCCACAGAGGAGTCCCCACCGGAGCCGGTAGAGCCTGAAGAAGCCGCACCGGAAACAAAAACCGAACTCACTAAAGAAACGCCTCCTGCCTCCACCATCCTCTCGGGGGAAGAAACCATCGCGGAAGAGGAAAACATCCCGGCCGTTGAGCCCGAAGCCCCCGCGGGCACACCGACTCCGGAGATCGTAGAAGTACCGGAAACGCCCAGCGAAGAAGCAGAAGTGGCCCCTGAGGCGCAAAAAATTGAGACACCGGATATCCCCACTACCGTGACGGAGGCCGTACAGGCCGTAGAAATACCGAAAAGTGAAGAACCCACTCCTGCCCCCACACCGGGCGAAGAAGAACGAAAACGCGAGATGGACATCTACATCCTCCTGCCCGCGGACGGACCACGTACTCGCGCCATCCTGTTAGCCGCGCTTCCATTCCTCACCGCGGCGCGAGCCACCGTGGGCTACAACCCTGAGGAGGCCCGGCGGGCTCGTCGGGTCCTTATCGTTGGCGGCACAGAAGCATACGGTCCGGAGGTAGAGGAGATGCTGCGCTCTGCCGGGTGTGACGTAGACCGCGTCACCGGCACCTTGGCCGAACTTGTCGAACAGTTTGAAGCCGCGGCCCATGCCATAAGCGTGGAAAAGGAGGGACCACATGAGCCTGTTGGATAAATTCCGCAAACGCGGGTTGACCTTTCCACTCCCTGCCGATCGGATTCCCCACAGTCCTAGCAACGATGCCCAAGCCTATGGGGTCTTGATTAAACCGGCCTCGGTACGTCCTGGAGAAACCTACTGGCAAGCCGTACTCGTCCATCACCTGACACCGGAAGAGAACCGAGGACACCATCACATCTTTGTGGAGGTCCTGGACGAAGAAGGGCAACGGGTTGAGGATGTCGAAATTCTCATCAAAAACGGCGGCACACACATTTTAAAGGTCAACCCTTCACCCCAAAAACCCGCGCTCGCCTTCCCCATGAAAGGCTGGGACATGTATGAAGTCAGCATCGCGGGGATGCCCGCCGACCGAGTACTCAACCTCACCGCTGCCCTCCCGGCTGAAGGTAAAGGCACGCCCGAAGGCCATCACTCCTTCCTGATCATCTGGCGCCGCACACGCGCGGCCGAGGAGATAGAAGCGCCTCCTGTAACTGAAGCCGCACCCGCGGAAGTGCCTGCACCCGAACCCGCTTCCACCGTTGAAGCACCACCCTCCTCCCCCCCTTCGCCGCCACAAGCCCCTGAACCGATCCACGCGGAAGCCGAACCCCCGGCAGTGGAGCCTGTCCCCGAGGAGAAACCGACCGAAAGTGGGCACGAAGAAATCCGAGAAGAGGAGGAGAGGCCGACGCTGCAGCCCGCTGAACCCGAACCCCTTCCCGCCACGCCTTCGGGGATAGAAGAGGACAAGGAACCCAAACGGGGTGAACCCGAGATACTCGCAGAACCCCCTGCGGCCGACATCACATCACCGCCTGAAATCCGCAAGCCGGAAGAGGAAACACCCCCGGAGACCGCCCCCTCTGTGGAACCTCCTGTAGAGGCCACCATACCTCCTCCCGACGAGAAAAAAGCAGGAGAAGAGATGCCAATCCAGGAACCGAGCACCGTAGAGGACTACCGCATCGCGGAGGCAGAAATGCCCGTTCTCCTCGAAGAAAAACCCACCCCGCCCACCACTCCCGAGACCTTCCCCTTCACAGAGGAAATCCGAGCGTTTGACACCTACGTCCTGTTCGCCTTGAGAGCCGAGAGCGCCTTGCGTGGGTATTTCTACGCGCTGGTGGATGAACTGGTGCACGCGAAAGTCCCCTTCGGTTTTGGTGCGGTGGACGCGGCCGGTCACTACAAGCGGGTCATTGTGATAGGACACCTCTCCGAGGAAGACCAAAAATACCTTGAACGGGCAGGTGTGGAGACCATCGTGCTCGAAGGGGACGAAGACACCATCGGCGACCGGCTCACCACCCTCCTCAGCGTGGGCTAACCCGCGTCTAACCGGGTACCAACGGACTTATCAGGGTGCACCAGAGCCTGCAACAAAGTTCCCGGTGTGGTGCCGCCGATGATGTATACGTGAATCGTGGGAAAATCCTGAATCACATCGGCCATCAACCGCACCTTGGCCGCCATACCGCCGGTAACATCGACTCCGTGGGACGTGCCCAACCCGTCCAAACGGGCCACATCCTGCACGCGCAAGTGGGAAATCAGGCGCGCCGTGGGATCGTGATGGGGATCACCGGTGTACACACCCTCAACCTCGCCGACCAAGTAAATGCGGTGGGGACGAAGGGCTTCATCCCGCCGAATCAAATACGCAAACACCTCTTCCGTAGAGACAATGGTTCCCCCCCGGAGGCCGTCCAAGGCCACATCACCGAACACCAGGGGCACCACCCCGACCTGCAATAACGTCCGGTGAGGGCGGACATCCATGTACACCAACGTCCCATCCTCACACCAAGCGGACGCTGAAGGCGGAAGACTGACCACGTTCACGCCCGTCTCCAGAAACACATCCGTAACAATGCGATTAAGACGGGCCGCGGCCGCGGCCGTGCGAGCGTACCCTTCCCATCCCCGGGCATCACGTACGCCCTCCCGTACGTTGTACACCCGACCCACCACGTGACCGAAAGAGCCACTTCCATGACCAAGAACAAGGCGCATGTGGGGACGTTCTCGCAACGCCGCGCGAATTTCACCCGCCAAACGCCGAATGAGGTCCAGGCGTGGGGTTTCCGGTCGAGTCTTATCGGTAATCAGAGAGCCGCCCAGTTTGACGTACACCACCTCATGAGGGATCATCGCCGAGCCTTCCGCAAACGAGCGACCAGATCCTCCAATCGCGAACGCTTATCAGCATCCAAAGGCGCCAACCGCAGCACCTCTTCCACGTCGAGAATGTGCTCCTCCAGTTCCTCACCGCTGCCCTCGCGTTCTCGCGCCTGCGCGTACAATTCAGCCGCGGTTTCGTCGTCTTCCTCCAACCAAGCAATGAGCGCCCGATTATACGTGGCCCGAATATACCGAGGACGCAAGGCCAGCGCCTTCTCGAACATCGCCTTCGCATCCTCAACGCGCCCCTTCAGCAAGTAAAGAAAGCCCAGGTTGTTATAATGGCTAGGTCCCTCCGGCTGATAGCGGATGGCCGCCTCAAAATGCCCGATGGCCTCGTCCAGACGATCCCGCAGATACGCAATGTACCCCAACAGGGCATGACTCTGGGCGTCGTCCTCGGCCAATTCCAACGCGCGACGCAAATGAACCTCGGCCTCCTTAATACGTCCGGTGTTGAAATAAAATGTGCCCAAATCTGCTTCATAGAGGGGAAAATCCGGCTGCAACTCCAGGGCTTGGCGCAAGTGCTCTTCTGCCGGTGGATAGAGACCGATTTCCTGTAAGGCTCGTCCTAAACCGTGATGGGCCGGGGCGTAGGAGCGATCGTAACGCAACGCTTTCCGAAAAGCGCCGATAGCCTCTCTGGGTTTATTGAAATACAACCACAACCACCCCACCGTTGTGTGAGCTTCGGCCGTCTTCGGAGCACGTCGCGACGCTTGTTTCAACGTCCGGATGGCCCCTTTCACATCATGCTCTTGCATCCGGGCCCGGACCTGGTGGATAAGCCGACCAAATTCGGTGTCCGCAGGGGGCAATCTCCACGGAAAATGACGCTCTTCCATCAGAACCACACCCGGGGCACACGTTTGTGTTTCTTTCCCTCACCGTCCGCGTCCTCCCCAGCCTCTTCCACGACAGGTTTTTCAGGGAGCACTGATGTCTCCGCGGAAAATCCACCATCCTCCTTTGGCGGAGACGGTGAGGCCTGTTCGGTCGAAGGAGGATACACCTGACGGGAACGCCCTCCCCCTGGGTCGGGACCGATAATGCCCGCGGCCTCCAGTTCATCGATGAGGCGTCCTGCTCGTGCGTAGCCTATGCGCAACCGACGCTGTAGAAGGGAGATAGAAGCCCTGTTTGCTTCCCGAACCACCCGCACAGCTTCATCAAACAGGGGATCTCGCCCCTCGCGAGCCTTCTCTGCTTTAAGGTCCTCTAGCAAATCATCCCACAACGGTCGTTGTTCCCACTGCACTGATTCCTGTTTTTCCGGGAGACCGTTGAAATCTGCCGCGTCCTCTCCTTCGGGAGATCCCCCATCCTCCGGCACCTGAGGCCGTTGCCGTCGCCAGAAGTCGACCAGACGCTGGATTTCCGCATCCGAAACGTACACCCCCTGTAACCGGGCCAGTTTGCTGGAATCCGGTGGCATGAAGAGCATATCGCCCTGGCCCAACAGTTGTTCAGCTCCCGGACTGTCCAGGATCACCCGGGAATCCACCTGGGAGGTCACGGCAAAGGAAATACGCGCGGGGAAATTGGCCTTGTTCAAGCCGGTCACCACCGCCACGC
>CAYPUG010000030.1:0-24765 GCA_964413905.1 uncultured Anaerolineae bacterium | reverse complement strand
CAACGGAACGATATAACTCTCACGCTGTTCGTCAACCCCCACGCGCCCAATACTCGCTTTCCTTCCCCAGCTCACGCCTTTCCCCGATTCAAGCAGATACGTTTTCCTTATTCCCCATTCGACCCGCGAGGTCAGCTTATAGGCTTATTGGCTACACGCAACACTTTGGCTCATCTGTATCACAGTCCTTATTACCTTATTATTTACCTCCTCCCTTTCCCCACTGTTGTCACGTTCCATGACGTCATTCCAACTTTATTTCCTGCATATTTTCCCCCACCTAAGCGTTTTCTTATCCGCCTTTTTAAAAGATGGACGATCCAACGAGCCAAAGCGTTACTGGTCGATTCTCGGGCTACCGCCGTTGATATCACTCATACTTACAAAGTACCCTCTCATCGTTTAACCGTTGCCCCTTTAGCCGCTGCCCCTCATTTCACACCCCCATCCCCCGCCGCACTGGCATCATTCCGGGCCCGCTACGGATTGCCGCCTCGCTATATGCTCTATGTGGGAAGTGACAAACCCCACAAAAACCTGCCGTTCCTCCTGGAGGTATGGAAGACCTTTGTCCGACGCCTCAATAACCCGCCCACGCTTGTACTGGCCGGTCCGCTCTCCCTGCAACTCAGCGCCCATTATCCTCACATTCGCACATTGGGCCTGGTGCCCGAGAAAGACCTACCCTTACTGTATGGGGGAGCCACCGCACTGCTCTTCCCTTCTCTTTATGAAGGGTTTGGACTCCCTGCCCTCGAAGCAATGGCATGTGGCACGCCGGTCCTTTACCACGATGTACCGGCCCTTAAGGAGGTTGTAGGCCCGGCAGGATGGTGTTTACCCCTCAACGATCGGGAGGCTTGGGTCCAAACCCTTATTCATGTGTGGAAAGATGTAGACTATCGACAACTATATGCAGAACGGGCAATCGCTCGGGCCAAAATGTTCACGTGGGAGAAAACCGCGGAGATCACCGTACAGGTGTATCAGAATGTGCTCAACAAACAAAAAAGAGCGTGACGTGAAAACACGTCACGCTCTCCCCTATGGGCCCCCTCGGATTCGAACCGAGAACCAACCGGTTATGAGCCGGTCGCTCTGCCGTTGAGCTAGAGGCCCGTAGGAGCGGGTGAGGGGAATCGAACCCCCACCACCGGCTTGGAAGGCCGGGGCTCTACCATTAAGCTACACCCGCTCGCAGGTCGGGGCGAGAGGATTTGAACCTCCGACACCGGCGTCCCAAACGCCGTGCGCTAACCGGACTGCGCCACGCCCCGACATTCACGTTATATTATACGTCCTCGCGGCCAAAACGTCAAAGCCGGCCTACACTTGAGGAAATCGTTTCGGTTGATTCAATAGAGCACTGTTGCTGACCGATCCTCGAAAGTTACCGTCAGCCCGCAGATCAGGATATAATGTCCATGAACGCGCTCATCTTAGAGGTAAAGGAGAAAACAGAGACCAATGGGTGTTGAGCTCGCCATCCAACCCAACGATCCCCACCTCGTTCCCATCGCGGAGAAGATATATGCCGGCCAACGGCTCACCTTTGAAGATGGGTTGACACTTTTCCGTTCTTACGACCTCCTCACCATTGGACAACTGGCGGATTACGTCAACCGAAAATTAAACGGCGGAAAATATGTATATTTCAATCACAACAGGCACGTGAACCCAACGAACATTTGTGCATTTCACTGTAATTTCTGCTCCTTCCGAAGGGATCCAGGTGATCCTGATGCATATGCGTGGACACCGGATGAGATCGTTGAACGCATTCGCCCCACTGTAACGCCTCAAGTCACCGAATTCCATATTGTCGGAGGATTGCACCCCCACTATGGATTTGAGTATTACTTAAACGTCCTTCGAGCCCTGAAGAAAGCCTATCCCTGGGTTCACCTGAAGGCGTTTACCGCCGTAGAAATTGATTTCTTCGCCCAAATGACCGGGTTAAGCCACGAGGAGATTTTACGGCAGCTCATTGATGCCGGACTGGACTCTATGCCCGGCGGAGGGGCAGAAATCTTTCATCCGGAAATTCGACGCAAGATCTGCCCGGAAAAGGCCGACGCGGATACGTGGCTGGCCGTCCATCGGACCGCCCATCAACTGGGGCTGCGTACCAATGCCACCATGCTCTACGGACACATTGAACGCTACGAGCACCGTGTGGATCACCTCCTGCGTTTGCGGACGCTGCAAGACGAAACCGGGGGATTTCAGACGTTCATTCCTTTGCGCTACCACCCTGAGAACAACCAACTGGGCCGGCGGGCCACATGGACGACTGCTCACGACACCCTTAAGACCATCGCCATCAGCCGCCTGATATTAGACAACTTTCCCCACATTAAAGCGTACTGGATTATGCTCACCCCACCTATTGCCCAAATCGCCTTACATTTTGGGGCCGATGACATTGACGGAACGGTCATGGAAGAGAAGGTGTATCACGAAGCAGGGGCAACAACAGAACAGTATCTGGATAAACTCGACTTGATCCGACTCATCCGCGCGGCGGGTAAAATCCCCGTCGAACGGGATACCCTCTATCATATCTTGCACGTGTATGACGAACCCCTAGAGGAAATCGAGGCTGAAATTATTGCCCGCCGCAAACGTCGCATTGCCGAACAAGCGCGCCGGAAAAGACCGTTACAGCGCGCTCCAGCATCGCCAAGGTAGAGGAGGGCCGATGAAAGCCAGCGTATGCATGGTTCTCACCACCACCCCTAACCGCGAGGAAGCCCGAAATTTGGCGCGAGGACTGGTTCATGAACGTTTGGCAGCCTGTGTACAACTGTTAGACATAGAGAGCGTGTATTGGTGGGAAAACGCCGTACAACAGGATGCAGAAGTACTTCTTCTCATCAAAACGCTCTGTGAACGCTATGAAGAAGTCGAGCATTACATTAAAGCGCACCACTCCTACGAAGTGCCGGAAATTCTGCAGATACCAACTACGGCGGGCTACACAGGGTATATCGAGTGGCTAAAAGACTATGTTAATGCAAATAATACCTTGAACAATGAAGACAACTGACGGTTTTAGAGTGCGGAGAGACATCGCCGCTTTGATAACGGCCATCTCAGGAACGCGCGTCCGAAATCGGCGAAACATGGGTAAAAAACAACGTACATGGAATTCTGTCGGTTAATCGGCAGCGAAGAATAAACAATGACGGTAAAAATTGGGGTTATCGATTACCTCAACGTGCAACCTTTGTACTACCGCATCGAGGAGCGTCTTAAAGGAAAGGACGTCGAATATGTCTATGGCGTGCCGACGACCCTCAACCAAGCATTAATCCAAGGCGAGATCGACATCGCCCCGATATCTGCCATCGAAAGCGCCCGTCACGCGGACGAACTGGTCATTATTCCCCACCTGGGCATTGCCACGTGGGGGGCCGTAAAAACGGTGCTCCTCTTCTCGTGGTTTCCCGATCCGGCCGAACTGGATAACATGAGCATCGCTTTAACCGATCATTCCGCCACCAGTGTCGCATTGCTCAAAATTCTGTGCTCTGATTATTACAGGATTCAACCGCGATACGTAGTGCATCCGCAACATTTGGAGAAGATGCTTACAGCACACGCGGCCGCGTTGCTCATCGGCGATGATGCCCTCATTGAAGGCACCCTTAGGCGCCCCATTGCTCACCGCGGTGTGCCCTATGTCTTTGACCTGGGCGATGAATGGTTAAAGTGGACAGGGCTGCCTTTTGTGTTCGCCCTCTGGAGTGCTCGTCGAGACCGCCTGGAAGTCATTGCCCAAAACGAAATTGTCGAAGCGTTGTATGATAGCAAAGCGGAAGGACTGCAGCACCTGGACCGTATCGCCAAAGATTATGCACCACGCTTGGGCTTAGAACCGGGCGTGTGTCTCAAATACCTCCGCGATTTACGCTATGACCTGACCTTAGATGATCTGGCGGGATTAATCCGCTTTCTCACGTTGACGTTACCTGATTTCCGACCTGAAGATCTACACCTGTGGCAACCTGGCTGGAACACACCGGTGTCGTTATTGGAGATATTCCCAGCGCCTAACAGGCGTCCTAATCGGGCTGGGTATCTGATGTGACCTCCCAAATATGGGTTACAAGGTCCAGGCACTTTTCCAAAAGCGCCAGAGCGTCAACATCTAACGATGCTAAACGGGAGGACAGATATTGATATAAAGCGGCTTCGATTTCTCTTTGAACGGCAAGGCCTGCGGCTGTCGTCTTCAAACGAATACGACGTCTATCATTGGGATCGGGCATTCGTTCTAACCAGCCCCGTTCAACCAATGAATCGACCAACCGGGTGGCCGTTGGCCGTGTAACACGCAAGGCCGATGCGACATCCGATAAAGTGGGTTCTTGCACTTGGGCCAAGTGTAAGACCCGCAACTGTGGAAGGGTCACGCGCGTGTGCATCGGGTATTGTCGCAAAAAGTGATGCATATCCCGAACAATCAACGTTGCCACGCGAAGTAAACGTTGCGCTATAAGCGTTGACTGCTCTCGACCATTGGAGGGATTCGATTTCGTATCCATTTTGCCTTACTCGCCTTTCGAAGTGGTGTTGTACTTCCCGAATTACGTGGACGCTCCATGAGGCGTCCCATGTAAGAGTGCGGGGGCACACACGATTCAAAGGCAAAGAAAAGTATATCTTTTACAATGAGATGCGTCAAATGATAAATGCTTTAATGTTATATGAGACTCTAGACAGATTACGCCCCCCTAACACTGGTGTATTCACTCAGACGTTATAAGGAGGCAAACGGTTATGCCTTACACGACCATTCATGGTGAAAAACTCTATTACTCGGAACACCAAGGCACATCCACTGCCCCGCCTCTTGTCCTCGTACACGGTGCCGGAGGAACCCACCTGCACTGGCCGCCACAATTACGCCGGGACACCCCCCATACAGTATACGCCTTAGACCTTCCCGGGCATGGCCGATCGCAGGGTAAAGGCAGAACGCGCATAGAAGACTACCGAGATGTGATCCTGGAATGGGCGGACATCCTGGGTCTTGAGAAGTTTATCATTGTCGGTCATTCTATGGGAGGAGCCATTGCCCAGGAATTCGCGCTGACATACCCCGACCGCCTGAAGGGCCTTGTCCTTGTCGCCACCGGTGCTCGGTTACGCGTCCACCCTCGAATTTTACAAGGCCTCCAGGAGAACCCGGAGGAGACGGTGCACCTCATTGCTGAATGGGCCTATGGAGAACAGCCCGATCCGGACATGCTGCGTTTGTACGTCCGACGCATGTTAGAAATCCCTCCGCACGTAACACATGGTGACTTCGCGGCCTGTAACATGTGGGACAGAATGCAAGACGTGCACCGCATCGCACATCCAGCCTTAATCATTGGGGGGGAAGCGGACAAACTGACACCGCCTAAGTACTTACACTACCTGGCCGATCACATGCCAAACGCCCGATTGGTCATCGTGCCCCACGCAGGCCACATGGTTATGCTTGAAGCGCCAGAAGTCGTCACCGCCGAAATTGTTGCTTTCTCATACACCTTGGCAACGTCACAATGAGTAGGAGGCCTATTATGCGTCGCATATTCCTCCTTTTGAGTGTCCTCGTACTCCTTCTGTGGGGTGCATGTAGTGTGCCTCAAGTCAACATCGTATCCCAGAGCCCACCGCCTCCAACAAAGGAGACGGATGGACAGTGCACGGGCGATACCTTCTCCCGACCACCGGTTATCGTCACCCCAACCGTCCGTGTCACCGAAACCTCACGTCCCACGCCGTTCCCGACCCTTCCGTCTACTTCCCCTTGCCCCGACGTGGGAGAACAGCGCATTGTGCAAGTGTACAAAGACGTGGGCCCGTCGGTGGTGCACATCACAACCCGAGTTATCGAGTACTCGTTCTTTTACGGCCCCATTCCGGCCGAAGGCGCGGGCTCCGGCTTCCTTTGGGACAAAGAAGGCCACATCGTCACCAATTATCACGTTATTGAAGGGGCACAGAGCATCGAAGTCAGTTTCGGGGAAGAAGAGGTCTTGGAGGCCCAAGTCGTAGGAGTGGACCCGCCCAATGACCTGGCCGTTCTCCAGGTCGATCATGTTCCGCCTCAAATTACTCCTTTGTCCAAACGCCTGGGAGACTCCGATACGCTTCAAGTAGGACAACGAGCCATTGCCATTGGCAACCCCTTTGGCCGCTTTGACCGCACATTGACGGCCGGGGTCATCTCCGCGCTAAACCGAACATTAGAAGTAGAGGAGCACCGTCGGCTGCGCAAAGCGATTCAAACCGATGCAGCCATAAATCGGGGAAACTCCGGCGGGCCCCTCCTGGACGGAAACGGCCGACTCATCGGCGTTAACACGGCCATTTTCAGTCCCACCGGGACATCGGCCGGGATTGGCTTTGCTATCCCCGTAAACACGGTGAAACGTGTGGTACCGGTGCTCATTCAACTGGGCCGTTACCCACATCCCTGGTTAGGTGCGGAGGGGTATGATATCACGCCCTATTTGGCCCATGTCCTCCGCTTGCCGGTCAAGCAGGGCCTTTTGGTGGTGCGGGTCTACCGTTCTAGCCCCGCATACAAGGCAGGACTGCGGGGAGCCCAAAGACAGGTCATCATTGGGAATTCCCTTATTTTTGCAGGTGGAGATATCATTACACAGGTGGACAACCAACCGGTACGCACATGGGACGAATTAAACGACTATCTGGAACTGGAAAAACAGGTCGGCGACATCGTAGACTTGACAATTATTCGTGATAACATGTCAAGGCACTTGCACGTACAGTTAGAAGAGGCACCTTAAGGATGCGCGATACACAACTCATTGTCAGAGAAGGGCGAGCATCGGATAACGACGAAATCCTCGATTTCTTTCAGCACATTAGACGCCGGTACATTACCTTTGGCGCCGAAGATTTACCCGATTTAATCCGGCGGGAATTCGTGTTCCTGGCAGAAGTGCCCCCGCTCCTTTATGGTGCCTTGGTTATTTCCCGACAGAGCCCCGGCTGGGGACAAATACGCGCGGTAGGAATCATTGATGGCTGGTCGGCCAGTGAAGGGGTCCGACGGCTTTTGGAAACGGCTCGCCCCATCTTGCAATCCCAAGGAATCCATGCGTTATACTGCATTCTTACCGAATCCTGGCTCCATGCGCCCTTAGAAGCCGCGGGCTTTGAAGTCGTCGCACGCGTCGTCACCTACATCCGACACGCGCACTCCCTTCCCCCTCTTCCCGAAGGCCCGGCTTGTCTGCGTCCGGTGTTCCTGCACGAACTGCATGATTTAGAAGAACTGGACGGCTTGGCCTTTGCTCCCCTGTGGCATTACACATGGCGGGATTTGGCACGGATGCTCACCACAGGCTGTCGCATCACGGTGGCGGTTGTAGATGATCTCATTGTAGGCTATTCGTGCGTGGACATTTCCGGGGATATCGGTCACATTGTACGCCTTGTGGTTGATCCCCCATGGCAGAGACAAGGTATTGGTCGTCAATTGATGTTGGATGCCATGCACTTCCTGCGTAAAGTCGGAGCCACGCGCTTCACACTCAACACCACACACAGTAACCAGGCCGCCATTCACTTGTATGAATCTTTACGCTTTCGTCGCTTTGGCCGTGCACTCCCTGTGATGGAAATGCATATAACATAAATTTCGAGGAGTAGGATGACCGCCTCCTTAGTACGCCGTTTCGGACGCGTTGTTGCCATCGGCATTCTCCTGTTCATTGTAAGCACGTTGGGCTACATGTGGATAGAGGGTTTTCCCCTGCTGGACGCGGTGTACATGACGGCCATTACCCTGTCCACGGTGGGATTTGGCGAGGTCCATCCATTATCTCACGCCGGTCGTCTCTTCACCATCGGTGTTATTGTCGTGGGGGTGGGCGTAGCCACTTATCTCTTTACCTCCCTAGCAGATTACATCGTTGCCGGAGAACTGGCAGGCACCTTAAAGCAGAGGAGAATGATGCAACGGGTCAACCGTTTACGTGAACACTACATTGTTTGTGGATATGGCCGTATGGGAATGCAGGTCGCGGCAGAATTGCATGAATTAGGCCTTCCCCTTGTGGTGGTAGACAAAGATCCGAACGTGGGGGAACTGTGCGATCGCCACAACATCCCTTACGTTATAGGGGACGCCACAGAGGATGAAACCCTCTACCAAGCCGGCATCACCCGGGCCCGTGGCTTGGTCTCGGTCTTGAACTCAGATGCAGATAACGTATTTGTCGTCCTCAGTGCGCGCACTCTCAACCCGGATTTAATGATTGTAGCCCGGGCCACCGGTGAGGACGCGGAAAAGAAACTCATGAAAGCAGGGGCAGACCGGGTCGTTTCCCCCTACTCCATGGCCGGATATCGCATTGTTAGCTTGCTTCTCCGGCCGAATGTCGTGCACTTCCTGGACACGGCGTTGCGTTCCCGTGACCTGGAATTATGGCTAGAGGAAATTGAAATAGCCGAAAATTCCCCCCTAGTAGGGAAAACCCTGGAGGAAGCCGCTATCCGCACCCGCACAGGGGCCAATATACTGGCCATCATACGGGCTCAGGAACACCGCTTGGTAGACTGGTCTCCTTCCCTGAAGTTGCAAAGTGGAGATATCTTAATCGTCTTGGGCCGACAGGAACAGATAGCTGCCCTGGCTGAACTCGCCGGTGATACACGCATTGTCCGACCGGCTCGATGGCGTGAGATCATGAGCAGTTTAAAGGAGAGGTGAAGCATGCGAAAAGGATTAACCTTTGATGACGTACTGCTGGTCCCCAAACGTTCGGCGGTCATCTCCCGAAGTCATGTGAACACATCGACCTGGCTTACCCAACACATTCGGTTAAACATCCCCATTATAAGCGCGAACATGGACACGGTCACCGAAAGTCGCATGGCCATTGCAATGGCTCGCGCCGGAGGCATAGGCATTATTCACCGTTTTATGCCTATTGAACGACAGGCCCTGGAAGTGCAGCGCGTCAAACGCTCTGAAAGTTACGTGGTCGAACACCCATACACCGTATCGCCGGATACAAAAATTCACGCGGTGCGCGCTCTCATGGAGGAATGGGATACGGGGGGCATTTTAGTGGTCGACAAGAACAACCGCCTTTTGGGCATCATTACAACGCGGGATTTACTCTTCCTGGAAGACGACGAGAAAACCGTTGCCGAAGTGATGACCCCCAGCGATCATCTGGTCACTGCCCCCCCGGGAACAACCATGGAAGAGGCTAAACGCATTCTATGGAAACATCGCATTGAAAAACTCCCCTTGGTACACGATGATGGAACCGTGGCCGGATTAATTACAGCACGAGATATTGTCAATCGGGAAAAGTATCCCCTCGCTACCAAGGATGAAAAAGGTCGGCTACGCGTAGGGGCGGCGATTGGGGTAAGACCAGGTTATCTGCGACGGGCAGAAGCATTGTTGGAAGCCGGGGCGGACGTTCTGGTCGTAGATATTGCGCACGGCCACTCAGATAATTGCATAAACGCAGTCAAGGAACTGCGACGGGAATTCGGCGACGATGTGGAGATTATCGCGGGCAATGTCGCCACGGCCGAAGGCACTGCAGACCTCATCGAAGCGGGGGTGAACGCGGTCAAGGTTGGTATCGGCCCCGGTTCCATTTGTGTCACACGGGTAGTTACAGGATTTGGTGTGCCCCAAATTACAGCCATACAGGAATGCGCTAAAGTTGCCAGGGAGGCCGGAATTCCCATTATCGCCGATGGGGGGATACGGAATTCCGGAGATTTGGTAAAAGCACTGGCCGCAGGTGCTTCCAGTGTCATGCTGGGCAGTCTGCTCGCGGGCACAACGGAAAGCCCCGGCCGCATCGTCATTCGTAACGGACGGCGCTACAAAATTGTTCGGGGCATGGCCAGCCTGACAGCCAACATCGACCGACAACAAGTGACAGATGAAGTAAAAGAAACCGGCCAAGAAATGGATTGGGAAAAAGTCGTGCCCGAAGGTGTAGAGGCTGTCGTCCCTTATCGAGGGAACGTGGCCGAAGTCCTGGACCAACTGGTCGGGGGACTACGCTCCGGCCTGAGCTATGGCGGAGCCTTTACGATTGAAGAACTGTGGGATAACGCCGAATTCATCCAAATTACACCGGCCGGACTCTTTGAAAGCAAGCCCCATGATGTGGAAATTCTCTAGTCGGCGGCTGATTGACAGACACATCTAACAGGGTGGGGTGAAGGCACGGCCCTCGCCCCACCCTGCCAGAGTGCTAGAAGTGCCTTATGGATGATGCAAAGATTGATACCCCAATGTACGAATATACGTCAGCACACTCCACCGTTCCTCTTCGGAAAGTTGACCTTCCCAAGGCGGCATGGTGCCTTTCCCTTTGCTCACGCTCTGAAACAGATCCGACAATCGGGTGAGCGCCACAAACTCGGGAGTCGTCATATCGGGGGTGTCCTCCAGTAATCCTTGACCGTCCTCACCGTGACACACCACGCAATTTGTCGTGTAAATCTCCTTCCCTTGTTTCAAGACGTCATCATTGACGGCAAAATCGAGCGTGTAGAACACCACATCCCAACGTTGCTGTTCATCTAAACTGCCCTCCCAGGGCGGCATCGTGCCTTTACCCTTCGACACGGAAACAAACAATTCCGCAGGCACCGCTTTACGGAAAAATTCGGGTTGAGTGAAATCAGGGGCATCGGGAACCAAACCGGTCCCATCCTCTCCGTGACATACCACGCAATTTTGAGCAAAAAGAGGGGCGCCATTCTGGGCATTGGGTTTCTGGGCTGGAATGGGAGCTACTTGTACCTCCTCAGAAGGAGAGGAAGGGGGCTTCTCCGTCTTCGGGAGTGCAGCCTCTAAGGTCGGATTTAAGGTTGCCGTCGGTTCAAGGCGAACAGGAATAGGGGTCGGCGCAGCTAAATGAGCCATCGGCCTCGGATCACCACATGCCCCGATGAACACAGCCAGGACAATGAGCAAGGTTGCAACGCGTGGGTATCGGACGGCCATTCTCATCATCCACCTCTTAATCCCGCGCTAGAGAGCGCAAGTAATTAATTACATCCCATCGTTCAGAAACCGATAAGTTCTCAATCATCCGGGGCATCCGACCGAAGCCATCGGTCAAAACGGTGAACAGAAACGCATCATTCAAGGAATTCAACAACTCGAGAGTCAAATCAGGAGGAGGCGGATCAAAGTAGTCCCCTACCGGTCCTCCTCCTATACCTTTATCCCCATGACACAAGGCGCAGTGAACCGCAAAAAGAGCTTCACCTCTTTCAATAGAGACCGGATCGTCCGGATAAGGATTGGTAACGGTCCGGGCAACATATGCGCCCATCTTGAAAGGTACCGAATGCTCGGGATAAGGGATAATCGGCCCTTCCTGGTTTTTGACCGATATCTGGTCTTCCATAAGGGAACCGAATTCCACATTGACCACTTCATACGTGAACAACAGCCCCAGAGCAAGAGGCACGAACAAGATGAGCAACACGATGACCGTCCGTCGAATCATGACTCACTCCTGTCTACATCCACGATCTCGAAGGCCCCGAGGTGGCGTAAACGCTCGTTCATTTCTCCTGGAGAACATACGTCGCAGCGGAAAAGGACCCCAATAGCACCGTGAGAAATCGCGGGGTGATAAGCAATTTCCCGCCATTTAGGCAATTCCGCCTGTGCAAGCAACCCTACTAAGGTCGCCAAAATGACCCCCAACATGGTAAACTCATAAATGATGACTATCGAAGGGGGGAGACTAAGAATAGGTTGCCCCCCGACCACGAGCGGATACAAGGTAGGTGTCACAAAGGTGAAGAACACCCCCGCTCCTAACCCCAAAACAGCCCCGGGCAGGGACCAGCGGGCCATTAAGTTCGCCACTTTAGGACGTCCTAAAATTGCAGACGCGATGGGAATCCCCGAGATAACTGCGATGTCATCTTCGGGGATCCCGATCATCCTTAACGCGGTCAAGGCCTCGACAACCTGTTCCACATCATCAAACAGAGCAAGGTATCGTGTTCCCATGAAGACCTCTATCCCTCCTTTTTATTCAGCCTTGTGCCAATGAATCACCCCGGGGACCAATGTCTTCCCGACACGGCGAATCACGTGCATCACTTGCCCTTCTTGAATTTCCCATACGGAGATCAGCGGAACCACACGAGAGAAGAGAACATACAACAAAATAAATAAAGAAAGCGATCCTATGCTGATGAGAATTTCCACCGGTGAAGGAACGTAATGTCCCCACATAAAAGGGAATCGATTACGGGATAGAGTCACAGGCACAATGATATACCGTTCTAAATACATACCCATGTTGATAGACATTCCGGCCAAGGCCAACGTCCAAGGGGTCGTACGCCCCTTCCGCGACCAAAGTAACAAAATCGGGATGAGGATGTTCGTCACTAACATCCCATAGAACAAAGGCGCAGCCCCACCCCGATACGTTATAAACTCTCGCAAAAAGTCCAGCGCGGTGTCTGCACCATACCACTCGGTCAAATACCCGTTGAACCAGAAATAGGTCCAAAAGAAAGTCATCGTCAACATAATCTTGCCAAGATTATCGAAGTGCTGTGCCCGCAAGTAATAGTGAAAGCCCATGAACTTTCGCACTAACACGAGAACGACACCGAGAGCCCCAACCCCGGAATAAATCGCTCCCACGACAAAGTAAGGACCAAAAATGGTGCTCTTCCAACCGGGTACATTGCTCATCGCGAAATCCCATGACACAATCGTGTGCACAGAAGCCGCGACCGGAATGATGATAAACGTAAATATGGTGATAGCCACATGAAGATGCGTCCATTCCGGCTCAGTACCACGCCAGCCGAGGGAGAGCACATGGAACAAACGCCGACGAAAGCGGGTTTTCGAATGATCTCGCGCCATGGCCAAATCTGGGATTAAAGGCAAGTACAAAAAAATGATGCTACCGGTCAAATATGTGATGATGGCCATCATGTCCCACATCAAAGGCGACCGGAAATTAGGCCACATTGACCGTTGATTGGGCATGGGTAACATCCAATAAAACCGCCAGGCCCGCCCCATGTGAAGCAGCGGATACACGCCGGCGACAATAAGGGCAAAAACCGTCATTGCTTCCGCGGCGCGAGTAATAGGCCGACGCCATTCCGCCCCCACAGAGCGCAAGATGGCCGAAATCAGGGTCCCGGCATGACTAATGCCGATCCAGAACACGAAATTCGAAATGTACACCCCCCAAAACACAGGACGATTAATCCCAGCAACGCCCAGCCCCCATTTCATCTGATAAGCCCATGCCACCCCCAAGCCTAAAAACACCAGTCCCCCAAGCACAAAGGCGGTTAACAACCACCCTAGACTGATACGCTCCATCGCGTGCATGACCTCATAATTCATTTCCTCGCGAGACCGGCGGTCAAGGAGCAGATCGCTCGCTCTAAGTTCCCGTTCCAAATGGGCCAATTCCTCCGCGTGGCGGTGCTCAGACGACATGGGCATCCCCTCCTTTGAGGTAAATTACAGCCGGTTCCGTTCCCAAATCCTCCAGCAAACGGAATGCCCGGCGGCTTTGGGCAAGGCGAGCGACTTTACTGTTGGGATCGTTCAAATCCCCAAAGACGAGCGCTTCGGTCGGACACGCCTGCACGCATGCAGGTTGGACCTCTCCGTCTTCGATAGAGCGGCCTTCAGATTCCGCTTCAGCCTCAACCTGCCGAATACGCTGGATGCAAAATGTGCACTTTTCCATAATGCCCCGGGAACGCACCGTCACATCGGGATTCAGTTGCTCGTGCAGGGGTTCAGGGAAGACCGGATCATACCAATTAAACACACGAGCAATATAAGGGCAGTTATTCGCACAAAAACGCGTGCCCACACATCGATTATACACTTGAATGTTTATGTGTTCCGTAGCGCTATGATATGTGGCAAATACCGGACACACGGGTTCACACGGCGCTTCACCACACTGCTGGCACATGACGGGCAAGAAGCGAGCCCGAATGTTCGGGTACTCCCCTTCCCAATAGCGCTCAATCCGAATCCATCCCATGTGGCGGCCCTTTTGTACCTCTTCTTCACCCACCACCGGGATATTGTTTTCGGCATAACATGCCGTAATACATGCCCCGCAACCCGTACATTTATCCACATCGACAATCATTGCCCAGCGATGCTCATTCGTTTTCTCTTGATAACTGCTCATTCCGGCTCCTCCATATCACGTCCTAAAGCGCAGGGGCCCGTTTCTTCAACAATTTATCCGGGCAACCCGACCTCGCGCGCTCTATCAACACCGGCGTTATTCTCCAAGCGAGGGAGAGGTTGACGACGTCCAGTAGGTTCAATCCGTACCCGCACGCTCAACCAAGCCAGATCGTTGGTCCTCTCCACCATCGAAATCCCCAACAAGGCGAGGGGATTGGCCCCGCGCCCTTGAGCGTAACGTCCATAATCCGTATGTCCCTGTCCCAAAGGGATGGCTACCACATGAGGGTGGATGGCGGGATACACGTAGACAATCGCTTCAATAGCCCCATAAGGGGAAACCACTCGCACCACATCATCCTGACGCACACCGAGGGAGCGGGCGGTCTCAGGATGTAACTCTACCCAGGTACGCCACATGCCGGTTGTCATGGGATCGGGCAACTCCTGCAACCAGGGCCTATTCGCGCCGCGTCCATCGGTCAACGTAGGCGACTCGTATGGATAAAGGACAAAGGGATATTCAGGCCCACCGTCGAATTCGGGTCCCCAACGCTCAACCTGAGAAATGACACCCCTCGGGGAGGGTGCTTCCCACATGGGTGCTTTAGACCACCAACCACCAAACGCACGCCAATGGGCCCACGCCTCGGCTTGATTCTCCAGGACATACGATCCCTCAAGGTCCAGATCACGAATTACCGACAAGCGCGATTCGATGAAATCCACGACGTTGTGCCATGGTAAAGCCTCTTTTATAGGGTCGATGGCTTGGGCCAAGAACAAGAAGACATCGGCCACGTCACGCGTGTCATAGTAAGGTTGAACCACCGGTTGCTGTCCGCTGACAACCAGCCGATCGGTGCCGTTGTCCACCACTTGATATCCCCAACTTTCCAGGGGAGTATGGGCAGGAAAAATGTAATCGGCCAAAACACTGGTTTCATCCACAAAACTGCTGAAGGAGATGACCGTTTCTACATGTTGGACCGCGTCGGCAAAGCCCAGGCTGGCAGGCAAGGAATGTGCCAAGTTACTGCCATCCAAGAGTAACAAGTCGACATCCCCCGACTGCATGCGGCGCACAAGATTCACCATGTCGCTAAAAGCAGCCGGCTGTGTTCGCGGGGTTACCCCATCAATGACCGGATCAGGCGCTAACCAAAGCCCGCCCGGACGTCCCAAGTTATCCATCAGAACGTTCAACATCTGGACGGCCAGAACCGCCCCGTACCCACCCCGGTGGGCGGCCACAGCACCTCCAGGAATCGCCAGCGGGGCCTCCGCTCGGCCGAAAACCTCTGCCAAGCGATGCAAGTCATCGAGATTCACATCGGATGCTGCTGCGAGCGCCTCCACATCAACGTCGGCAAAGAACTCGGCCACCGCATGATGACGGGCCCAACCTTTATCCAGAAGTAAACGACCCAGTGCCAACGCGACAAGCCCTTCCGTTCCTGGCCGAAGGGGCACCCATCGATCGGCCGATGCGCCCGTCTGAGAAAGACGGGGTTCAAAATGCACCACAATCCCCCGCGTACCTCCCCGATCTTGACGTCCACGCATACGCCCGTAGGCCCGGTTATAGTGAACAGGAGACCACTCCGTGCTCAGGTAGCCCCCACTGAAAGAAAACACCACATCGGCGTTGGCCAAATCGTAGACGGGCAGACGTTCCTCACCAAAAAGTGCCCTATTCACCCATTGAAGCACTCGCCGCCCCTCCCAAGCAGCATGCGGAGGATAAACAATCGGTGGAGGCGCGCCTAGAGATTGTAGAAACGTTTCCACAATCCACAACACATGGTGGGGAATCTCGCCACCGAGGAACACAATGCGTTGCGGGATGGTTTGCGTAATCTTATCGAAAAGGGTGTTGAGAGCGGTATGCCAATCAATGGGGGTGAACCGGCGACTTTGCCGTTGAGATTGGGAAACTGGACCCCGTAAACGATCGGGATTGTACAACGCTTGCAAGGCGGCCTGTCCACGGGCACATGTTTTACCCTCGTTCACAGGATGAAGAGGGTGACCTTCCACCTTCTTCGCCCGGCCCTGGTGCACACGAACAATTAAGCCACACGCGGCAGGACATTCTCGGCATGTGGTGGCATACCAAACACTCTCACCGGGCAAGGCGAACTCCGGCATGTGAACATAGGGTTCCAAGTACTCCTGTCTCTGCAGGGATAGAGTGCATCCGCTGATAGCAAGTGCCACTCCCGCCGCAGCCGTTCCTTGCAGAAATTGACGACGCGTCAGTCCCTTCTTTAACATATTTCTTGCTCCCTACTTATGACAGGTTGCACAATCTATCAATTTATCCACCTTCGCCGGATCCTGTTGCTGATGACAATCCAGGCAAAAGCCCATGGTCATATGAAAATCACGTTTCGGCATATCTACACTTCCTACATCTCCATGACAAGCCTCGCATTGCACCCCAGCACGAACGTGAGGGCGATGACTGAAATACACAAAATCGGGCTGGTCTATCCTTCGGGGCCATCGCAAAGGTTTCCCCTGGGCCCACGCCCTCCTTATCTTCTCTACTTCCGCGCGCTCTTTAGGGTCCGCAGGTGTAACCACTTGATGGCACCCCATACATTTTTCCACGCTAGGAATTGAAGCCACATCTCCACGTGACGCATTAGAATGACAGTATAAACAGTCAATTCCTTTATCTACATGCGTCTTGTGAGAAAAAGCAACCATTAGGGACGTCGAGGATGTAGATGACATACGCCGCGGCGCTGCGTACACGACAATAACCAATGTAAGGAATCCCCCCACAACTAAGGCTATCCAAACCCATCGAGGCCACTTGACGCCGTCCATACCTGCACGTCTAGATTTCATCTACCGTGCCTCCCAAGGTAAATCGACCATGGAATAGATGCTGCTCACACTGCATCGTATAGAATACGTCAGATTATCGTAATTGTCATCATCATTGTGGGCGATTTGCGTCTCCTCCTGACGCCTGGCCTCGTTTGAGGAGACATCCCCTTCTTTTTAAAGCCACGTATGCGAGCGGAATTTTGCAGTCAATCCGCCCGGCAAATTTTAGCATGGATGAGCCCCAATCGAAGCCCTGCAGAAATTGACAAAGCCACATGTATGCGCTACAATATCCGCAGATGAACGGGCGTAGCTCAATTGGCAGAGCAGCGGTCTCCAAAACCGCAGGCTGGGGGTTCGAGTCCTCCCGCCCGTGCCACCAAGGCGGCATATCTATGTGCCGCCTTTTTTCATTCCTGCCCCCACTATGTTCCACGCCATAGCACTATACTCGCCCCTAGAGCCATAAGGGAGCCAAAGAAAAAGGGCGCTGAGGGTCCCCAACCGGACCAACTTCCCACACCTTGCCACAAGATGCCTGCTATCAAACTGGCCGGGAACGCGGTTAATCCCACGGCCGTGTGATAGAGGCCGTACGCAGTACCGCGGCGCTCCGGCGCTACGATATCGGCAACCAAAGCCTTGCCCACTCCTTCCGCAATCCCGTAGTAAATACCGTAGATGGCAAACAATGCCCACGCGTGCCAGGCCCTCTGCGCCAGGGCAAACCCCAGATATACCAACGCATAGAGGACCCACGCCATCAGTATCAAACGTTTACGGCCCCAACGATCGGACAAGGCGCCCGCGGGCGTCGCCACCAACGCGTATGTGACATTCTGTACAATGAGCAGAACAACGATAAAGGCCGCAGCGACGTGCAAGGTCTGGGCTCGTAACACCAAAAACGCGTCCGACGAATTCCCCAAAGTAAAAAGCACGACCGCAGCTAGGAACCCATAGAAACGCTTATCCCAACCACGCCATTGCACATACAACGGCGCCACCGTATGCCCCAAAGACCTGGGCGATACGTCAACCACACCAAAAGCTAACGTCAGGACGGCCAGAAAACCGGGGATGGCCGCAATGAGCACCAACCGTTGGAACACAGAGCGCTCCAGCGTCAAAGCGCCTTGCTGGCCCAAGTAGATCACCAAGGCGGCCAGGGAAAGGCCTACAACTGCCCCGCCCGTATCCAAGGCACGATGCAATCCAAAACTTAAGCCACGCCGTTCGGGCGTGCTGGAGTCGGCGATCAACGCATCACGGGGCGCCGTGCGGATACCTTTGCCCACCCGATCGGCAAATCGGATGAACCCTACAACCATCCAAGACCGGGCAAAATACAAAAGAGGCTTACTAAAAGCGGACACTCCGTAGCCGATTAACGCCAGAGATTTACGTTTTCTCACCTTGTCGGACAGCCACCCCGCGTACACCTTCACTAAACTGGCTGTTGTCTCGGCAACGCCTTCGATAAGCCCGATGACCGCGGTGGGGGCTCCTAGGACATTCGCCAAGAACAACGGCAAAATTGTGAGCGTCATTTCGCTGGACACGTCGTTCAGAAAGGACACAACGCCCAAGACGATCACATTCCGTGACGTTTTCACGCGCATGAATTGCCTCCGTATAAGGACCTCATGTGATGAACAACCACACCACTCCGGCAGTAGCCAGCACCGTTCCCGACACCGCCCGCCGTGTTATTCGTTCACCAAATACCCAATGTTCGACCGGAAGCAACAACACCGGAGGTAAGGAGGTCAACGTCATCGCAACGCCCACAGGGATCCGCTGCAGAGAAAAAAGCATGAGCAACATACCCAACACCGGGCCGATCAACACACCCAACGCGGCATACCCTAAAGCGGAGGGGGCCAAACGATAGGCATTCAACGTTATACGAACATCCCCACGGGCTAACGTCCATAGCCATACTCCAAACATTCCCCCTACAATTCGCACCGTAGCACCGGAGAGAGGAGAAATCCCAAGGCGTAATCCCTGCTTCGCCAGCAATGTCCCTCCGGTTCCAACGATAGCGGCAATGAACGCGTATAAAACGCCTCGAGCACTGTATCGGCGCTTTTGAACACCCGTCTCATCAGCGTCCGCCTGTTCCAGAAGAACCCAACTCACCCCACTTAATACAACCCCGATAGCGGCTAATTGGGATAAAGCCAGGTGTTCATCGAACACGATCCAAGCCACCAGTGTGGCCAGAGCCGGCGAAAGATTCAGAATTAATAACGTGACTCGCGGCCCCAAGCACACGAACGCCTGCATCATAAAGGTATCCGCCAAGGCCATCCCAAGGACGCCCGACGCCAGAAAGTAAAGGAAGGGCTGCACTGAGATGGAGGGAAACGGGACGCCGTAGTAAAGCCAATGCAGGACGAGGAAATACAACGCGCCCAGGAAGAGACGCATTCGATTGACAACCACCCCGCCTACTTGGCGCCCCGCCAAGGTGAAAAGGGTGGGGCCAAAAGTAAAGCACACCGAAGCGGCCAATGCAGCCGCTTCTCCCAGAAGAGCATGATCGATGGGCATTCAGGTTGCTCCTCACACAAATTGAGCACATCGGATCGACCACCCAAGGAAATCATCCTACACGCTTTCAATGCGTTGGGTCAAATTATTCAACGGCCGTCTTGCACAGGTATGTTATACTATATTAGGGAAATTTGTAATCGCACTTCGACATACTTGACGGTATGTCAAATAATCGTATGGCTCTCTCCAAGGTAAAGGAACAAACCCATGGAACCCAACGCCCGAGCCCGACCTAACGCATCTTCACAGCCACCTGCCGATAGTGCACGCACGGGGAACATCCATGCCACCAACCGACGCACCTCCATTATCTTCGTGCTCTTCCTCCTGGAATTTCTCTTCCTGGGCGTTTGGATGATACTCATTAGTCGGCTCCCCTTCGCAATTCAATATTTTGCTCTGTTAACGTCCTGCGGAGTGGTCATAGGACTTCTCATGGGAAGCGTTCTCTTGCTTCTCGCCATATACAAGGCGCCCTCTTATGCCGCGGGGGTAGTGTACACCCGGCCTTTTGGGAAAATAAAGGAACAATTCATCGCCGTCGTGAAACCCGGACAAACGTGGTACATCCTGCCATTGTGGGACCGTGTTATACAGGAAATTCCCATCACCCACTACCAGGCCCGAATCTCTGTGCTCAATGCTCCCACCAAATCCAAGCCCGTCAATTGCACATTTATGGTCACTTATCACATAGAAGCGTGGAATGTCGGCCATCCGCCCCCCGAGCCGAAAAGCACACAAGAAGAGAACCGGGGAGCCGCCCAAAAGCGGGGAAAATTTCAACCGAGGAACCATGCCCCAAAACGCGACCGAGGAGACATACTAGAGCAGTCAGGCAAGAAGACTACACAAGAACGTGTTCCTGAAGAGGCGTACTTGGCCGAACTCTATCACTTCTCTCCAGAAAAATGGCGACAACGCGTCCAATCCACAGGGCAGGATGTTCTACGAAAACTGTTGGCCGAGAAAACCTACAAACACTGGCAGAAGAATACGGTCAACCTGGTGAAAGTGTTCCAAAGGCGGTTGGCCGATAGATTAGCTCCTTGGGGCATCATCATCGAAGAAAATAATGTCCACCTGCTGGACTTTCGGCCCACCCCATCCGCCCAACATCTCCAACAGATACTGGAAGAAACACGAGCGAACAAAAAAATACTTCAACAACGCCTACAGCTCCTGGAGAAAATCATCAAGGACTACGGATTACCCACAACGGCTGCTGACTTGCTCCTCTCAACGCTCACCATCCTCCTGACCGAAAAGCCGGAAGAAATGCCGAACATCAACATCCAAATTGCAGCACCCTCCGACAGAACGGCCAAGGCTACTGATGAGGACGAACCCCGAGCGTGACCGGAATACGTAACTCCTTCCCATCACGCAAAACCGTCAATATCACTGTATCGCCGGGAGAAGCGTAACGGTACAAATACACCAGCAAGTCAATAAACTTGTGCACCGGCTGATCGTTAATGGCAATGATGACGTCGCCGCCCTTTTTCAGGTACATGGTCGCGCCATTCTCATCCTGACCCAGGGGATAATCCACGCGCTCACGCCCTCCCCGGATGCCGGCCTTTTCCGCCGGATAACCGGGGAGCACCTCCAAGACATAGGCGCCCCGAAGATCCGGCGGCAAACCCAACGCTTTGTTCAATTGGGGAGAAAGGGTGAGACCGCGGATGCCGATGAAGGGATGTTCGTATTTGCCCTCTTTGATCAACGCCGGGACAACCCGCTTCGCGATGTGAATGGGCACCGCGAAACCGATACCCGCATTCGCTCGCACTGGCGAGCGGATTTGAGCCACAATACCGATGACTTCCCCTCGCGCGTTAAGCAACGGCCCGCCCGAGTTTCCGGGATTCACCGCAGCATCCGTTTGAATGGCTTCAGGAATAATATAGTTACTCGGAGCCGATATTCCTCGTCCCAACGCGCTGATAATGCCCGTCGTCATCGTCCCCTCTAGTCCGAAAGGATTCCCGATCGCGATAGCACGCTCACCCACATGCAAGTTCGTAGAATCTCCCAGCCGTACCGGACGAAGATCAATCCCTTCAGAGGGAACCCGAATAACCGCCAGATCGCTATCCGCATCCTCTCCCACCAACGTCGCCTGCGCCTCACGCTCATCCCAAAACTTCACTACGATTTGTTCCGCGCCGTGCACCACGTGAAAATTCGTTACAATGTGCCCGTCGGAATCCCAAACAAAGCCGGACCCGCTTCCCTCCTCTGTCTCAATGTACACCACAGAGGGGTTAACCGCCGCATAAATACCGACCAGCAAGCGAGTTTCATAGTCCGCGTCCGGGTCATACGGAAGAGGCGTTGGTTGCCAAACAGGCGTTGATACTACTCCCCCTGGTCGCGGAGTCAGAGGAGCAAATGTCGGGGGAAGAGATGGATTCTGGCCGGAAGGTGTAATAACTCGCGTGATGACAACCACAGGCGCCGTGGCCTGGGGGTTTAAATCACCGAGCAGTTCCGTCCCGACGACGTAAGACGCCGCGGAACAAAGACACAAAAACAGCAACAGCAAAAGTCCTAAGGTGCCCACAATTAAAATGCTGTAATTCCGCTCTTCCATTCTCGTGTCCCCCGAGATACGTCCTTATGAACGTCCGCTTCCACTCAAGAAAGCAACGTGGCGAGATCGATACCTTCCCGGCGGCGAAAAGCGCACAGATTTCTTCCCTCTCCCACAAAATGTCCCGATCTTCTAATCATTTCGTCGGGACATACCCGCGAGGATGAACACATAATACAATAGTGTACTGATCGCCTGAATAGCAGCCGCCACATACGTCAAGGCCGCTGCATCCAAAACCTCATTGACGCCTCGCATTTCTTCAGGCAACACTAACCCTTGCTCTACTAAAATACGCTTTGCGCGAGCGCTGGCATCAAACTCTACCGGAAGCGTAATCAGTGCAAAAACCACCGTCGCGGAAAAAAGAATAACCCCCAACCAGGCCAAACTCGTCATGCGCACGAAAAGTCCTAACATGAAGATGAGGGGGCCCAACCAGGAACCAAACTGTACAGTGGGAACGGCAGCAGAGCGCAATTGCAACGCCCAATACCCTTGCGCATGTTGAATAGCATGCCCGGCTTCATGGGCGGCCACCCCCACAGCCGCAATGCTCGGCGTGCGTGCTACCTTAGGAGACAAGCGCAGCACGCGATGAACCGGATCGTAATGATCGGAAAGAAAGCCCCCGACTTCCTCCACCCTCACGTCATGTAAACCAAACGCATCGAGAATATAGCGGGCGGCTTGGGCCCCGGTAATCCCTCGCCAAGTGCGCACTCGTGAGTATTTTTCAAAAGCCCGTTGGACTTTGTATTGTGCGTACAGACCTAAAATCAACGCAGGCAACGCGAACAGGAAATACAATCCGTATCCGTACATCATTCCTCCCTCCTTAGGGATATATGCCGGATCTTTTCAAAACCCCACTTTTATGACGATTTCGCTGACTTTGGGCACGCGTTATTAATATTACGGCTATCAAAGCGGCGATGCGTTACCGAAGTGTTTTAGTGCCTATATTACCCGATTCCCACCTTGAAAGCAATCTCCTTGCACACTCACAAATCCTAAGCGGCGATACATAGCCAGCGCCCCGGTACGCCAAGGTTCTGTATAGAGATGCACATACCGGAATCCTTCCGCCAACAGTCGACGGAGGGCAGCCACAGTGACCGCCGTCCCCAGGCCACGACGCCGATGGGAGGGAACACACGCGACCCACCCTATTTCCCCGCCCGGTTCGCCGAACTCCTCACAATCCTGTAAAGCCATCGCGGTGGCCACAAGACGTTCACTTTCCAGATGAACCACCATAAACCAACCATCCTGTAAAAGACGCTCCTGCCAGGGCCGTAGTCGTTTTTCATTCCAGCCCGGCCAGCCTGCCTGTTCCATCACCTCAAAGAAGAAAGGTTCATCGCCGGGCCGGTACAAGCGCAGGATATATCCCTCGGGCACGTAAACCGGGGGCGGGGACGAAAGGCGCTCTACCGGCCATATCAGGTGCACCTGCGGTTTTTCGGTCATTTCTGTTCTTCCAAGAGATCGGGACGCCGTTCACGTGTGCGCTTAAGAGATTGTTCCCGTCGCCAAGCCGCGATGCGGGCATGATGACCGGAAAGAAGCACATCCGGCACTGAGCGCCCTCGGAACTCCGGTGGACGCGTGTATTGAGGCCCCTCCAAAAGGCCGCTGGCAAAGGAGTCCTCCTCTGCTCCCCGCTCATATCCTAACACACCGGGAAGTACTCGAGATATGGCATCGACGACCACCATTGCTGCCAGTTCTCCCCCGGAAAGCACGTAATCTCCGATAGATATCTCATCCGTCACTAAAAATTCCCGCACCCGCTCGTCCACCCCTTCGTAGCGACCACAAATGAGAATCAAACGCGGGTGCTGGGCCAACTCCTTAACCACCGATTGAGTGAGCGGTCGCCCTTGGGGGGTTAACAGAATAATGGGAGGCAAGGTGCTCATATCGACGTCCTCCCCCACTCCCCGGAACACCGGCCTATCCAATATGCTTTCTACCGCGGCCACAATAGGTTCCGGACGCAGAAGCATTCCGGCAGCCCCTCCATAGGGCACATCATCCACCTGCCGATGTTTGCCCAATCCAAACACCCGAAGATTGTGAACGGTAATACTCAACGCCCCCATTTCCTGGGCCCGTCGGATAATACTCTCCTCAAAAGGCCCACGGAACATGTTGGGGAAAAGCGTAATAATATCAATGTGCATACCCTATTCCTACTCCGACGCACACCTTTTTGCCGGTTTGACAGCAAGCTGAACGCTAAAGCCTCTGGCTCAACAGAAGCCGTCCCGATCGGGTGCCCACGATGGCCTATATAGTCCGTCCTAGACGGGCCCTATTGAGCAGATGACCGAACTCGCCTGCTCAATATCTATATGCTATAATGTTTCACCATGAAGGACAAGATGAAACGTGCAACCCGCATCACCGTTCTCTACGCGTTGAGCATCGGCATATGTATCTTTGTGAGCAGTCGAGCATTTCCGGGCATCCCCATCCAGGCTCCGACCGCGAGGCCACAGCCTATGAGTGGCCTATTGGTCACCCCTAT
>CAYPUG010000029.1:18738-24770 GCA_964413905.1 uncultured Anaerolineae bacterium | reverse complement strand
CGGGGCGAAGTAAATCCCCGGGTTAAGGTCCGCCATACGTGATCAATCACCGACCGAACTGAGACCATCTCGGGTCGCAGGATGTATTCCCCGGATTCCAAGTTCGCCATGTCCAAATACAGTTCGACCATAAACAACAACTCATCGGCCCGGTGTACGATGGAATTCAACGCTTCTTGCATAAACGTGGGGTCCACAGTCTCTCCCATCTCCTGCAGCAATTCCGCATACCCGCGAATGACCGCGATAGGCGTACGCAACTCATGGGAAACGTTGGCCAACATGCGCTCCCGCAATCGCTCAAGTCGTTTCCGTTCAGAAATGTCCACCATGTTAATCAGGTAATCGCCCAACTCCCCCGTTCGGTTCCGGGGCAGGCGGGTAATGCCCAAGAGCACATCTCGGGTCTGACCGTCAGGCAACACAACGGTCCACTCCTGTACCTCTTGCCGTTCCTCCTGCTTCAGGAGGTGTAGAATGTCCTCACCCATTAACTCCGTCACCGGGCGCCCCAACATCTGGTCTGAGGCGACGTTGAGCAAGAGCGCAGCCGCGGGATTCACCCGCTTAACTCGGTAATCTGAGGAAATCAGCACAATAGCGGTAAACGTTTTATCCAGAAGCAAGTCCGCTTCTTGCCGGGCCAGTGCCAATTCCTGAAACACTTCGGTCCGTTCGACGGCCACGGCCGTGTGATGAAGCAGGGCTTGAAAGAAAGGCCGCTCCCACACCTTATCCTCCTCTCGGGACAAGGCCACCACCACCGCGCCCATTTCCCGGGTGCTGATCCAAAATGGCACCACGCCTACATAAGGGACGGTCACCTGTAATACATCCGATTGCTCCCATTCATCCCCGGGATCCAAGGGGACAACCTCGGCCACACCGTTCTCCAAGGCATTCCACAACGTAGGCAATTCCTCGGGATCAAATACCCGCCTGGGGTTCAAGGGGGTAGGCACCGCATCCGCCAGGGCCACCAATTCCACGCCCCCCCATTCGGGTCGATAACGAAACACGCGAACATGGGGCAATTCGAACAATGAGGATAATGTGGCCGCCAACACTCTCAAGATCTCGTCCGGGTGTGCTAAGGAACTGAGCGTGTCCAGTGCCTCCAAGAACATCCGCCGGCGCTTTTCTTCCAGGAGAAGACGCTTCAACGTGGTAAGAGCCAAGGTGACGTAAGCCTGAACATTCCTTAAGGAGGAGGGGTCGGCCATTTCTAAAGCCAGAAACCACTCCCCTTCCACAACGGGCGTAACCCACGAGGCCGACGCGGGGAAGTCTGGGGATACATAACACGCGGTGACCGGATACCCTAAGCGGAGGAGGCTGTGTTGCAACGCGGCAGTCACATCCTCCACCGAAACAGCACTTAACAACGCCTGGGCATATTCTGCCCACACCTGATCACCGGACGGCGGAACGTTTACCATGGTCTTGTTGTGTACATCAGAAATCGCCTTCCCACACATAAGCCCCTGCTTAACCCTGCCTCCATACACTCGCACGTTTTAGCGAAATTCGTGACGTCCTTCCAACGCCCGGGCCAAGGTCTGTTGGTCCGCGTACTCCAAGTCCCCTCCCACAGGTAGGCCGTGGGCCAACCGGGTGATGCGCACACCAAACGGCTCGAGGAGGCGGGCAATGTACATGGCCGTGGCCTCTCCCTCCATGTTCGGGTTCGTGGCCAGAATAATTTCTTCGACGTCTTCTTGGCGAACTCGCTCCACCAGTTCCTTAATGCGTAAATCTTCCGGCCCGACATTTTCCAGGGGATTGATAACCCCGTGAAGCACGTGATATACCCCGCGGTACGCGCCGGATCGCTCTAAAGCCACCACATCCAACGGCTCTTCCACCACGCAAATGGTGCGTTGATCTCGGGTCGGGTCGGCACAGATAGGGCACAGATCCCCTTCGGCCACGTTAAAGCAACGACGACAGTAATGAACCCGCTCCTTAAGCGCTTTTATCGCTTCGGCCAATTCCAGCGCCACTTCATCAGGTGCGCGCAGGAGGAAATAGGCCAAACGTGCCGCTGTTTTCGGGCCAATGCCGGGAAGGCGGGTAAACGCGTCTATCAGCCGTTCAACCGGGTCGGTTGGAGGTGTATGGGTCATCGCTCTTCACAACAAGCCAGGGATGGAAAGACCACCGGTGATCGCTTGCATCCGTTCCGCAGCGAGCGCTTGCGAACGTTCAATCGCCTGGTTCACCGCGGCTAACAAAAGGTCTTCTAACATGTCTACCTCATCCGGGTCCAGCAGATCCGGGTCCACCTTTATCGCCTTCACGACTTGTTGGCCGGTAATAACGACCTTGACGGCCCCGCCTCCCACCGTCACTTCCAGTGTTTCCTCGGCCAATGCTTCTTGCACCCGGGCCATTTCCTCTTGGACCTTCTGGACCTGGGCCATCAAGTCCATGGGATGGGTTCCCAGACCACCGCCCAGGCCTGCAGGCCGAGATCCACGAGCAGGTTTACGCTTTTTCGGTCGTGCCATCAATAACCTCCTCAACCCATATCATCTTACCAGATTCTACCGGTGAAGGATATGACGATTTGCTTACAATTTCCGGATTTATTCCACTTTGGAGATGCGTCCACCACGACGCACCGCTTCCTGAACCAGTTCATCCTGCAGCACTTCGGACATCCGGCTTTGCGGTCCTTCCGAACGCGAAGGGGTCTCTCCCTGTCCGCTGAGAGCCGCGTAATCCCCTTCCAACGCACAAACCACCTGATAGCGTTTACCCAACACCTGAGAGATGACCGCCTCCACTTGACGGAGATTCTCCGGACGTTGGACCATCTCCAAGGAAAATTGGTGTTTGAACACCAAGTACACCACGTCATTATCCACGCGCGCCGGGCGGGCATTCCCCAAAGCCGCCTGGATCTTGAACCGTCGCTTGTCCCGGAACCAATGAATGACGTGCTTCCACCGCTTGCGCAACAAGGCCATCACTTCCTCATCTCCCGGAGGAACTTCCGTCTCTGGGATGACTGTTGTCTCGCGGGACGTAGGGCCGCTCGTCTTCTCTGCCTTCACATTTTTCTCCGCAGCAGGCGTAACCCGCTCGGCCGAAGACCACGTGGCCACTTCCACAAGAGCCAATTCAAGGGCCAGTTGAGCCTCGATCCCACTGCGGATGTCCTGGTAAGTCTCGTTTAGACGTCGAATGGCCGCGATGAGGTGCCGGGTATCCAGGACCGAGGCCTGGCGTTGAATCACGTCTGCCCGTTCCGCAGGCATGTCCGACAAGGCAGAGGGCCCCCCGACTTTCACCAGAAGCACATCCCGTAAATATCTCACGAACTGCTCGGTGAACTGACGCAATTCAACGCCCCGGGCGACCAGGGTGTGGAGTTCTTGAAGTAGGGCCGCAGTATCACGTGCGGCCAACGCGTCTACAAACCGGCTCAGGGTAGCACCGGGCACAACGCCTAGGACGGCCTCCACCTGTTCTAGAGTGACACGAGGTCCCCCAAAGGAGAGCAGCTGATCCAGCAAGCTTACCGCGTCGCGCATACATCCCTCGGCCGCCAACGCGATGTGTTCCAGGGCAGCCCGATCCGCAACACGGCCCTCCTGGTCCAAAATGTACTCCAGGTGCTCAACGATGCGCGCCGCGGGAATGCGCCGAAAGTCAAACCGCTGGCAACGGGAAAGGACGGTCTCGGGAATTTTGTGGGGCTCGGTGGTTGCGAGGACGAAGATCACGTGGGGAGGGGGTTCTTCCAACGTCTTGAGTAGCGCGTTGAAGGCCGCGTTGGAGAGCATGTGCGCTTCGTCAATCACGTACACTTTGTAACGGGCCACCGAGGGGGCAAAGTTCACCCGTTCGATGAGTTCGCGGATGTGATCCACGCTGGTGTGAGAGGCAGCGTCCATCTCCACCAGGTCCACTAAACTCCCCTCATTGATGGCCGTGCAGATGGGACATGTGTTGTCCGGACGCTTGTCCGGATCGGGGTTCAGACAATTGACCGCTTTCGCCAAGATGCGCGCGGTGCTCGTCTTTCCCGTCCCACGCGGCCCACTGAACAGGTACGCGTGAGCAATGCGTCCCTCACGGATTGCATTACGCAAGGTGGTGGTCACATGTTCCTGCCCCACCACTTCCTCGAACGTCTGTGACCGGTATTTTCGGTACAATGCCTGTGCCATAATGCGCTCCTTCCGGCAGACGCACAACCGTACGCCTTCACCTACCCGGTTGGGTCTAAGCCTTTGCCGTTCAACCCATGTGGATGAACACTTCGTGGTGGGCTCTACCCACGATACCGGGGGTCCCTAGTGTACCACGTATCCCCGCGGACGGCAAAGCACCTTCGGGGAGCCAAGGCTTTTCAGTGGCCCCACGCTCAGGGCAGGCGGGTAGGCGAAGACAATCCTTCGCCTTCTAAAAAGGGCATACAACGGCTCAAGTGCCGACACCACATCTTCACGAGTTAGACCGTTGAAAAACCCCTTCGGGAATGAACGTTTTTACGGCCAACATTCCAACACGCGAATGTCCTGAAAGCGCTCTTCACGACATTGCAGGTGGGCTCGAAGAGTCCGTTCGGCCAGACGATGCGGATCCGTGTACGGAACGTGACTCAACACCACCCACACCCGCTCTCGGCCCGTGATGAGGTGTAACAGACGCGGAATGTCAGACGCATGAAAAGGAGGCTCTAAGGTTCCCGTCACAAAGGGATCCGCGGGGAGACCATGTTCCTCCAAAGGGGATACATCCGCACGGAAGTAATAGTCAAAAGGCAATCGGACCCATCCCGCTTCAAAAAGCAGAAGATCCCCGGGCTGAACGTGATGGGCCACGTACGCGGCCACTTGATCCCAGGGCTCCTTGTGAAAGCGCACGAAGTATCCCTGGAGCGAAAGGCCGTTTATCACCACGATGGCGGAGAGGAGAACATAGCGCCAACGCTGAGAGAGAGAGGCAATGCCATAAGCAAGCATGATGAGCGCAGGGAGAAGGAGCCAGATCAATACACGAGGGACAAGGATGGGGCGAACCAGGCTGATGAGCAGAACGATGACCAAGGGAACCCACGCGGTAACGAGCAACAAAAGTGCACCCCGGTCGCGAGGGCGAGGCTGTCGTATGAGTTGCCATCCCCCCCACAAGGTACCGAGCATCCATAAGGGGGCACATAGACGCACGATGAGGCCTGTGGGAGAAAAGGGGCAAGAGAAGGAAGCAAGCAGGGTTATCATCCGGTATACGGAAAGGGGGGGGACCCAAAACCGTCGGGCCATCCTCCAAATCTGCCCTACCAGCGCCGGAATCCATCCCCCCCACAGAAGAAGGAAGAGCCCGAACATCTTTAGGATCCACGCAGGGCTTTGTGTTCGGACACGGTGGGCACGCCAGATTAAAAGAGGGAAGATACCCAGAGGAAAGAGCAACGCCACGTTGTGCAACCAGGCCGCCAGGGCACTCCCCAGGACAAGCGCTATCCCCCCAAAGCGATCATCGGGGCGGTACCACAACCGCACCGCGCCCCATAACCCCAGGGCCACTGCGGACAGCACCCACGCGTACATGCGCGCTTCCTGGGCGTAACGAACGAAAAACGGAGAAAATGCCACCAGGATCCCGCTGAAGCCCATGAGCCGTCGTCCGCCCAGGTGTCGGGCTATGGCCATGCTCAGGGCCACGGCCAGCCATCCGCCGGCCAAGGAGAGAAACCGCACGGACCACTCTCCATCGCCCCACACGCGCGTCCACAGGTGCAGCAGGAGGTAGTACAAGGGCGGATGTTGATCAAGCGTGCGCGTCCAGAACAGAATCTCCTGTGCCGGGTGCGCGGCCATCCACACGCTGAACGCCTCGTCCAGCCAAAGGGGTTGCGCGTCCAGGTGAAAGGCGCGCACAGCCCAGGCGGATAATAAGATGACTAGGTGATGTACTCTGTGCTTCCGATACCACCCTTTTGGTAATGCCATGCGATTCCACCAGAATTCCAACATCTTTCACTCGATGCTATGAAAGCGATGACAGGTCACCGCACT
>CAYPUG010000029.1:0-18638 GCA_964413905.1 uncultured Anaerolineae bacterium | reverse complement strand
TGACAGGTCACCGCACTCCAAAGCCGCACTCTGAAGATTGAATTTCTTCCTAAAATCGGCGAAAGACGTGACGCTTTTTCCCCATTCCGATAAATTGGGCCAAACCACCAGGGGGAGTATAATCGAGACACGATGAACTCGCAATGGATGGTGGGTTATTTCTACTCCGTCTCTCTGAATCAGATGGACCACATATATCGCATTTCGCGGAGTTTAGCCGGTTCACCATGTCCATCGGTCAGCCGTGTATCAGGAGGAGCCCATGCGCACGTTGGTGCGAGAGGAGTTACAACGCTATGTACGGGCCAACCCACCTCTGGTGGAAGGGTTACTGGATGAACAGGTGCAAATACAGCCCCACGGCATTGATCTGACCGTGGATGAGGTCTACGTCATCGACGGCGTTGGCCGGATAGGCTTTGCCTCGGAAAGTACGGTACTCCCCCAGGGTACACGGGTTGCGTTCGGGGTGGACGGCTGGGTCCACTTGCCCGTGGGGACGTATCGCATCCGTTTGGCCGAACGGGTCCACCTCCCCAAGGACGTGTACGCGATTGCACGACCCCGTTCCTCTCTCCTCCGCATGGGTGTTCACGTGGGGACCGCACTGTGGGACGCGGGCTACTCGGGTCGAGGAGAAGCCCTGTTGACCGTTCATAATCCCCACGGGATATGGTTAGAGCACCGCGCCCGAGTCATGCAACTGGTGTTCTTTGTGCTGGACGTCCCCCCCCAATCAGGATATCGGGGACGTTACTGGGGGGAAGGATGACCCAAGAAGAGCGCCGACAGCGCAGTTACCGTCTCACAGGCCTGGTCATCCGTCGGCGGGACCAAGGCGAGGCGGATCGACTGATCACCTTGCTCACCCCTACCCGGGGGAAAGTCGTTCTTATCGCAAAAGGCGCGCGTAAAATCACCAGCCGTAAAGCAGGCCACTTGGAACTCTTCACCCACGTACGAGTCCAGGTAGCCAAGGCCCGCACATGGGACATCATCACACAAGCGGAAACATTGCACGCGTATCCCCGCATCCGGGAGAACCTGCGGCGTACAGGACATGCGTATTATGTTGCGGAACTGCTGGGACATTTTGCTCCAGAGGGTGAAGCGGACCGTCCCCTGTTTGATTTGGCCCTGGAGACCTTTGCCTATCTCAACAGCAGCGATAATTTGCTTATCGTCAGCCGATGGTTCGAAGCCCACATCCTTCGTATTACCGGCTTCCAGCCCCAACTCTATATCTGTCCGCTGTGTGGAACCCCGCTGCGAGTGGATGTGACGAACTACTGGGTGCCCGAAGAAGGAGGCGCTCTGTGTCCCACGTGTGGCGCCACCAAAAAGGGCTCCCGCGCGCTGCCCCCCCGCATCCTCAAAATGATGCGTTTCCTGCAAACGGCCACATTTGAACGGGCCCGTTCGCTGCCCTGGCGTTCGGATATACTCTTGGACCTGGAAGAGTTCATGCACGCGTACCTGCGCCATGTGCTTGAACAAGACATACGCGCTTTGACGTTCATCCGCCGGTTGCGCCAGGAACTTCAAGTCTCATCGCGAAGAACCCATCAGGACGGGTAGTCAACAGACCTACAGCCCGGCTGTTCTCCACTGCGTTAGGACATGTCTTCCCACTCTCCGTCATCTTGGTGAACTCACAGCGATGTCTCAGCCAATCAGCGCTGTCATTCTTCAACCGTTACTTCAAGATCTCCGTTAGAGAAACAAGTGTGTAGCCCTCCTCCTGAAGTGTGCGCAACACCCGCCGCAAGACCTCAGGAGCAAACCCGTAACTGGTGTGCATGTACACAATGGCTCCCGGTTGCACGTGATCCACAATGTTGTGATACACCTTCTCTGCATCCCGATCGCGCCAATCGTAAGAATCCACCGACCACAGGATATGGGTATACCCGTGCCGATACGCGAGTTCAATACTGGTTCGGCTCCGGTAACTAAACGGAGGCCGAAAGTAAGGTTTGGTACTCTGGCCTGTTAACTGCACGATGAAGGATTCGGTTTTGTCCAATTCCTCGGCCATCTCTTCCTCGCTCAACGTGCGAAAATCCGGGTGGGACCAGGAGTGATTGCCCAACTCATGCCCCCGCCGAACAATCTCCTGAACGGCCTTGGGAAAGCGTTTGGCCCAATATCCGGAGACAAAGAAGGTGGTTCGATAATTGAATTCGTCCAACACGTCCAAAATGCGATACAAAATCCGCGGATCCCCCTCGACATCGAAACCTATATGCACGTGTCGCTTCATCCGATTTCCCCAATACACCAGAACCCGACCGGGCGTGGGCCGCGCGAGCACGGTGGGCGTCGACGTCAACGTGGGGGTCGCCGTGGGGGTGGGGGTGCCCGTCGGTGTAGAGGAGGGAGTCATTGTAGGCGTTGGTGTGCCCGTCGGCGTCAAGGTAGGGCTTGATGTCGGTGTCCTGGTCGGAGGACATGTAGCCGTAGGGGTGATCGTCGCGGTCGGGGAGGACGTAAAGATTGGAGAAGAAACAGGAGTAGGAAAGGGAGAAGCAGGAGGGCCGCAACTCACCAGAAGCATCGGTAGGAGGGCGAGGAGAAATCTTTGGAAGAAACGGGTCATAATGGTATACTCACCCGATGGTTTTCCTGACGGACCGACACTTTAGGGTACACACACGAAATGATGTTGGGCAATCTGCGCACATTGTACTCCATTCCAAAAGATCGGGGTAATTCCTACCATGCACATACGTGAGTATCAGCAGTGGTTGGAACAGTGGGACAGAGAACGTGGATGGGACCGGGTACTCCCGGCTCACACGTTGATTCACGCGATGGAAGAACTGGGAGAGGTCGCTCGCTTGGTATTGGCGTTGGACGGCTACAAGGAAACCGAAGATGTGGAAACAGCCCGCCGTGAGTTGGCCGAAGAATTGTCGGACCTTTTCGTCTTCCTCTTTAAGCTGGCTTATCAGATGGGCATTGACGTGGAAGACGCGCTGAAAGCCGGACAGGCCAAAGCACAAGCCCGCTTCCCCAACCTGGAGGAAGCCCGAGAAGCGGGCGAAAGTTACCGCCAAGCCTTACGGCAACAGCTCCAACGTATGGAACAGGGGAAGAGATCCTAAGCACGTAGATCAGATATGAGGAGAAAAATGAGGTGATGTGGACATATGGATGGGGCATTGTTGTTCTGGTCGTAGTCCTGTTCATTGTGTGGCCGCGCGTCTGGTCGTGGTACCGCATCCGACGCCGGGAGACGGTGGAAGACGCTATCAAGTTTATTTGGGACTGTGAAGAGCGAGGAACCAAGGCCACTCTCGAAGCACTGGCCGGCAAACTGAAGTTGAGCCAACGGGCCACGCTGACCCTCCTGCGCCGCATGAGCGAACGCGGCCTGGTCCGCATGAGCGGGGGCCATGTGTGCCTGACACCGGAAGGCAAAGCCTTAGGCTTACAAATCTCCCGGGCCCACCGGCTCTGGGAACGGTACCTCTCCGACTTCACCGACGTGCCCTTACCCGACATCCACCGCCTGGCCGACCGCCAAGAGCACGCCTTGTCGGAAGAGGATGTGCGCGCGCTGGCTGCACGGCTGGGCCATCCCCGCCGAGATCCTCACGGTGATCCTATCCCCACTGAAAAAGGGGAGCACCTCGTGGAAGTCGGCATCCCCCTTACCGATTGGCCGACCAGCCAACCGGCCCGCATTGTTCACATCGAGGATGAACCCGCGTCCATTTTTGCTCAAGTACTGGCCGAGGGATTGCTCCCCGGCATGGACATCATCGTGGAGGAGAGTTCCCCCCAAGGCGTGCGCCTGAAGGTGGACGGCAATGACATTTGGCTGGCCGGTGTGGTCGCCTCCCACATTCACGTTTTGCCCGCGCCAAAGGAGGTTGAAGAAGTTGCCGAACGTCGGTGGACTCTGGCCGACCTCAAACCCGGAGAACGGGCGCGCGTGGTAGGCATTTCTCGGTCCATCCGGGGATTGCTGCGCCGGCGCCTCTTGGATCTGGGCTTCACGCGCGGGGCACTCGTGGAAGCGGTGCTGGAAAGTGCATTCGGTCACGGGGATCCTAAAGCGTTCCGAGTACGGGGAACAACCATTGCCTTACGTAGGGAGCAGGCGGAACGCATCTTCGTGGAGCCGTTTCCGCCGGAAGAGAACGCATACCAGGCTACCCGCACGGCCCAACGCCCATCCCCACCGACCCCACCCGGAGGGACAGGACGATGAATTTCCCCGGCTTGCGGCGACATGGATGTGCATCGTGCCCTCTGTACGTGCAACAACTGGGCATCGAGATGGGAAAGTGGGACTACCTGGTGGCGCTGGCAGGAAATCCCAACACCGGCAAAAGCACCCTCTTCAACCGGTTGACGGGGCTGAAGCAACACGTAGGCAACTGGCCGGGCAAGACCGTTTCCCGTGCGGAGGGAGGATTTGAATTCGGCGGGAAACGCTACAAGTTGGTGGATCTGCCCGGCACCTACTCCTTGCTCTCGGCGTCGGTGGAAGAAGAGATCGCGCGAGATTTCATCCTGTTCGGTTCACCCCACGCGGTCATCGTGGTCATGGACGCGACGGCCATTGAGCGCAACCTCAACCTCACACTGCAAATATTGGAGATCACAGACCGGGTGGTGGTCGCGCTGAACCTGATGGACGAAGCACGGCGGCGCGGCATTCACGTGGACCATCGCGGCCTGGCCCGAGAATTGGGCGTTCCCGTTGTGCCCATTGTCGCCCGCACAGGTGAAGGCATCAGTTACCTCCTGCAAGCGGTATCCGACGTTATCGAAGGCCACATTCGAACCCACCCTCGTCGGTTACCGTTAGATCCGGCACTGGAACACGCGGTGTCCGAATTAATGCCCCTTATCGAACGCGCGTTCCCCGGCGTGCGTAACGCCCGTTGGCTGGCCATCCGTCTGTTGGACGGAGACCCTTCTATTGAGCGAGCGGTGGAAACGGGGGCTCTCCAACTCCTGGTGAAGGGCATCACGCCTAAAGAGATGCTCACCCCGGACGAAATCCAGGAGCGTGATACGGCGCACACACGTTACGAACCGGGCGTGCTTATTTTGCAGAAGGCGGCCATTCTGCGCCAGGCCCTGGACGAGGATTTCCGAGATCGGTTGGTCGAGGACATCTACAACGAAGCGGCCCGTATTACGCGGGCGGTGGTCCAAGGGGATGAACACCGAGCATTCTCCTGGGAAGAACGCATCGACCGCTTGGTCACCCACCCGGTGTGGGGGCTTCCTTTGATGCTCTTGGGATTGGCTATCGTGTTCTGGATAACCATTGTGGGGGCGAATTATCCGTCCGAATGGCTGGCAACCGTCCTCTTTGCCGTAGAACGTTGGGGAAGCGCGCTCTTCGAGCACTGGAACGCGCCCTGGTGGTTGACGGGTTTTCTCTGGCATGGGATATATCGAGGGTTGGCCTGGGTGGTCAGTGTGATGTTGCCCCCGATGCTCATCTTCTTCCCCATTTTCACAACCCTGGAAGATTTAGGATATTTACCTCGGGTGGCTTTCAACTTGGATTGGTTGTTCAAGCGAGTAGGAGCCCATGGAAAACAAGCGTTAACCATGACCATGGGGTTTGGGTGTAACGCGGCGGGCGTTATCGCAACCCGCATTATTGAATCCCCGCGAGAGCGGTTGATCGCCATCCTCACCAACAACTTTGTGCCCTGTAACGGACGCTGGCCCACGCTCATCATGCTGGGGACGGTGTTTGTCGCGGCCGCGTTTCCTCCCGCGTTCGCCGCGTTGGCCGCGGCCGGTTCCATTGTGGGCGCGGTGCTGGTGGGCGTCGCGTTCACGTTCCTCGTCTCCTGGCTTCTCTCCCGTACGCTGTTACGGGGTGAACCCAGCGCGTTCACGCTGGAACTTCCCCCCTACCGCAAACCGGATGTGCTCCGCATTTTGTACACGTCACTCATTGACCGGACGGTGTTCGTGTTGATGCGTGCGATTTACATGGCCGCGCCCGCAGGCGGACTTATCTGGCTCATGGCGAACATCCACTACCAGGGCCGCAGTCTGGCCCACATTGTGGCTTCTTTTCTCGATCCCTTCGGCCGTTTGCTCGGCCTGGATGGGGTAATTCTCCTGGCGTACATTATTGCCATCCCCGCGAACGAGATCGTCGTGCCCACCATTGTCATGGTGTACTCCGGTGCGGGCACGCTGGTGGAACTGGAGAGCCTCAGCGCGCTGCGCGATCTGCTGGTCGGACAAGCGGGGTGGACGTTACTGACGGCCGTGTCGTTAATGCTCTTTGCCGTGCTCCACAATCCCTGTTCCACCACCATTTTGACCATCTGGAAAGAAACCGGAAGCAAGAAATGGACGCTTATTGGCGCGTTGATGCCCCTGGGCATTGCCTTCCTGGTTACTTTTGTGATGGCTCAGGTCTGGCGGTTGTTCCTCTGGTGAACAAAGCTGGGTAGGCGAAGGCGATGTCTTCGCTTACCCAATCCGGGGTAAAGTTGTGGATTTCGCCGATTTTTCATAGAATGGAGCGGGGTATGTGACCACGTGCCCGGACGTGAAGACGTCCCCCGGTGTGTGGTGCCGATCATCCCCCATAGGCAACATCCCCGTAGAGGCAAACCGTTAGTTCAATTCACGTCACATCTTTATACAAAAGGAGGGCCCCAAAGATGCGACCCGTATATGCAGTTGCCGGTGGGGTGAGCAAGTTCACCAAATCTCGCCCCGATAAGACGTTCCAGGCCATTGTCAAGGAAGCTGTGGATTACATCGTACAGGATCTGGGCCTGGAGTACCGCGAGTTCATTGAACTCGTAGACGGTTCGGTTGCTTCCTACTTCTCCGACCATTTCGCCCGCCAGTTAATGGCCGCGATTATGGTGCAGGATTACCTGGGTTTAGTGCCTAAACCCAGCCATCGCGTGGAGGGAGGTGGCGCGACCGGCGGTCTCTGTTTCCAGGAGGCCTGGAAGAGCGTGGCCAGCGGTCACATGGACATCGCCCTGGCATACGGCTTCGAGACTATGAGCCACGTGCAGACTTGGAAGGGCAACGAATTCATCGCTTTAGCCTCTGATGTCTCCTTTGACTACCCCGTGGGTGGGTTCTACTCGGGGTACTACGCGATGATGGTGACCCGGCACATGAAGGAATTCGGCACCACCGTGGAACAGATGGCCCACGTGTCGGTGAAAAATCACATGAACGCGTACTACAATCCTTACGCCCAAAAGCGGATGCGCCTCACCATTGAGGATGTGCGCAAGGCGCCGATGGTTGCCTGGCCCTTAACCCGGCTGGATATTTGCGTCATGTCCGACGGCGCGGCCGCGGTCCTGCTGGTCAGCGAGGAGGGGCTGGCGAAGTTGGAGAAGGCCACGGGCAAACGTCTGCCCCGCGTCAAGGTGACGGGCATCGGCCGAGGTACCGACGCGATGCGCATGGCGGACCGACCCCACGTGGACTACGATTACTTTATGAAACACTACGCGCTCCAAAAGGAGCAGGACGACCCCGAAACCCGGGCTTACTACAAAGAACTGTGGGATCGGGGATTCCGCTATCCGGGTGTGCACTCCTTCCGGGCCGGACGTACCGCGTCCAAAATGGCATATGAACACGCGGGCATTTATGACCCCTTAGAGGAACTGGACTTTGTAGAATTGCACGATGCCTATACCTCCAGCGAAATCCAAACGTACGAGGACATGGGACTGTGCCGCTACGGTGAAGGTGGGCCCTTCGCGGCCAGCGGCAAGGCGTTCATGCCGGGCATTGACTACGGTCTCGACTTGCCGGAAGAACCGGCGTGTCCGGTCAATCCCTCCGGCGGGCTCATCGCTTGCGGGCACCCGGTAGGCGCGACCGGCCTAATGCAAGCGGTCTTCGCGATCTGGCAACTTCAGGGCACCATTGCCAAGCACTTCGGCAACGACAAATTGCAAATTAAAAATGCCAAACGTGGAGCCATCCACTCCCACGCCGGCACCGGCACGTACGTGACCGTTAGCATCCTGGAACGCGAGGATTAAGGCAGCAAACCAGCGTGAACCCTCACACCCTTTGGAAACGCAACGGAGGTTATCATGGCAGAGAAAAAGAAACTCCCCACCAAGATGGAGGAAACGTTGGAGGGGACCGTCCTATTTAACGTCCCGTTCCCCACGGAACTGAACGAAGAAAGTCTGCGCCAATTGAAGAAGATGGCGCCGATTATCATAAAGCAGCACTACGAGATCGATTACATTCACTCCTACGGGCAGGATAGCCCCTTCTTCGCCGGTTTGGCGAATCGAGTGTTTCTGGGCACTCGCGACCCGGAGACAGGCTACACCTATGCCACACCGCGTGGCCATGACATGTACACCGGGAATGAAACCGAATGGGTTGTGCTCCCCACGGAAGGACGCATCCACGCGTTCACCGTGTGTCACTTCGGGTCGGAAGAATTCCTGCCGGAAACGCCTTATGTGCTCGTGCTGGTGGAGTTCGAGGGCGCGGACACGCTGTTCTTGGGCCGCCTCATCGGCGTGGACCCCGCGGACGCGAGTTTAGACTGGATCGGGATGAAGGTGAAAGCCCGCTTCCGCCGTTGGAGCAAGTTCAAACCCACGGATGTGTACTTTTACCCCGCGGACGATGAATAAATCACCAGATTAAGGAGGGGAGGATGGGCAGCTCTTCAGGCCCGAGTGCGCCGGTGCTGCCATCCTCCCTTTGGAGCTTAGCGGTACCAATCCTCCCGTGTGAGGGGCAGATAACTCCGCCCTGCCGCGTCTCGCTTGACAAGCAAGCTCTGATACAGGTTCAAACGCCCGACGCTGAATCCGTACGCGGAACCGGACATGAAAAGCCGCCAGACCCGATAGGTGGTCTCACCCACCAGGCGTACAGCCTCATCGTGGTGAGCTTCTAAACGACGCACCCAATGCCGCAAGGTCAACGCGTAGTGCTCCCGCAGGCTCTCTACATCCCGTACCTCAAAGCCCACGGCTTCCGCGTGATGTAAGGTCGTGCTGATAGGGACCAATTCCCCGTCGGGGAAGACGTAGCGATCTGTAAAGGAAGGATGCGCCGAGGGCACATTGTGATAATCGCGAGCAATGCCATGGTTCAGGAACGCGCCTCCCGGCTTGAGCAATTTGAACGCCTGTTCAAAGTAGGTCGGCAACAGGGCTTCGCCCACGTGCTCGAACATCCCCACGCTGACCAATTTGTCAAAGCTTTCCCATTCGGTGATTTCCCTGTAATCCCGTACTTCTACCCGGACCTTGTCTTCCAGCCCTTCCTCGCGGATGCGACGATGGGCCCATTCAGCTTGGGGTTCGCTTAAGGTGATGCCCACGGCCTCCACCCCGTAATGCTTGGCCGCGTGGATGAGCAGGCCCCCCCACCCGCAGCCAATATCCAACAGGCGTTCACCGGGCTTAAGGCGCAATTTGCGGCAAATGTAGTCCAACTTACGCTCCTGCGCGGTGTCTAAATCCTCATCCGGGTGGGCGAAATACGCGCAGGAGTACACCATGTTTCGGTCAAGCCACAGCGCATAAAAGTCGTTGGAGACGTTGTAATGATAGGTCACCGCCTCCTTGTCCCGTTCGATAGAATGTCGGCGGCCTCGCAACCGTGCGGGACCCCGCCCATGCCCGTTGGTGCGGCGGGGTTTCGGGAGGTGGAGAAACTCCCACCCCAGACGCAATTTCGCGCTTAAACTCCAATCCCGGCTCATAAGGTAATCGGCAATGGGAAAAGCGGCCTCGATGTTCCCCTCAATGTCGAAATCATCGTAGATATACGCTTCCCCCAAGGCCAAGTCGGAACGGGTATCCTGAAACATGCGTCGTAAAGCCCCCGGGTGCTTCAGGATGAGTGTAAACTCCGGCGTGGATGTCTCCGCAGGCCATTCGCTGCCGTCCCAAAACCGGACCGCAAAATTTCGGGGATGGTAATCCGCCAATAAGTTCTCCAAGAAGGCCCGCGCGTGTTGAACCTGTTCATCCTGCACATGTACGGTTGCTCCCATGACGACACCTCCTTTCCGGCGTCGCGCTTGAGACACAGGATATGGGTTCACTTTTCATTATAGCACGTTTGACAAGCCTCACGCCATGCCGTTTATGTATCTTGACATAAAGAAAGGGTAGAAATTTGTGACGTACATACCTGATGGCCTGACAAAACTCTGTGAATGCACCTTGGCCTAGAAAGAGGAAGGCTACTCCTTCTTTACGCCGAGAGACATGAAACGCAATATGTCCGTCAATCAGAATCAGGCCCAAAAGTATCAATAGATTAGACAAACAAGATGGTGCAAAAGACCCATTTATTCACGCCGGGATCTGGAGTGTACTAATAAAGGGAACGATGTTTAATGAATTGATAAAACTTTGAAAATGCAATGGGGATCAGAGTTGCAGGAGTTCATTTCATGGAGGTAGGGCATGAGATGGAGCAAGACGGCCTTACAGTACCTGAACGTCCTCTTGGTCATCAGTTTATCCCTGGTCCTGACCCTTGGGGCCCACCTTATTGGAAGGGCCGATACCCCTCCACGCACTCACGTGTGTATCCAATTGTTGGGCGGACCGGATACGGATGAAGGCCGGGACGTGCTCTTCCTACCGACGGGACAATACATTGTTGTGGGCCGAACGAATTCCTTTCACCCTTATCATGGAACGGATGGATGGATCCTCGCACTCGATGAGGAACTCCACATCCGGTGGCAACGGGCGTTAGGAAGTGAACAGGAGGATGAACTGAACGCGCTCGCGCCTGTGAATAAGAACACACTGGTGGCCGTAGGAAGTACATATAATCCTCATTCCAGACGACACGGGGTATGGGTGGTCGCCTTTACGCCCCAGGGTGAAATAAAGTGGCAACACACATTCTATTCATCCGGAAGCGCCACCGGCAAAGACGTTCTCGCCCATGGAGGGGAAATTTGGGTTTGGGCGAATATATCCCCTGCCTGGCACACTCCACAGGCCATATGGATGCTTCGCCTCGATCCAGAAGGACGCGTGAAACACGAATACACATTCTCCACACCAAATGGAATCATACTTCATCACGTGTCGGCTCTAACGAATGGCCAGGTACTGCTCACAGGAAAAACAGGAGCGGACGGATGGCTAGCACTTCTTGATGAAAACGGTCATGTGTTATGGTCGCGCAGGTATCATTCGGGTTACACCCAGGAATTTCTCGACGCGCATCCTATAGCCGATGATCGTTTCGTGGTGGTAGGTCGGATTCGCCCCTCGCGTACAGAAAACTGGGATGCATGGGTGTTGATGCTCGATGACAAAGGCCATGTTCTACACCAGTGGGCCTACGGAGGCAACGATCAGGACGAAGCCGATGGTGTTCTCGCGCTTCGTGATGGCTCGATAACGATCATGGGTACTAGCGCCTCTTTTAGCGGCAACGGGCGTTCAGATATGTGGATGCTCCAATTAGATGAACATGGTCATGTCCTATGGTCCCGCACGTATGGAAAAGCGGGCATGCAGGATGTCCAAGGCGTGACCTGGGTTCACCGAGAAGGCTGGCATGAGGGCTACACCCTCGTAGGAGGTGGAGCGACCACTTTACGGGCAGACCGAGATCTCTGGTTCGTGAAAACCGATCCAAACGGACGCGTAGGCCATGTGTGCGCATTGGTTTCGGAAGTTAGAGTACCGTCGAAACAATTGGAGAAGACCCGTATCCGGCCGTTGTGGGTCGAACAAAAGCGCGCTCACGGGATCCCTGCAACGCCCTTGTACCGACCCTATCCGACCCACGCACGGATCACGCTTCCATGTCACACAACAGATGCACTGCCGGTACCCATAGGCAGAAGAGCAGCGACCGCCATGCCCTCGCCTACGCCCACTCCTACCCCATGCCACGCTCAAGTAGCGGGATTCGTCTTCCGGGATGCGAACGGTAACCACATTCCCGATCCCGACGAATCCGGACCCGCGGGTGTCGAAGTGCTCTTGCAAGGAATGAACAACGGCCAATGGCGAACGTATCACACATACACCGTCGCCCCACGAGGATACTATCTCTTTTGGCATGTCGAACCGGGTACGTACCAATTAACCCTCAACCTGCATGGAATGCGAATTCTCTCGCCGTTACCTATAGAAGTAAACGTATACCCTTGCAGTCGAACCAAACAGGTCAACGTACTCGTTGAGGATCTCCCCACGCCGACCCCCCCCCCCCCCCTCCCGCCCACCCCCACCCCCCACCCCCCCCCCCCCCCTCCAACCCACCACCCCCCCTATCTCCCCCACATCCACGCCCACCGTCACACCCACGCCCACGCCGACCCCCACCCCCACCCCCACGCCCACCTTCACGCCCACGCCCACGCCCACCTTCACGCCTACATCCACGCCCACACCGAATGCCGGACTTGAAATCAGCAAGGAACTCGATACCTTTGATGAGGGCGGGCCGGAAGAATACCACTACTTGAACGGCCCCGTAAGGGGAAGGAATGATCAATTTTGCCCGGGCGATTTCCTCACCTATCTTATTGAAGTCAACAACACCGGCGACACGCCGCTTTATAACGTGCACGTGAACGATCAACTCCCGCCCGGACTCTCTTTAGAATATGCGGACTGTTACATCTTGCCCTCCGAAGAGATGTGTGAATTAAATACAGTAGACGGGCCCGGTGGACGCATCATGGGGACCATAGCCACACTCCAACCGGAGGAATGGGTGGAAATCTACATCGACGCCATTGTGGATGACATTGAGGAATCGCTTACGAACACGGCGTATGCTTCGGCGGACGGGATTTCCCCTCGTTCTGCTTCCGTCACGATCTATGCCCGACCCGACTGTGAAGGGCCGGGGGAGGGGCCTTTTAGTACACACTCTTCGGAGTGACGAGTATATTTCGCTTGAGTAGGGTGCCATAAAATCTTTGTGGGGATGTTCGCCGCCAAAGCGGTGCGCATCCCCACAAAGGCTTATGCTCCCTCACGCGGTGTATCTGTCAATCCATCGATTACATCCAGGCTCGGGTTATCTATCCCAGAACATGGCCACCGGCCCCGACGCCTCCATCGCACAGGGCCTTGGGCAGCATCAATGTGAACTCGCCGTCCATCAAGCCAAAATCACCTCAATGCCTCGCGCGCGCAGGGTTTGCACAAAGTCCGGATCTGCGTCCCGATCGGTGACGAGAATGTCCATCACCTCCAGGGGCGCCAAATACGCGGACGCGACGACGCCCAATTTCGTGTGATCGGCCACCACAATCACCTGTCGGCCCACGCGCAAAATAGCCCGATCCGTTAACGTCTCCGGCAAGTAATCGTTGGTCAATCCATGCTCCAAACTGATGGCCCGAATGCCGATGATCACTTTCTCGGCACGCACTTCAGCCAATGCTTGTTCGGTAATATGACCGATAAAAGAAAGTTCTGACGGACGCAGAATGCCCCCCAAGCTGATGAGGGTCAAATCGGGAACATGGGCAAGCACGTTAATGACGGGCAAAGAGTTGGTAATCACTGTCAAGCCGGCGCGCGTCCGGAGGTGACGGGCCACCTCTAACACCGTGGTTCCGGAGCCGAGGAAGACACTTTCGTTATCTTGAACTAAAGCGGCTGCGGCACGGCCAATACGCGCTTTGGCTTCCGCCTGCTCGCGCGCTCGTTCCAGAAGAGGCGGCTCCGGAGAAGCGGGCTTGCTCAAGATAGCCCCTCCCCACACCCGTTGCACCACCCCTTGTGAGGCCAGGGTTTCCAAATCCCGACGGGCCGTGGCTTCGCTGACACCGAAAATCTGACAGATCTCCGCCACGGTGATACGTTGGTGTTGTTCCAACCAGCGTACAATCGCTTGCTGTCGTTCCACGTTGGAAATGCCTTTGACATTCACCCGATTGGACGGTATAGACACGGCTCTGCTCCTCGATGCGGGGAATCGTGCATAATGCGCGGTGTTGCCCGCTTATCAGCATCATATCACAAACGGCGAAACCGTCAAATTCATTCACTCCTTTTATAGCATCTCGCCTTTATTCCACTTATATCGAGCGTTTTAGGTAGATTTGACACCCGCATCCCACTCGATTATAATCGATGATGAGCGAAATTGAGCGATTTTGCGAACACATTCCATCAGACAAGTAAATACAGTACCACACGCTGGTGAGCAAACCACACTGTGTGGATGCCATGGCTTCAAAAGAAAAAGGAGATAGGCCAAACACTGTGAACCTGTGTCCAGGAGGGATCAAAACCCAGGCCCCACCGGCCCTTACGCCCTCCTCACATGGTCCTAATCATATTCAATGGGCCTCCTGCCCGAACGCCAGCATGAAAGGAGAACGCCCATGAGCGTAACCCTGCAGGAAATACTCACACAACCCACCGCATGGCACGAGGCCGTTCAACGCGCTTTGGAGGTCCAAACGCCTTTCCGACGCATTTGGCAACGTTCACATCATGTCCTCTTTACCGGGTGTGGCTCCACCTATTATCTCTCCTTGGCAGCCGCAGCCCTCTTCCAACAACTCACCAAACGTCCTGCGCGTGGAGTTCCGGGCAGTGAACTCCTCTTAAATCCTGAAACGGTCCTGGACGGCCGCACCGATCTGCTCATCGCGGTGAGCCGCTCCGGTGCCACAGAAGAAACCCTCCAGGCGGTGAAGCGATTTCGTGCTTTAACCCAGGGCAAAGTCATCGCCATTACCACGAACGGCCATCAACCGCTGGCCGCTTTGGCCGACCTGGCCCTTGTCCTTGAAACAGCCCGGGAAAAAAGTGTCGTCCAGACCCGCTCTTTTTCGGCCATGTACGTGGCCACCACCACATTGGCGACGGTCGCCCACAATGACCCCACACTTTTAGAGGCTGTCCGGCGCCTTCCGGCGTTGGGAGCCCAACTCATCACCCAAGTCCACGACACGGCTAAAAAGTGGGGAGAGGATGGGCGCATTACTCATTTTTACTTCCTCGGTAGCGGAATATTGTACGGGCTCGCCTCTGAAGCCAGCCTGAAGATGAAGGAGATGAGCCTTTCCCACAGCGAGCCCTTCCACTTCCTCGAATTCCGGCACGGTCCTATGAGTATGGTGGACGAAAACACCTTGTTAGTTGGGTTGCTCTCCGAACGCAATCAGCACCATGAACAAGCGGTCTTGGACGAAATGGCCGATTTGGGAGCCCATGTGTTCTCGCTGGGAGAATCGGGGACAACGGTTTCTTTTAAATCCCGAGTGCCCGAGGTTGTACGAGGGGCCTTGTATCTGCCCCCACTCCAGTTGATGGCTTACTACCGGGCCGCACTTCGCGGTCTCGATCCCGATCACCCTCGACACTTGAGTCCGGTGGTGAAAGCCCAATCTTTAGGGTGATCGAAAGAGGGGAAAATCCATGAGGCACGTCGGCCTCATCAGCGTGTTATCCCTTTTGCTCTTCATCTCGACCCGGTGCGTACAAAACCCGTTCGAGAAGCCGGGGATTTCCACGCGCGAGCCGAGCGCCCTGCAAACCATCTCCTTCGTTCCCCTGGCCGACGATGTGCTCAACCCGGAGCGAGGTTTCCGTTATTATGTAGAACGTCTATCGCCGGAAACCAATTTCTCTACCTTCCGCGCGTTGGGCACCACACTGGTGTTTGCCTATGCCCGATTGGACGACTATCGGGAGCGCGCCCTGCCGCCGGACTTCTTAGATGGGCTGGATCAGGCCTTTGCCCATGCCCGCGAGGGCGGGGTGAAACTGGTGCTGCGCTTTGCGTACAACGCCGGTCCCTATCCCCACTCCAAGCCCGACGCGAATTTACCCCGCATCTTACAACACATTCACCAACTCACGCCGGTGCTACAGAGGAACGCAGATGTCATCGCCTGGCTTCAAGCCGGATTTATCGGTGCCTGGGGAGAATGGCATACATCCACCCACGGGCTGGACAAAGACCCGGAGGCCAAGAAAGCGGTGGTGTGGGCCTTGTTGGATGCCCTTCCCCGCACGCGCATGGTACAAATCCGCTATCCGACCGACCTGCGGCGCTGGTTCCCAGTTCCCTTGCAGCCGGAACAGGCATACACCGGGTTGCCCCAAGCACGCCTGGGATTTCACAACGACTGCTTTCTTTCCTCAGAAGATGATGTGGGCACGTACAACCGAGATGGACGGAACACGCGCAAGGAGGACGAGGCGTACCTGGCTCAATCCACACAGTACACACCTGCGGGCGGTGAGACATGTCAGGTGTACCCGCCTTTGCAAACATGCGATGTGGCCATCGCGGAAATGGAACGGCTGCACTTTCAGGCATTGAACCGGGTGTACAACAAACGGGTCATAAGGAACTGGAAGCGGGAAGGGTGTTTCTATGAGATTCAACGGCGTTTGGGATACCGGTTTGTCTTGGAAGATGCCACCTTCCCAACCGAGATCATACCGGGTTCCGAATTAGAGGTCACGCTCCATGTACGTAACGAAGGGTTTGCCACACCGGTCAACCCGCGGCCTCTTTACCTGGTGCTGGACGGTCCGGAAACGTACCGGCTGTCCATCCCTACCACGGATCCGCGGCAATGGGCTCCGGGACGCCGGGAACTCACCCTGGCCGTACAGTTGCCTCCCTTCATGCCCCAAGGATCCTACCGGCTGGCCCTGTGGCTTCCCGATGCCATGGAATCCCTACAGGATGACCCACGATATAGCATTCGATTTGCCAACGAAGGGGTGTGGAATGAGGAAAGGGGGTGGAATCTTTTGGGAGAAATGGCCGTCCGATAAACGCCCCATCGTATCCTAAATGATGTCGGCATTCAATGTACAGACATAGAAAGGAGGGAAGACGATGTTTCGCAAGACCCGATGGTACACAGTCGTTCTGTTCATTCTGGTTCTGACGCTTTTGGCCGCATGTGGTGGCAAGGCGACCCCCACGAAAGCGCCGGCTCCGACCAAGGCGGCCGAACAGCCCACCAAGGCGTCCGCGAAACCGACGCCTACCAAAGCACCGGAGAAACCTACCCCCACCAAAGTACAGGAGAAGCCCACGCCTACGAAGGCACCGGAAAAGCCCGCGGCCGAGAAGGTCACGTTGCGGGTGTGGACGCACCAAAACGAGTCTTTCAACAACGCGTACAAGGCCTTAGCCGACAAGTATATGGCCGCGCACCCCAATGTGGAGATCAAGTTTGAGACCTTCGACTACGATACGTACATCCAAACCCTGCAGACCGCGTTGCCCGCGGGCACAGAAGCGGATGTATTACAGATGTTCGGTTCCTGGGTGTGCAGCTATGCGGAGGGCAATAACTTGGCCGAGGTGCCCGCGGACATGCTCACCGTGGATAAGGCCAAGGAGATGTTCTTCGGCCCGCCTGTGGGTGGGTACATCTGCGGCGGCAAACTGTACGGCGTGCCGCAAGAGTTCAATATCGAGTATGGCGCCGGCCTGGTGAACACAAAACTGGCCCAAGAGGTAGGCGCGACGAACTACGAGAAGGGCTGGAAGACGTGGGATGACCTCATTGCCGACGCCAAGAAGATGACGGTCATCGAGGATGGCGCTATGACCCGCGCCGGCTTCATGTTCACCCACGCGGATGGTATTTCCACCATGTTCTACTCCCTCATCCGCCAGTACGGCGGCCAATACCTCCAGGACGGCACCTTCAAGGTGACCACGCCGGAGGCAGAGAAGGCCCTGGCGCTGATGAAGCGCTTTGTGGACGAGAAGGTGGTGGACCCCGTCCTGTTTAACGACGAGGAGAACTGGGTGGGTGACGCTTACTTTGAAGGCATGGTAGGCATCGCGGTCATCGGCCCTTGGGTCATCCCCGAGTACGGGGGAGACTACCCCGACATGGTGAAAGTGAGCAAATACGTTAAACTCCCCTACGAAGGGGATAAACCCACTTTCGTGGCCGCTTCCGGTTGGGGTTTGACCGTGTCCGCGCACAGCAAAGTGAAGGACGCGGCTTGGGACTTCGTCAAATTCGTCACATTAAACGCGGACAATGCCCTGGAATGGAACCTGGGCACGGGGACATTGCCGGCCATGCGGGCCAATGCCGAAGGTCCGGGCAAGGAGAAACTGGTGGGCGAATTCCCGTATTTTGAGCCTTTCCTGGAAATCCTGCCCTACGGTGTGTATGAGGGTCAGTTCCCGGACCGGGATTATGTCTGGTATGAGGTCACGTATCCCGAGGTGCTAAACTTCCTCCAGGGCAACCAGACCGCGGAGGAGACGTTGAAGAACATCGAGCAAGCTGTGCAGGATAGTATGAAGTGAATAGCAAGTAGCGGATAGCAGGTAGTAGATGGCGCAAATGCAGGCCGTAAGTGGTGGGATCATCCTACCCACCATCCACCACTTACGGCCCCCTTTAATCGTTACTTATTCGGAGAGAACCATGTCCATACGGCGAAGGTTTCGATTTCGCGGTGTAGACGCGGCCCAAAAGCGTTTTGTGGCCATGACCGTCATCCCCCTGGTGTTGTACATGGGATTCTGGACCCTCTTCCCTTTGGCATGGGGGTTCGCTCTGGCCTTTTTCCGCTACAGTGCGCGGCGGGCGGGTGGCCCTTTCTTGGGCTTAGGGGGGGATAATCCCTTTGTGGGCTTGGCGCACTTCCAGGCGATGCTCGACTTCTCCCCTGACG
>CAYPUG010000028.1:0-26553 GCA_964413905.1 uncultured Anaerolineae bacterium | reverse complement strand
TCGAGAGGGCGGCCGCACGGTGGGTGCCGGTGTGGTGACGGAGATCTTGGAATAATTCACATCGAGGGGGGCGGTCGCTCACCGTCCCCCTCGATGTGATGTTATCTGGGGGATAACGATGGCGAAGAAGGGAAATCGCATTTTAGTGACGCTTCAGTGCACGGTGTGCAATGAGCGCAATTACATTACATCCAAGAACCGACGCAATGATCCCGGTCGTTTGGAGCTGAAGAAGTATTGCCCGCGTTGTCGGCGCCACACATTGCACCGGGAGACGCGCTAAAGCATTTCCAACGAAGGAGATGGTCTCGTGGCAAAAGGGAACAAAGGGCGTGCCAAGCAGCAGCGCAGTGTGGCAGTTTTCTCCGGCGATAACGCGATTGTCCGCTACTTGAAAGAGACTCGTGCGGAAATGGCAAAGGTCACATGGCCCACGCGGGATGAGGCCCTGCGCTTAACGGGCATTGTGTTGGCCGTTACTGTAGGCATGGCCGTTTTCTTAGGTTTAGTGGATGCCTTCTTTGCCACGCTGTTTCGTTTCCTGCTGGGCGCGTAGATTTGTCATGTCGCGCTTCCTCCTATAATGGGTGTAAGGATAGAAGAGCGAGGTTGATGGTGGACGAGGAACGTGTGGATACGAGGACAACTGAAGAGGTTTTGGAGGAACATCCGGAGCGGGTGAACGAGGCTGAAGAGCCCCTTGCGCCGGCGGGTGCTCGCGCGGAAGAAGAGACGGAAGTCGATGAGGTGGGCGAGACCGAGCAGGAGGATCCGCGCGCAAAGGCTAAGTGGTATGTCATCCATTGTTACTCCGGCATGGAGACGAAGGTCAAGCGCAATTTGGAGATGCGCATTGAAACCATGGGGGTACGGGACAAAGTGTTTGAGGTCATCGTCCCCACCGAAGAAACTATCGAACTGAAAGACGGAGTGCGCCGCCGGGTGGAACGTCGCGTGTTCCCCGGCTACATTTTGGTGCAAATGATTCTGGAGAAGGAGAACGGCCACATTGATGAGCACGTGTGGCATGTGGTACGCCATACCCCCGGCGTTACGGGCTTTGTGGGTATTGGTAATCGGCCCACGCCTCTTTCTGAGGAAGAGGTAGAAGAAATTATGCGGCGTATTGAATCAGAAGAGCCGCAGTTGAAGGTGGACTTCCGCATTGGGGAGCGGGTGCGCATTACATCGGGCCCCTTCCAAGACTTTACCGGTACGGTGGTAGAGATCTATCCCGACAAGGGGAAGGCGCGTGTGTCCGTCTCCTTTTTCAACCGGGAAACGCCTGTAGAAGTCGATTTCTTGCAATTGGAGAAAGTGTGAGATGGCGAAGAAGGTAAAGGCAGTCGTGAAGTTACAGTTGCCTGCGGGCAAGGCAACCCCGGCCCCGCCGGTGGGTCCTGCCTTGGGTCAGCATGGCGTCAACATCATGGCGTTCTGCAAGGAATACAACGCCCGCACCGCGAACATGGCGGGTTCCATTATTCCGGTGGAGATCACTATCTTCACCGACCAGTCCTTCACGTTCGTGTTGAAGACCCCACCGGCCAGCGATTTGCTGAAGAAGGCCGCGGGAGTGGAGAAGGGCTCCTCCGAGCCTAACCGGATTAAGGTGGGTAAGGTGACGCGGGATCAGATCCGCGAGATCGCCGAGATCAAAATGAAAGACCTCAACGCATATGACTTGGAAGCCGCCATGCGCATGATTGAGGGATCGGCCCGGAGCATGGGCATTGAGGTCGTGGACTGAAGGACCAAGGGGAATGGCGTTGACTACGCCCTGGGCGCGGTCAACGGTGCCCCTCAGGTTCCCTTTTCTTAAACTTGAACCAGGTGGGAGGAGTCAAAAGACTCCGATTGAACCACGGAGGTGAATGATGCCGAAACGAGGAAAGAAATATCGCGAGGCTGCTCAGAAAATTGATAGGACGCGTAACTACACGCCGGAGGAGGCCATCCGCCTGCTGAAAGAGGTGGCCTACACTGAGTTCGACCCCACGGCCGAAGTCCACATTCGTTTGGGCGTGGATCCCCGTCATTCTGACCAGCAAGTACGTGGTACGGTGGTTTTGCCCCATGGCACCGGCAAGAAGGTAAAAATTCTGGTCTTCGCAGAAGGTGAGGACGCGAAAATCGCGGAGGAAGCCGGTGCGGATTACGTGGGGAGTGATGAGTATATCCAGAAGATCCAGAAGGAAGGTTGGCTGGACTTTGATGTGGCCATCGCGACGCCCCAGATGATGTCCAAGGTGGCTCGGTTGGGTCGTATTTTGGGGCCTCGCGGTTTGATGCCCAGCCCTAAGGCCGGCACGGTCGTCCGGGGCGAGGATCTGCCCCGGGTTATCGACGAGATCCGGCGCGGACGTGTGGAGTTCCGCGTCGATCGTACGGGGAATTTGCACATCCCCTTTGGGAAGGTACGGAAGTTTAGCGAGAAACAATTGCTGGACAACCTGGCTGCTGTTATGGAGGCGGTTGTGCGGGCGAAGCCCGCCGCGGCAAAGGGCACGTACATCCGTCGTGTGACGGTTGCGCCGACCATGGGGCCCGGTATCCGCGTGGATCCGCGCTTGGCCGAGTCCATGCACACCGCGTGAAGAGGCGTTTTTGCAGTATCCATTGTTTGAACAATAGAATCGAGTTGTGCTGCCGAAGACAGCAGGTGCGTGGCTTAAATCCTGGCGGAGCCTGCCGAGGCACGGGCATAAAAGCGAAATTCGTGTATGTGACCGCGTCTGTCTTCGGCAGGCGCGGTTTTTGTATAACCGGGACAAGGATAAGTGTTCGCATCGCACGTTTGTGTGGCAGGGCTTTTCAATGATTGAACTCAGGAGACCGGCGGGCCGGGCGAGGTACCGCTTTCGCTCATCTTGAGGGCACGTTTGCTGAAAAAACGCTGCACTCAGGGCGCAAGGGTATGAATCTGCCTTTGCACATTTCGTAAGGAAAGGAGGGATGCCGTTTGCCGCTCACAAGGGAACAGAAAAATCAGATTATTGAGGAATACACGGAACTGCTTCAGGCAAGTCACGGGCTTGTCCTGGCCGACTACCGCGGTCTGACCGTGAAGGAGATGCAGGCCCTGCGTCGCCAGGTGAAGGAGGTGGGGGGGCACATGCGGGTGGTGAAAAACACGCTGTTTCGCATTGCCTTGGAACGCAGTGGTCTGCCCGTGCCCACGGATATGTTGGTAGGGCCCGTGCTTGTCGGCTTCGGTATAGAGGACGTGCCTCCGGTGGCCAAAGCGTTCGTTGAATATGCCAAGGATGTGCCCGCGTTAAAGGTGAAGGGCGGCATGTTGGGCGAACGTTTCTTGTCCGTGGAGGATGTGGAAGCCCTGGCTAAATTGCCGCCGATGGACGTGCTACGTGCTCAATTGGTGGCGGCCATCCAAGGACCGTTGACCAACTTGGTGGGCATCATCAGCGCGCCCATGCGAGAGATTGCTTACGTCTTGCAGGCCCGTTCAGAACAAGGCGAGGCCGCGTAAGCGAGGTATACTCTATCACTTGGAAAACAAATGAAGGAGGATAGTCTATCATGTCCGAGAAGTTAGAACAGATCATCGAGATGTTGGAGTCTTTGACTTTGCTCGAGGCGGCGGAATTGTCCAAGATGTTGCAGGAGCGCTGGGGCGTGAGCGCAGCGGCTCCGGTGGCTGTGGCCGCGGTGCCGGGTGCTGCGGCCGGCGCTGAAGCAGCTCAGGCCGAGGAGAAGACGGAATTCGATGTCGTCCTCAAAGAGATCGGGCCCAAGAAGATTCAGGTCATTAAGGCCATCCGTCAGATTCTCCCCAACTTGGGCCTGAAAGAGGCGAAGGAACTGGTGGAAAAGGCTCCGACCACCATCCTCGAGGCGGTGGACAAGGAGCGGGCCGAGGAAGTCAAGAAGATGCTGGAAGAGCAAGGTGCGGTTGTGGAGATCAAGTAAGGACGATCGTTTCCCTTCATTTCGGCATGTGCGCCGGGGGCGAGAACTCGTGGGGCGCCCGTTGTCCCACACGTTCTTCAGCCCTCGGCGTTTTTTTGTTCGCCTAGCACCACTTCAATGAATTGCCGGGCCAAGTGGTCCCAGTCGTAGCGGGAACGGACAAATTCGTACGCGGCGTTTCCCAGCCGGCGACGTAATTTCTCATCTTCCAGCAAGCGGACCACCGCCCGGGCAAAGGCTTCCCCGGAGTCGGCCAGAATAAGGTGTTCTCCATCACGTACCGGATACCCTTCAGCCCCTAATGAGGTGCTGACAATCGCCCGGCGTGAGGCCATCGCTTCGAGCAGTTTGAGCCGAGTGCCTCCACCTACCCGCATGGGGATGACGAACACCTCGGCGTGATGAAGGTAGGGACGAATGTCCGGAACGGTTCCGGTGATGAACACACCCGCCTGGTTCCCCTTGGCCAGAACGCGAGGGTGTGGGGACCGTCCCACAACGTAGAATTGAGCGTTGGGCATCCGTTGCCGGACACGCGGCCACACACGCGCCAGAAACCAGAGAACGGCATCCACATTGGGGCGGTAATCCATTTTGCCGGTGAATACCACAGCCGGAGAGCCCAGCGGCGATGCCTCTTTCTGTGGAGAGGGGGAGGTATAGTATGCCACGTCCACGCCGTTTGGTACTATGGTGATGGGGACGTGTGGACTCAGGCGGCGTAGGGTGTTTTTGTCTTTCGGCGAGACGGCGATGATGTGATCCACGTGCGCACAAAGGCGTTGTTCGTAGCGTCTGAGTTTGAGCCACTGGATAAGCGAGTACAACGCCGCGTGCCATCGCCAAGGAGTTCGTATATCCGTAAGAAAGGCGCGTTTTTGCAACAGGTATTCCGCGTTGTGCGCGTCGTAGACCACGCGGACATGATGGGATGTGTGCGCGAGGAAGGTGGGCAGGTATGGGGTCATTTCCAGGCCTTCGATGAGAAGGACATCCGTTTCGACGGTGGTGGCAAGGTGCCTCACGGCTCGGTGCATCTCCTCGCTGGCGAGGCGGGTGGCCAAGTCTGGCCGGTGATCGGCGACGAGCGTGCGGACGCGTTGTTGCCACGAGCGTTGGGGGATGGGCAGTGCGGTGATGGACGTGCAACAGTCGCCAAGAGGAGTGGTTTGCGGAGACGGCTGATCGGGCTCCACAAATGTGACCAAGTGCACTTGTGCGTGGCGGGCAAGGCGGGTGATGAGGTTATAATTCCGGATACTCGTTCCTTGGTGTGGGGGATAGGGGGCCTGGGGAGTGAACACAATCACCCGCGGGGTGTGTCGAACGTTCATGGCTACCCCTGTACGACACGCTGATACACATCCAGCGTTTCTTTAGCGGCCTTCTCCCACGAGAAATGTTTTGCCCGTTCCAGCCCCTTATGATGCAATTCCTCCCACAGCGTGTCATCTGTGAGGAGACGATGTAGAGCCACGGCCCAAGCCTCCACGTCGGAGGGGTCCACCAGCAGCGCCGCGTCCCCGACCACTTCGGGCAGACTGGACACATTAGAGACGATCACCGGCGTTCCGCACGCCATCGCCTCCAGAGGGGGCAACCCAAATCCCTCGTACAGTGCGGGATGGGCGAGCACGCGAGCCGCGTTGTAGAGATACACCAACTCCTCCGTGGTGACCCGTCCCAGGAAATGACAACGTTCGTGCAGGTCCAGTTCGCGGACGAGGCTGTACACTTCTTCACTCAGCCAGCCGTGTTCCCCCGCGAAGACCAGGTGTGGATCTAGGTGATGTTGCTCACGCAGCATGTGATAGGCGAGAATAAGCGTGTTCAGGTTTTTCCGCGGTTCCACCGTCCCTACGAAGAGGATGTAATCCGGCGGTAGGTTGAGGTGTTCTCGTACGTAAGTCACGCTTTCTTCCCGAGGGATGGGGTGGAAGACGCGGTCTGCGGCTTCGTAGATGACGGTGATTTTTGTTTCCGGCACGCCCAGGAGGTTCATTAAGTCCTCTGCAGTGCTGTGGGAAACCGCGATGATGTGATCGGCTTTGCGGACGGCTTGGTCGATCTGCCCGTAATAGTGGGCGGCCGCGCGGGTGAGGAGGTGGGGGTATCTGAGGAAGGCCAGGTCATGGACGGTAATGACCCGTTTGGCTCTGTGATAGTACAAAGGGGGAATAAAGTCTGGGTTGTGCAGTACGTCCAACCGTAATTTGCGCAGCTCGATGCTTAGGAGGAATTGCTCGGCCCAGTGATGGGTGGGGGTCAACATGGGCACGTGATGGAAGTTCGGTGCTTGGACGATAAGTGTGTTTTCCTTGCGGTGGTGGAGAATCCAGTATGTATTTTCCTTGTCAATTTGTGCCAGGGCTCGGATAAGTCGATTGGTGTAACGTGTGATGCCACCCTTTCGGTAATGTCCCAGTCGTGTATCAATGCCGATGTCCAACACCTTCTCCTCTCCCCTGCTCGTAAGCCAACAATTGCTGTTTCATGGTTAAGCCACCGCCGAATCCCGTGAGTTTTTCGCCTTTTCCTATAACTCGGTGGCAAGGCACAATGGGGGGATATGGGTTGCGTGCCATGGCTTGGCCGACGGCGCGCATGGCCTTGGGATGTCCGAGTTGGAGGGCCAGTTCCCCGTATGTGATGGTTTCCCCGCGTGGAAGGCGGCGTAACGCGGTCCAGACTTTCCGAAAGAAAGGGGGCCGACCTTCCATGTCCAGCGGGATGTCATCGAATGTGACGGCTTTCCCGCTGTAAAAGGCCCGTAATCGCTCGATGAGGGCAGGCCATGCGTCTTTGCGATAAGGACCTATCCGACCCTCTGCCAGCGCCAGAATGCTCAGTGCGTCTTCCGGTGTTCGTTGCGGTAGGGTTAAGCGACGGACGCCTTTGTCCGTCACCAAAATGCCTACCCACCCCATGGGCGTGTCGACTAGCGTGTGGTAGATATCGGTATTACGCTTGGTCGTCATGGTTGTTTGGGTGCGTCATTTCTGCAATTTCCTCAAGAGCTGTGGCTTCGTCTTCCTCTTCTTCCGTTTCCTCGGTGCGATCCGCGTGTTCTTTGAGCCATTGCTCGGTCCAACGGAGGGCTTGAGCTCTTGTGTGCACTTCGCCTGTGGCCTGGGCTTCCACCAGCGCGTTGAGGAGCCGACCCAAGAGAGGGCCCGGTTCCAGGCCAAATTCGTCCATGAGTTCGCGGCCACGCAGAATAGGGCGAGGCCGTACGACTTCGTGCGGACGGTTGAAGTACGCGTCAAAGAGCGGGTGCAAGATAGAGAGTCGTTTTTGCCAGTAGGAAAGACGCAAGCGGGGACCGTATGTGGCCCAATCATCGGCTACGTTAATGAGCAGGATATCCGGTCCGGCATCCCCTGCGTCCCGGTAAAATCGATAAATGGCCCGACGGCTGGGGGTCTCCAGGTGTTCTTTGATAACCTGGCGCACCAGGGTAAAAGGTCGCATGTGGTGACGTACGATGGCGACCATGTGCTCCACCTCACGTCGGGCGAAACGTAGGCGACGCATGGCATCGGCCGTGATGGCTGCGCCGACACGTTCGTGCTTGTAGAAGACAATACGTCCTCGTTGGTCTGTCCGATAGGTTTTAGGTTTGCCCCAATCGTGAGCCAGTGCGCCCCATGGGAGAAAGTCCCGATGGGATCGGGTGACGGTGAGGTCTTTGTTCAAGTGCTCACGCAGTTGATCTTTCCACGGGAGGAGCGCATCGGCGAGAGCCTGTTCTATTTTGTTCGTCGGTTCCACCCGTCCTTCGAGCAGAGCGATGATCCAGGCCGTTCGTTTCACCGTCTCCAGAGTATGTTCGTATAACGGGAGGTAGTGCGGTCTCCCTTGCGGGATGCCCTGGAGTTCATGTACTTCAGGTAGGATATGTTCCAATAGCCCGATCTGGTCCAGGTAATGAATCCATGTGGCTGCGTCGTCGGTGCGCATGAGGCGGACGAGTTCGTCTCGGATGCGTTCTATTGCGGAACGGGTGATCAGGGGAGCGAAGGTGCTGATGGCCTTCTGGGTTTCCTCGTCCATCTGGAAGCCCAGTTGCGCGCAGAGACGAGGACCGCGGAGCAGTCGGACCGGATCGTTGAGGAATACCTCCGAGCGTAACATGCGTACCCGTTTGCGGTCAAGGTCACGCTGACCGTGGAAGGGATCGACAATTTCACCGGTGCGCAGGTCTAACGCCATGGCGTTGATGGTGAAATCTCGCCCTTCCAGGTCCTCTTGTAGGGTCCGACCTCGCCAGCGGGCAATGTCCACGATGTAGCGGACGCCATCACGTTTGAGAACGACGCGACCGGTGTCGGTTTCATCGTCCAAGGGATAGTAATGTGCTCCCAGCGCGTCGGCCAACTGTTTGGCGGCTTTTCGCCCGTCGCGGGGTACAGCAATGTCCACATCGACGGGTGGTCGACCTAAGAGGAGGTCGCGCACGTAACCACCGACAGGATAAGGTTGATGTCCTCGTTCTCGTAAAAGCCGACACACCTCCGTACCGAATGCATCGAGTTTAATGTTCGTCATGGTTTACCTACACGTTTCACAGATGGGATCAAAGAGCGCACCTTCGCCTTGCCGGCGTCAGGTGTTCGCTGTTGGCAAGGTCGAAGGTGCCGCGTCTTTGTCGAAGGGTTATTGTCCTTTGAGGACTTTTTCAACCAACTCCGCGATTTCTTCGGGATGCCGGGCCACTTCCACACCTGCTGCCTTCAACGCCGCGATTTTTTCGGCGGCCGTGCCTTTACCGCCGGAGATGATGGCTCCCGCGTGTCCCATCCGTTTGCCCGGCGGCGCGGTCTGGCCGGCAATGAAGCCCACCACCGGTTTGGTCATCTCGCTCTTAATGTATTCTGCCGCGCGTTCTTCCTCGGTGCCACCGATTTCACCGATGAGGACGACAGCCTCAGTTTGCGGATCGGCTTCAAACATCTTCAACGCATCCAAAAAGGTGGTACCGATGATCGGGTCACCGCCGATGCCGACCACGGTAGACTGACCAATACCTCGCATGGTCAGCGCGTACACGGCCTCATACGTAAGTGTCCCACTGCGGGAGACAATGCCTACAGGCCCGGGGGTGTGAATGTGGCCGGGCATGATGCCTACCTTTGCCTCGCCCGGGGTAATAACGCCGGGGCAGTTAGGTCCTATCAGACGCACCCCTACCGTATCTAGGTAACGCCGCACTTGTACCATATCCAACGTGGGGATGCCTTCCGTAATACAAATGACCAGGTCCACCCCCGCGTCTGCGGCTTCCAAAATGGCGTCAGGCGCAAAGCGAGCCGGTACGTAGATGATGGACGTGTTGGCCCCGGTCTTCTCTACGGCTTCTTTCACCGTGTCGAACACGGGAATGCCCTCTACGTCCATGCCGCCTTTGCCGGGCGTGACACCGGCAACGACGTTGGTTCCGTAAGCCACCATTTGTTGTGTATGAAATCGGCCTTCCCGTCCGGTGATGCCCTGGACGACCAGCCGTGTGTCCTTTCCGACGAGTATGCTCATGGCTTATCACTCCTTGTTGAGATGCGCAGTCGTAATGTAATGTGCATTCGGGTCAGGCGTTGTTTGTAAGCGTGATCATTGCCGGACCAGGCCGACCACTTTCTGAGCCGCTTCGGCCAGGGTGTTCGCGGTGATCATGTCCGCATCGGCCAGGAGTTTCTGGCCTTCTTCCTGGTTGGTGCCGATGAGGCGCACGACAAACGGAACCTGGGGTTTTACCTCCTCCATGGCTGCGAGAATGCCGCGGGCCACCTCGTCGCACCGGGTGATGCCGCCGAAGATGTTGATGAGCACGGCCTTCACGTTAGGGTCGGAGAGGATGATGCGCAAGGCTGCAGCCACGCGTTCCGCGGTTGCACCGCCTCCAATGTCTAGGAAGTTCGCGGGGTTTCCGCCGTACAATTTGATAATGTCCATGGTCGCCATAGCGAGCCCGGCGCCGTTGACCATGCACCCAATTTCCCCGTCCAACTTCACGTAACTGATGCCGTACTTGCGGGCTTCGAGTTCAAAGGGGTCTTCTGCCTCCACATCCCGCATCTCTTCGATATCCGGGTGGCGGAAAAGCGCGTTGTCGTCCACGACCATTTTGCCGTCCACGCCGATCATCTGGCCGTCCCCCGTGATGACCAGGGGGTTAATCTCGGCCAAGGATGCGTCAGATTCGACAAAGGCCCTGTACAGCCCCATCGCGACCTTCGTGAAGGGGCGGTAATATTGCTTGTCCAGACCTATCTTCTGGGCCAACCAACGGGCCTGATATTCTCGGAGTCCTAGGAACGGGTCAATGGCCACTTTAATGATTTTTTCCGGGGTTCGTGCAGCCACTTCTTCGATGTCCACACCGCCCTCGCTGGAGGCCATCATAATGACCCGCCGCTGTGCGCGGTCGATGACCGCCCCCAGATAAATTTCGCTCTGAATGTCCACAGCGGGATCTACAAGCACTTTTTTCACCGTGAGGCCCTTGAGGTTCATGCCCAGAATCTTTCGGGCCACTTCTTCTGCCTCCTCCGGCGTGCGGGCCAACTTGATGCCGCCCGCCTTTCCACGTCCGCCCACCAGGACTTGCGCTTTGACCACCACCGGTGTGCCCATGCGTTCGGCAATCGCGCGGACTTCTTCGGGGGTAGTCGCCACTTCGCCTTGTGGGACGGGAACACCGTATTTGCCGAAAATGCGTTTGGATTGGTATTCGTGCAGGTTCAAGGTTCGCCTCCCTTGCCCTTCCGTCGGATCACTCCGACGGAGATATGTGTTTTCGGCCAAGATAGAGAACAACAACAGGGCCATGCCCCTAGAACGCGTAAAGGCGACCACGCGGTCGCTTCTGGACAAGGGGCCGGCCTTGGCAGTTCTGACCGGCCATCCGCATGTGTTGCTTATAAGCCGGTGACACTCTCTTTGCCTTTTCTGTTAGGATTATAGGACGCTATAATAGGGATGCCAAAACGGCGAGGAATTTTTGCGAATGGCATGGGGATGAAGCACGTGTTTTTTCGGTCTTGTGGGAAGTTCGGTATAATTCGATGACTCGGGTTTGCAACGTTCCTTCGATACCCTTAGCAGCCGGACAAGTGTCCGTGTGCCTTATACTTTGGTCCCATGGGAAGGTAGGAAGGCCATGAATACATTTAATCGTGTTGTGATGATTGTCCTTCTCCTCGTTCTTTTGGTTCTGTCGTTCGTTACCGCCCTCGTTCCCTTCTTTGTGCTGGATGCCCTTATTCAGTTTTTGATGACCACGCGCAGCAGTTTGGCGAACATGTACCACACCGGTCCCTTCATTTTTATGATCGCCCAGGTTGGCATTGTTCTTGCCCTTGTGATTATATTCGGTACCTTATTGGTGTTGGAGATCCGACGTAGCAAGCCGCCGGTGGTAAGGGTGACCACGCCCGACGGCAAGCCGGCCACCATTCTCGTGGATTCGGTGGCTATGCGCCTGCGTTATCACTTGGATCAGTTGGCCGATGTCATCGACGTCCGACCGGACGTGAAAGCGAAAGGGGATGTGGTGCACGTAACAGTGGAGGTGGAGACTTCCCCCGACATTAACGTTCCGATGAAAACTCAGGAAATTTTGCACCTCATTCGTGAGGTGGTGGAGGAAAGGATGGGGTTGAAATTGGGGCGTGCTGATGTGCGTATCAAACACGCCCCTTATCCAGGTGATGCTCACGCGCCGAAAGTTATCGACTCAAGACGAGAATAGCCTCTCCTTCCAGGATCTGTAATTCCTTGATACGGATGGGTCCAATTTCCGCTTTGATGCGTTCGTTGGTCATGTGGGTCAATTTATCCAACACCGAATCCGGAACGGGGAAACGACCGATGACGGCTTTCTCAACCCGAACTTGGAGCACACCGTCGTGGACGGTGAGGGCCACAACGAGGACCGCGTCACCCGATACAGGGAGGCCCTCCCCTTCTACATGGCCTTTCAAGTAGACTTTACCTTCACTGAACCAAATGGTGGGCTTCTGAATAGGGAGGTCGTCCTCCAATAGGCGCAAGTTAACATAGGAGGTGACTTCTTCCTCCGTGAAAGTCATTTTCACGTCACCGTTGGAGGTGTCTTGAAGTTGGGCCAATTTGCTCTCAAAGCGCTGGGCGGCCTCTTCGCTAATCGGCACATCACGGTCGGGAAGCTCAATTTTAGGGGTCGCACAAGCGACTGCGCTAAGCATAAGGAAAACGACAACCAGCCATAAACTAAGACGTTTCATGGTCACTTAACCTCCTGAGTTTGAGAAATGCAAGCGCTTATTGACGGACGTTATCGCGCTTTTGGGCAACAGCCTAAAGGAAACGCAGAAATTCGTGTGATTTCCGCCTTCTCCTGTTGTGCCGACGTGCACACGCGACATGTTGCCCATTCATCGACAAGCATGCTGTTAAGGATTATGCTATGAACGATGCTTCTGTTACAAGAGACGTGGAGCAGGCTGCACGGGTTCCGATCCTTTCGGATGTGGATGAGACGGTGATTTCCCTGGCCAGACGGGTGGACGCGTTGTTGTTTGTCGCCCCCCATCCCGTGCATGTGCGCGACTTGGCTCGCGCGTTGGAGGTCCCAGAAGATCAGGTGCGCGCCGCGTTGGACTATTTAGAAGTATCCCGTCAGCAGAGTGGTGTGGTGTTACAGCGGTTGGGGGATAAAGTACAGTGGGCAACGGCGCCTGATTTGGCCAAAGATGTGGAACGATTTTTAGGCCTTGACCTCTCCTCACGCCTGAGTTCTGCTGCCCTTGAGACGTTGGCCATCATCGCGTACAAGCAACCCATCACGCGGGCCCAGATTGAGGCTATTCGTGGGGTCAACAGTGATGGAGTGTTACGAACTCTGTTAAACAAGGGGCTTATTGAAGAGGTGGGCCGTCTGGAGGCGGTGGGGCGCCCGATTTTGTACGGGACAACCATGGCATTCCTGCAGTATTTTGGATTGAAGGATTTGTCCGAGTTGCCACCGTGGGATGAGGAGACAGCGGTGACCGCGGATTCCCTGGAAGAAGCGCTCCGTCGCCGGGAGGGATAACAAAGGAGGTTATCGGGGAGGTATCTCACGGTCGGATCGTGGACGAGGGTCCAGATCGGCCGGGGTATATAAAGGAGCGGAGTATGTACAATTTATGGGAAATTCGTAAGCGGAAGGGGCTTTCCTTAAATGCACTCTCGGCCCGGACCGGAATTCCGGTCAAGGTACTGCGTGAGTACGAATATGGCACCAAATCCATTCCTTACGACGATCTGGCGCGGATCGCGAAAGCGCTGTACGTGGAGGAATGGGAGATCAAGACGAAATCGGATCCACCACCGGAAGCCCGCAAGCCAAAACCCAAATCTAGACCGCGTTCTACGATGCCGCGGGGAGGGACCGGACACCGCTCATCCCGCCCTCGGTCGGGGCCATCGGCACGCCCTGCTCGCCCACGACGTTCTCCGCCCAAACCGCAGCCTGCCCGGGAGACCCAGTTGGCCCATCTGCGACAGTTGGCGCCCTTGGTGGGCAAGACGCTGGAGGATATCGAGAAGGAGGTGGGAAAACCCCTGAGTGAGTTCACCCGTCGCGATGCCTCGCGCATTTTGTTTGAACTGCAGGAGACGTTGCGGCGACGGAAGAAGGAAAAGGGGGAGGAGGGCACCCACAATCGCAAGCGCGCGTACCTGCCTGAAGGTGTCGATCGCTTTGAATTGGACTATCTGACTCGGGTGCAGGAGGAACAGACGCCCGTGCGTTTCCACCTCTTCGACGGGACGGAAGTGGTGGGTATTGTGGTGGGGTTTAGTCCCTACGCGATTACGGTGCGTACGGACGACGAGGAACAGACGTTGAATAAACTGGCCATTGCCTGGTATACCCGAGAGGTGGAGGCCGATCATGAGTAGTGGAGATTATTTACGGTTTCTGCGCGCTCTGCATGGGGGGAAGGACTTCTTCACCATTGAGAAGGAGAGCGGTATCCCCGCCGGCGTCATGCGACAAATCGAGCAGCGTTATCGGGCTGTGGGCGATCCCGAGACGTTGAGCAAACTGGCCGCGTATTACGGAGTCCCCGCGGAAGAGGTCCTGTGGCGCCATGAATGGTCCCGTGCGAAGTTGACATTTGCGTTGGAAGACGCGTTGCGCGACCAGGTGCCGATACGTCTGTACTTGCGTACAGGGGAGGTGTTTGAGGGCCATGTGTGCTGGGTGGACCTGGGCGCCACATGCCTGCGTGTTGACGGGCGTGAGATTATCGTTCAAAGGCATTGGGTCGATAAGTGGGAATTGATAACGTAGGGGTGTTCTATGTTCGCGAATCGGCAAGAGGCAGGGCGGCTTCTGGCGCAACGCTTGGAGGATTTGCGAGGCGATCCTTCGGTGGTTGTACTGGGCATCCCTCGTGGCGGTGTGGTGGTTGCCGCGGAAATCGCCCGTCACTTGGGCGCCCCGCTGGATGTGTACATCACGCGGAAGTTAGGCGCGCCGGGAAACCCCGAACTCGCCATCGGCGCGGTGGCCGAGGATGGCACTCTGGTGTTAGACCCGGAAATCATCGCGATGCTCCACGTGTCGGACCGCTATTTGGAAGAAGAGCGTGAACGCCAGCAAGCTGAAATAGAGCGTCGGGCCCGGCGGTATCGTAGGGGACGCGCGCCTATCTCGTTAGAAGGAAAGCGAGTGATCCTGGTGGATGATGGTGTGGCCACCGGTCGCACATTGGAGGCCGCCATCCGGGCCCTACGGCAGCACCCGTTGAAGGAACTCATCCTGGCGGTGCCCGTGGGGCCCCCTTCCACTATCGAGCGGCTGCGCCGATGGGTGGACCGGTTGGAGGTGCTGGAAACTCCGGAGATCTTTTGGGCTGTGGGCATGTTTTATCAGGACTTCCACCAGGTGAGCGATGCCGAGGTGGAGCGTTTACTGGCGTCAACCCAACAGAACACCGAGTAACCGCGAGTGATGTGTGATAAGGAGCGTGTACGAATGAACTTTAGAATGCCTTTGTGGCTTCGTTCTTCTCTGGTTTGGGGCTTTTTGTGTGTTTTGTTGGGTATGACACTGATACCTACTCACGCCTGGTGGAGACTTCTGCCCGTACAGCCGGTTTCATCCGATGGGCAGGGTGGGAAGCTTCTAACCGTGTTCCCCTCCGACGCTGCTTACGTGCCCGGACGTCTGGTGCTGCGCCTGCGGGATACCCAGTCGTCCCCGGACGCGGTGCTCGCTGCTACAGGCCGGACGTCGTGGCCTGTGAAGACCTTGGAGTACCTTCGGCCCTTGCACGTGTACATCGTGCAAGTTCCCATCGGTCAGGAAGAAGAATGGGCTCGGCGGTTACGGGAGAGTCCGTTGGTGCGTTATGCGGAACCGGATTACATTTATCACGCGTGCACGACCCGGCCCAATGATCCGTATTATGCCCAATATCAGTGGCAGTTGCCCTTCATCGGTGCGGAGAACGCATGGGACATGACCACAGGGCGTGCGGATGTCATTATCGCGGTGTTGGATACGGGCGCGGACCTTGGTCATCCGGACTTGGCCGTAAAGTTTGTGGAGGGCTATGATTTCATCAACAAGGATGATGATCCTACCGATGATCAGGGCCATGGAACTCACGTCGCGGGCATTGCGGCCGCGGTGACAAATAACGCTTTGGGCGTTGCGGGCGTATCCTGGGGCGCTCGCATTATGCCGCTGAAGGTGTTAAACAGTGACGGGGCGGGGCCCAATACGGCCATCGCACAGGCCGTTATTTGGGCCGTGGATCACGGCGCACATATTATCAACATGAGTCTGGGGGGAGAATCTCCCTCTGCTACCCTGGAATCGGCAATAAAGTACGCGTACGAACACAATGTGTTGGTCGTGGCCGCGGCCGGCAACTCGTATGAATCGGGTAATCCAACATTTTATCCGGCCGCGTATGATCACGTTTTGGGGGTTGCTGCCGTTGACGATGAGGACCGGCACGCGAGTTATTCCAACGCGGGCTTTTATGTGGATGTGGCGGCTCCCGGTGGGGATCCGCAGAGCAACCTCGATTCCAACCCGCGACATTGGATTGTGAGCACGTATTACCGCTCGTCGGGTTATTCGTATGCGTGGATGTCGGGTACCAGCCAGGCCGTGCCCCACGTGGCCGGCTTAGCTGCGCTGCTTCTCTCCTTAGAGCCTGGGCTAAGTCCCGATGAGTTGACGACCCTTATCGAGGAGACGGCCGTAGATGTCCAATCTGACGGCTGGGATGAGTTCTCCGGATACGGGCGTATTGATCTGGCAGCAGCCGTGGCCGCGGTCCTTTCTACCCCCACTCCAACTTCTACCTCTACACCGACTTCTACCCCTACGCCTGAACCCACGTCCACTCCTACTCCCACATCCACGTTTACCCCGACGCCCACATCCACCCCGACCCTTACGTGGACGGCTACTCGAACTTTTACACCGACCGCTACGGCTACGTTGACGCCGACAAGCACGCCTACTCCAGGCACAGGGAGCACACCTACGGCTTCTCCTACGGCCACTCCCACGCCCACGCTGACACTCTCGGCTACCCCTTCTGTCACCTCAACGCCGCCGTCTTATCCTCGGACCGAAGGGCGTGTGAATCAGACGACCTCAGGGGTGCAGGATGTGCCGGTGGTTGGGGTAGGATCGACCGGGCGGGTGGTCGTTGTTTGGCGAGATATGCACGCAAATCCGGGACACGTGGTGATGAGTACGGCGGATCCGGGCGCCCCCTGGACTCCAGAACATGTATTGGGAGAGGTGCAGGATGGGGGTGTGGTTCCCATACAGCCGGTCATCGCGGTGAACCAGACGAATCGGGTGGCTGTAGTCTGGCATGACGCGCGTAATAACAACCACGATGTCTACGTAGTCACCGGTGATCTCGCGCGCTCACACTGGTCTTCGCCTGAACGGGTGGGAGAAGTCGGCCTTCCACCTTCGGATCAAGTTGCTCCGGCCGTTGGGATAGATGATGAGGGCACGGTGTATGTGGTCTGGGTGGACAATCGTCAGGGCTCGTTAGATGTTTGGTGGACGTATCGTGGAGCCGGGGAGTCGTCTTGGCATCCTGTGAGCCCTGTGCATGGCGCTACGGGACCGGGAGCCCAGACACAGCCCGCTATCGCGGTGAGTGGACGTTTTGTGTACGTAGCCTGGACCGACATGGCTCAGGGAGCGATTCGAGTCGCCCGGTATGATGCCGTGCAGAGGACGTGGACTATGTTACCGGGCGTGGGGGGTGGTTTCCCGTTGTCCGCCCATCCTGCGTTTCCCGCGTTGGCCGTTGAGCACGGTCGCGTCCACGTGTTATGGCAGGACAACCGGAATGCTCAATACGGCACGGATATTTACCACAGTGTGTGGGACCGAGAACAATGGTCACCCGCGTCGCGGGTGAATCGGGATACCGCGTCCGCGGTGCAGTTGTTGCCCGCGGTCGCTCCGGGGCCCGATGGGGTGGTGGCCGTGTGGATGGATCGACGAACGGGTGTATTTCGGGTGTACATGGCATGGTGGCAGGTCGGCGTTGGCTGGGTGGGGGAACGGTGTGTGTCCACGGTGTCGGCCACACAGACGAACCCGGCCGTAGCGACAGACGCGCAAGGCAACGCGTTCATTGTGTGGGATGATGCGCGGGATGCGGCGACGGCAACGGATATCTACTTTCGCTATGTGCCCCGGTATGAACGCTATCGTCTCCACTTGCCTCTGGCTGTTGTCCAATGGTGAGGTTGATCGTCACGTAGGATATTGTTTGCTTGTATAATTCGGCTGCTCAATTTGACGCGTTGGAGCGGATGCATGGATGTGTCTATTTGTATTGTGAATTGGAATGTGAAGGCGTTACTTCATCAATGTCTGACCAGCATTCCTGAGGGAGCGGCCGGGTTAACGTATGAGATTATTGTGGTAGATAACGCGTCTACCGACGGTAGCGCGGATTTGCTTGAAATGTTTCCCCACGTGAAGTGGATTCAAAATCGAGAAAATGTGGGCTTTACGCGAGCGAACAATCAAGCGTTTGCAGTGAGCCAAGGGCGTTATATCTGCCTTCTCAACCCGGATACGGTGGTCTCTCCCGGCGCGCTGTCCACGCTGGTGGCATACATGGACGCTCACCCGGATGTGGGCATTGTCGGCCCCCAATTACGCTATCCGGACGGGACGCTGCAGCCGTCCCGCTACCGTTTTCCCTCGGTGATGACCGCGTTGATGGAGAGCACGCCCCTGGCCTGGCTGTGGCCGAATAATCCTTGGAACCGTCGCTACCACTGTGGGGATTGTTCTCCGCACGAAGAGCACGAGGTCGATTGGCTCAACGGTGCCTGCCTAATGGTTCGCCGGGAGGTGATTGACCGGGTGGGAAATCTTGATGAGCGGTTCTTTATGTATTCAGAGGAATTGGACTTGTGCCGTCGGGCGAAGATGGCCGGATGGCGGGTTATGTACGTGCCGCAGGCGGTGGTTGTGCATCATGAGGGAAAGTCCAGCGAACAGGTGGTTGTGGCCCGACACGTGCACTTTAACCGAAGCAAAGTTCTCTACTTCCGCAAGCACCACGGAGCGTGGGCCGCGTTTTTTGTGCGTTGGGGATTGCGGTTACAGTACGGGTGGCAGATAGGTGTTGAAGGGATAAAGTGGGTGGTGGGGCATAAACGTTCCTTGCGTCGGGCTCGGATTCGCGCGTATTGGGAGGTGATTCGAGCAATATAGGGATGTGAAACAAAAACTCATCCTCTTTTCGACGCCGAAAAGAGGATGAGTTTCTATTTCAACGTACCAGGTGTGTTGAGCCCTTACACGTGTTTCAATGCCTGCTCTAAGTCTGCAATGAGGTCCTCCGCGTTTTCAATGCCGACGGACAGCCGGACCAGACCGTCGGTGATGCCGGCTTTACGCCGTTCCTCCGGGGGCACGCCGATGTGGGTCATGCTGGCCGGGTGTTCGATGAGGGAATCCGCGTTGCCCAAGCTCACGGCTAGGGTGATGAGGTTCACGTGATTCATTAGTGCCTTGCCGGCCTCATATCCCCCTTTCAGTTCAAAGGAAAGCATTCCGCCGAACCCGTTGAACATTTGGCGCTTGGCAATGGCGTGGCCGGGATGGTTTTCCAGCCCTGGATAGTTCACGCGTGCGACTTTCGGGTGTTCGGCCAGCCACCGGGCGATGGTCATCGCGTTTTCCGCGTGTCGCTGCATGCGAATTTCAAACGTGCGCATACCCATGTTGGCCAACCACGCATCGAAGGGGCTCACGGTGGGGCCTAATATGCGGGTCATCAATCTTACGCCGTCTTTGCGATGCATCATGTAGTCCGCGTGGGGACTGATAATCACGCCGCCGATAATGACACCGTGGCCGCTCAAGTATTTGGTTGTGGAGTGGACAACGACGTCGGCTCCCAGGGTGAGGGGGCGCTGGTGGTAAGGGGTGGCAAAGGTGTTGTCCACAATCACCCACGCGGCGTGGGCATGAGCTATATCGATGACCGCTTGCAAGTCCACAATGTCCATGGTGGGGTTCACCGGTGTTTCGGTGTAGGCTAGGACTGCGTGGGGATGCGCTTGGAAGCCTTCTGCCCATCCTTGTGGGGAGGGGTCGTCTACCCAGACGACATGGATGCCCAGCCGTGGGGCCACTTCGTTGAAGAAACGGTAGGCGTTGCCGTAGATGGCGCGTTGAACAAGGATGGTGTCCCCGGCCTTGACCTTGCCGAGAACGGCGTTGCTAATGGCTGCCATCCCGGAGGAGACCAATTTACCGAATACTAAGCGCTCCGGTGGTGTGTCCGGGTGCTGGCGGATAATATCGAGGCCCTCCAGGAAGGCATATTTTTGCGCGAGGCGGTCCAAGTTGGGGTTACCGGCTCGGGTGTACACGTAGCCGGGCTCCTGGCCCGCGAAGACTCGCCCCGCGGTTTCCACATCGGGGAAGCCGAAAGTGGATGTTTGGTAAATTGGGGTAATGTGAGCGTGGTAAGGGTTGTTGCCTTCCTGGTAATGGTTGACGATGGTGCTGATACCCCATTGGTGTGGTTTTAGGCTCATCGGTCTTCTCTCCTTCTGATGTGTGTTTTGACGCGATAAGGGGTCAATGCGTCCTGTATGTTAAAGGTGTCGCGGCCGATGCGCGTAGACACTCTGGGCCAGGCCAATAAGGGCCAAGAATGTGACCAAGTTGCTCCCACCGTAACTCACAAAGGGGAGTGGAATACCTGTGACCGGCAACAGACCGATGGTCATGCCGATATTGATGAATGCCTGGAAGAAAATAATGAGGGCTACTCCCAAGGCAATGAGGCGTCCGTACATATTCCGTGCCGAAAGGGCGATGTACAAGAGGCGGGAGAGCACGACCAGAAAAAGGAAAATGACGAGTGCGCCGCCGAGGAAACCCAGTTCCTCCGCGATGACAGGGAAAATGAAGTCGGTATGGCGTACACGGAGGAAGTGTAACTGGCTTTGAGTTCCCAATTTGTATCCCTTGCCGACAAGTCCGCCAGAACCTACCGCGATAAGGGCCTGGCGGACATTGTATGTGGCCTGGGGATCGGCGGCGGCCGGATTGAGGAAGGTGAGGACGCGTTCTCGCATGTAATCTTCCATGGAGGCCCAGATGATAGGCAGGCTGATGATCGCGCTACTGCTCAGGAGGATGATGTAACGCCAGGCCAATCCCGCGGCAAAGATGAGCCCGGCGCCCAGGAAGAGTACACTGACCGCGGTGCCCAAATCGGGTTGCATGTAGATCAGCGCGATGGGAGGGGCCAACAAGAGCGCGTAGTGAACAAGTGTCCAGAAGCGGTCCATGGCCTGCCGTCGGCTGGCGAGAAATTGTCCTAAGGAGATGAGGAGCAATCCCTTGGCGAGTTCCGCGGGCTGAATGTCGATAACGCCTAAAGAAATCCAACGGCGGGCGCCGCCGCGCACGACGCCCACTGCGTCCACCGCGAACAGTAGCGCGAGGGCCAGAAAATACGCCGGCCATTGAAAAGGGGTGAGCAGTCGGTAATCAAACGCAGCGATCAAAAAAAGGAAGACTACTCCCACACCTGCAAATAACAGATGACGTTGGGCGTAGCCTTCCAATCCCGGCGAGTTAATGGTTGCGCTATCTATCATGGCTGCGCCTAAAAGCACCAAGGCCAGCACAGCCATCAGCAACAACCAATCCAGTTGTCTCCAAGCCCGGAAATCCATTTACGTGTTACGAGCACCCCTTTCGCGGGTCTAGACCGCGCTGGGTCGAAGCGGCACGTGAGCCTCCAGTTGGATTTTACGGCCCCGTCGGGTGAGTTGAATCTCGACCTCCTCGGGTTCGGCGTCTAGATGTTGAGCGACCACGCGCGCGATTTCCTGCCCGACGTGCTGAAGTTTCCCTGGGGAAATGCGAGCACGGTCGTGAGCAAGAACATGCTCCAGGCGCCCTTTGGCTACCTGGCCACTGCGATGATGGCGGTTGAGAAGCGTTCTGACAGATACCATGGTTTTTCCCTCCAGCGGTCATTGTGGTCTACGATGTTGGCGTTGCTGGTTACACTTCTATTATATCACAGTATGTCAAGCGGGCAAATTGCTCAATAACTTTGCCCACACGCGTAAAACGTGTTATAGTATGAAGTCACCGTCCAATGTGGAACGCCCTGAGTGACTGAATTTCTATTCCTTCTTTACGGTAAGGTGCATAAAACGCGAAGTGTCGGTTAATGAGCGCCAGGGATGACATCTACATGGCAGCATGTCCGTGCAGGGGGGTATGATGGCAAAGAAATCACGTTCTAAAACGACCAAAAAACAGGATTGGCGTAACATTGTCCTCTACGTTGTTACGTTATTGATCGCCTTATCTATGGCTTTAACGTATGTGCTTTTAGCACTCCAACATTAGTCCGATGAACATTTTGGCAACCGTGTGTTTCGTGCTCGCTCTTCTTGGCGGGACCGGGGTTATCGCCGGGGTATTGTGGGCTCTCTTCGCTCACAGTTTGTGGGGGCACCCGGCCGGCCCGCCCCCCGGTCTAACGCCGGAGGAAGTTCGCGCCTGGTACGCTGAGCATGAGCGCGGGGAGCACCGCGCGGCGATGAGTTGGGAGGATATACGCCGGGCGCTTCAAGAGCATCGCTGGGTGGATGTGTGGCCTGTGCTCTTGATTCTCCTGGGGATGACGTTTGTATTGATTTTCCTCCCGCTGGGGGTGCTTATCGGTACGGACGCTTGGATGAGTGGGGTGCTGGGATTGATCGTCGGGGGACTTTTCCTTTGGCGTGTTCAGCGCGTTCTGAGAAGATGAGGGGGAACGGTGGGTAAGAAGTTCACACGTCCTGACTGTCCTTATTATTATGAAGATTATTATCGCGGACGGGAAACCCGTACTTGCCGGCTCATTGAACGGAATCCCCACTCCCGCCCATGGCATCCTGACCTCTGTAAGACGTGTCCTGTGCCCTATATCCTGACCCACACGCGTGTGGAACATTTGGCCTTAGAAGCCACCGTGGTGAAAAAATTCTTCCGTGAGCGTGTTGACGTCTTTGCCGTGTGCACGAAACACCTCCGCGAATTAGATGATCCTCTGGTCTGCCCTGATTGTGAAGCGGAACGTGAAGGCCATCTCTAAACAGCAAGGGGCGTGGTCTGGAATCCGACCACGCCCCGGGTGATGTCCGCTGCAATCTCTAGATTTTCCTTCAGCCTATTGCCCGCTGCTCGAAGGATTTTGCTGTTTCAGCGCATCTTCCACTTGCTGTAACAGTTCTGTCCATTGATCCAATGTCAATGCACCGGCAGTACGGCCGAGCACCTGGTTCTGGGCAATGACATAGAATGCGGGCAATGATTGCAGGTTCGCTCGAGCCATCATCTGTTGATCTTTCATCACCTTGTCCCGCATTTGTCGGTAATCCAAACATTCGCTAAAGCGCTTTGTGTCCAGATCCACGTCCTTAGCGTACGCTTTCAGCACCTTGGCCAAGTCTTTCCCCTTCTTGTTCGTCCATTCTTCCTGATGCTCATAAAGAACGTCCAAGTAGTCAAAGAACTTCTGTTGCTCACCCGCACACTCTACAGCCTCCGCGGCTAATTCCGAATTTTCCTTGGTCAGCACGTGTTTGAACGCCACACGCACCCGTCCGGTGTCTACGAATTGCTTTTTGAACTTCGGCCACACCGTTTGGTGATACGTGCGACACTCGGGATCGGCCACATCACCGACTTCTAAAATGAGGATGGTCGCGTTCTCCTTTCCGATGAACGCGTCGCCCATGTACGTGTGGCCCGGATGCTCGGGATCCGCTTCAAAGGGGTGCAAATCACCGTAGGAAGGAGTTGGCGTGGGGGTAGGCACTTCGCCTTTCAGTGCCTTTTCGATGACATCGCGAAACGTGTCTATCCCCTGCGCACCGCTAATAAACCATCCGTTGATGACAAACGCGGGGGTCCCGCGCACGCCGAGGGCGACGCCCTCTTGGATGTCCAACTGGATACGCTGATCAAAAGGATGCGCGTCCAGGCACTCCTTGAACTTGTCCACATCCAGTTCCAGTTGCTCCGCCAGTCTGACGAACACCTCTTGGGGGTTTTCTTTGCCGGACCACTCGCGTTGGTGCTCGAAGAGCAAGTCGTGCATGGGCCAAAACTTTCCTTGCACTCCAGCGCAGAGGGCTGCTTCGGCCGCGGGTTTGGCCTGCGGGTGAATGCTTGTCAACGGGAAATTCTTGAAGATCTGCTTGATTTTACCTGCTTTGACGTATTCATCCCGGATGCTAGGGGCGGTCTCCTGGACATATCGGCCACAATATGGGCATTGATAATCGGAGAATTCCTTGAACGTTACAGGAGCGTCCGGATTGCCCCGGTACAGGTCCCCGTTTTTGGTGAGCCCTGCAGGCACCCCTGGAATTCCCGAGTCTTGGTCCTCAGATAATGCATAAGGGCCTTGATTCGGGATGCTTATCGGGGTCGGGGTGGGAGCCGGCGTTACATTGGCCGATTCCACAGGGGTCGGCGTAGAAGCGCCCGTGGTTTGCGGTGTGTTCCCCTCCTGGTTTGGAATGGGGTACGGTGTAGGCTGGGCGGGAGTTGGTGTACTTGATGAACAGCTTGTCATCAAGATAAGCGATACAAGGAGCAATAACCCAACGTAGAATATTTTGCGCACCATTATGAACTCCTCTTCTCTTGAAGATCGGTGTGTGCCGACAAACCGTATCCTCCCTCGAATAGGGGTACGGTCGTCGGTCCATTGCTGGATAACGCTTAGCAGTGCAATTGTAAGACGAATGGGATATATGGCCAATTTTAGGTTAGGGATAACCGTCATAAGAAAATACGTCCGGGCGGGATTTTTGGCTCTCATTGTTCTCCTTTTGGGCAGCGTCATCGTGTACGGCGAATCTTCTGCCGATGTGTTCCCCTCCACGCTTCCTGTTCCCCAAAGATTGCCCACACCCTGGCATGCCCGTCTGCCCACGGCGATGTATCCCGGCATTTGGCATTTTCAGGATTTGGACGCGGCAGCCGTTCGATTTCCTTATCTACGAGGAACTCACCGCGTGTGGGGGTGGTATGAACTCAACCCCGCGCCGGGCATTTATCGATGGGATTTGATTGAGGAGTGGATGGGGCGCGCCTTAGAGGGGGGAAAACCCGTCGCGTTAGGGGTCAACACGTACGATGGCGTTTTGGACGGCGGGGACAGAACACCGCGCTGGGTGTATCAGCGGGATCCTCAAACACAACTGATCTGCCCTGATGGGTGGACCTTTCCTAAGTTTTGGGATAGAACGTGGCAACGTTACTTTGAAGATTTCATCGCGGCCTTTGCCGACCGCTATGATGGCGATCCCCGGGTCGCGTGGGTGGAGATTAGCGTAGGGGTATACGGTGAGACGTCCCCCCTCTCTTTCACTCAAACGTGGTATCGTACGCATTGCCTGGAACCGGCAGGTCTCGACAGCGTCAGGTGGGAGCAGACGGTAAAGGACATTACGGACATCTACACCCGGCATTTTCACCGTACACCTCTCTTCTTGCAAATGTTTCCCAAGTACATCAGTTGGCGAGAACGGCGGGAATTCACGAACTACGCCGCGGCTCAAGGGGTTGGACTGAAGAGTAACGGCCTACGGGCCGAAGAGGGCACCGCGGATTTTGGCCCTTGTCCCCCGGATGGGAGTGGTTACTGGTCCTCCTGTGAGGCGGGACTGGTCCAACTCATGCGCAAGTGGGGGGAGCACGTGCCCATTGCTTGGGAGGGGGATCCTCGATACTTTCGGCCCCCGAACGTCCCCGTGGACTCAGAGCACCCAGAATGGGCTATATACTGGCAAATTCTCAACGCGTTGGACAAACACTCCGATTACATCCTCTATAATGAGACATTGGCTCAATATCCTTCTTTACGCCCTCTGTTCGAGTGGGCCAACCAATATTTGGGCCGCACAATCTACGATACTCCATCCGTGTGGGTGGTGTTGCGCGAGACTGCCCTGGCCGATGCCTATCATCCTCAGCGGGGGAATTATACCTTTTGGCTGTACCAGAACGACCAGGCGCCCGGCGGCCGTTCCGTGCCGGTGTGGGATGTAGGCCCTTATCCGGAGGGATTTTACGCGCGACGTACCGACGAGCATACGGGCAATCCTTTCTTGTACTTTGACGTGGATAACACTTGGTGGTCTCTATATCCTCCCGGCCCTGTTGTCATCCGGGTCACCTATTTGGACCGAGGGAATGACGCCTGGGCTCTGGACTATGATGGGCGTGCCGGACCTTATACTCGCGCGGGGGTTATTCACAAGCAGAATACCGGACAATGGCAAATCGCGGAATTTCTCATTGCCGATCCTTACTTCGCCGACCGTCAACTCGGTGGCGGAGGGCATCAGGGGTCGGATTTTCGTATTGCCAGTTTGGGCGATGGTGATGAAATCGTCCACAAAGTGGACGTATCCCGTGTTCACATGCCCACGCCCACTCCTACGCCCACACACGTCCGCCCGCCGTACACACCGCCCACGCCCACACCAGGGCCACCTCTTCACATTGTGAAACTTCAGGAGGGGCGGAATGGATACCGGGGTACTGTGGACACCTTTATATCACGGCAGCAACCTTACACGAACTTCGGTGCAGAGGAAACGTTGGACTTGTGTCTGGAATGTCCCGGTTCGGGGGACGAACGTCACATTCTCATACGTTTTGATCTGAATAACGCCTTGCCCGCGGACGCAGATATTCGGTTTGCCTGGCTGGCGTTGAACGCCCAATATGTGGGTGCCAAAGGACTCTACGCGCGGGCCTATGCCCTCTTGCGTCCCTGGTCCGAAATGGCTGCCACGTGGGAGATGGCCGCGTCCGGTGAGCCGTGGTTTGCGCCGGGCGCGACGGCCCCCGCCGCAGATCGTGCAGAGACGTGGAGTGGACAAGGTGCTGTGGTCCAGGTGAATCGTTGGCTGCGCCTGGATGTCAGCGATGTCATTCGCGCAGCCTGGAGCCGGCCGACCCGGAATTTTGGTGTAGTACTCCTTCCCTTTCACACTCGAGGCACATCATACACCTTTGCCAGCGCGGAGTACCGAGACGCCACC
>CAYPUG010000027.1:0-26644 GCA_964413905.1 uncultured Anaerolineae bacterium | reverse complement strand
ATCCTCACCCCAGACCGACTCATCGACATTGAGCGCAAACCGTTTTATCTTCACGAAGAGCGCCGGGAAGCCCCACTGTCACAAGTACAGAACGTACAAACAGAAATGCGGGGCATCATCGCTCATATCTTTAATTACGGAGAGGTGGTTATTAAAACCGCGGCTGAGGGAGGCGATCTCAAATTTTACTTCGTACCCCACCCACGCGAGATCGCCCAAACCATTCAACGGCAACTCAACGAATACCGCCGTCGTCAAGAAGAGCGGGAACATCTTCAACGACAAGCTCAACTCGCCGAAACGCTGGAGATATACGATGAGCTCCTTCGGTCTCGTCTGACATCACGATGGTGGCAACGGGAAGACATGGATTAATAGCTTTTCCTGGATTCCGCTTGCTGACGGCGAAAGTCTACAAATCGGTAACCGACTCCCCGTTCGGTTAAGATGTACTTGGGATGTGCGGGGTCGGGCTCGATTTTCTTGCGCAAATAGGTAATGTACAACCGGAGAAGGTGACTATCGTCCCGATATTCGGGCCCCCACACTTTAGTGAGCAATTGCTCGTGGGTCATAATCCAGCCGGCGTTCTTCACCAAATGGTAGAGCAAGCGGAATTCGGTGGGGCGCAACTTCACCAACTTTCCCTTCACCCACACCTCTCGACGGGAGAAATCGATCTTTAGGTCCTCATCCACTTCCACCACATCGGGCATTTGGGACTCGGAGGAAGAAACCCGACGTAACACCGCCCGAATACGACTGGCTAATTCCCGGGGGCTGAAGGGTTTAGTCACATAGTCATCCGCGCCCATCTCCAGTCCGCGAATGCGATCCTCTTCCTCATCCTTGACCGTCAACATGATGACCGGCACATCGGACATCTCGCGGATGCGTTCCAACACCTCGAAGCCATCCATCCCCGGCATGGCCACATCTAGCACGACCAGGTCCGGCATTTCATCCCGGACCTTTTGCAAGGCCTTATAGCCGTTTTCGGCCTCGATGACCTCAAAGCCTTCCGCCTCCAGGTTCAAACGAACAAAACGACGCATGCGACTTTCATCGTCCACAATGAGAATCTTAGGCCGTCGGTTCATGGATTCTCGCTCCTTTTCTCTTGATCGTCCTTGGGCACCCTCCGTGAGGGCGGACTGATGGGCAACGTGAAGAAGAAGGTTGATCCTTCGCCGGGTTTACTGTGCACCCAAATGCGTCCTCCATGGGCCTCGACCAATGCCTTGGCCAGGAAAAGGCCCAGTCCGGCGCCTTTGGTGCGCCGTCGCAACGAAGAATCCACCCGGTAGAAACGTTCGAACAGGTGTTCTTGCTCTTCTTCCGGGATGCCGATACCCTGATCGGCCACATACACGGTTACGAACTTATCATCGGCCCACGCGCCCACACGGATGGTTCCCCCTTCGGGGGAGTACTTAATCGCGTTGCTCAGCAGGTTGGACAGGATCTGACGCACGCGCTCCGCGTCGGCCCACACGAGGGGCAAATCCTCGGGCACATCCACCACAATCTTATGTGCAGCCGTCTGCAGTTGGAACCCTTCGGCGACTCGACGGATGAGCGGACGCAAGTCCACTTCCTCGAATTCCAGTTTAAGGCCTCCGGCCTGGATGCGGGAAGCGTCCAGCAAGTTGTCGATGAGGGTGGTCAGCCGGTCCGCCTCTTCTTCGATGATCTCCAGCCCCTCACGAATGGTTTCCTTGTCCCATTCCACATCCTCACGCCGCAGGGTGGCCGCGTATCCTTTAATGAGGGCGACCGGTGTCTTCAACTCGTGAGAAATGACAGAGATGAACGTAGATTTCATCTCCTCTGCTTCTCGGAAACGCGTTATATCGTTGACGTTGACAATGATGTACTGCAAATCGCCGTCTTCGTCAAAAACCGGCGTGTAAGTGACGCCCACGGTGATTCGCGGCTTGCCGGGCCGGAGAATATCTCCTTCCCGGTACACTTGTTCCTTAAGAAGCACACCTTTTTCCCGTTCTTCACAGGGGTCCGGTCGGTCCGCGTGTTCCAGGTGCAGCACGGCCGGGCCCGGTTTTCCCACCGCTTGCTCTTGTGGCCACCCCGTCATTCGGGAGAGCGCCCGATTGATGACCTCAACTCGACAATCGGCATCCAATATCATAATGCCGTCCGCGCTGTTCTCAATAATGGTGAGAAGGCGATTCCGTTCCAGTTGCAATTCGGTGTATAACCGAGCGTTGCGCACGGCAATGGCTGCATGGTCCGCGAAGGTCTGTAAAAGGTATTCCTCCTCGATGGTAAAGGGGCGTTCAGATGTACGAAACATGTAGAGAACACCGATGAATTCGTCCTCAATGATGAGCGGCAGGGCGACGACTTGTCGAAGATTCAAACCCGTAGTTTGGGCCACCAGGTGCAAGCGGGCAAGGATGTCCTGTCGGGAGAGGTGCCATCCCCGTTCAGTGTGATAGTAAGGAATGTCTTCCAGCAGGGGCTGAAAGCGGGGTAACAGCGCTCGCGGCAAGCCGTACGTGGCCACGACTTTCAGCTCGCCCCGTCGGTTGCGCAAGGCCAACAAACCGATTTGGCCGTGTAGAATTTCGGCCGCGCTCTCTAAGATCAGTTGAAGGACTTCCTCCAGATTCAGGCTAGAGGCCAGAGCTCGAGCGATTTCCAGGAGATAATAAAACTGTCGCACCGGATAGGAAATCATGGCGGGTTCAACCTTTCAATATCTCGTGCAGAAGAGGCTTAATGCGTTCTGCCGCGCGCGCTCGGTGGCTGATCCGATTTTTCTCTTCCGGGGGCAACTCGGCCATGGTACAACCCCGGTCGGGAAGGAAGAAGACCGGATCATAACCGAAACCATGTTGGCCACGGGGCGTGTCTGTAATAAGTCCCTCCACTTCCCCCTCGGCGGTGTAGACCTCACCTCGCGGTGTGGCCACAGCGATCACACACCGGAAACGGGCGGTTCGTTTTTCCAGGGGTACGTCGGCCAAGGCGTTCAACAACTTGCGGATGCGGTCTTCATCGGTGGCGCCCGGTCCTGCGTATCGTGCCGAGTGAATTCCCGGTTCCCCGCCCAGAGCATCCACTTCCAGGCCGGAATCGTCGGCCAAGGTGAGCATACCGCTCATGCGGGCATAGGCCGTGGCTTTCTGAATCGCGTTTTCTTCGAAAGTGGAACCGGTTTCCGGTACGTCCTCCGTGATCCCCACCTCATCCAGATACGTCAGCTCCACCGGCAGATCGGCCAGCAAACGTCGATATTCCCGCAATTTCCCTTTGTTGTGAGTCGCGATAAGCAAACGCAACGGTGTCATAGATTATCGATCCTCGCCACCTGAGTGATTGACAAAACGCCGGTACATGTGTTGGGTTCTCAAGAGAAAGGGCTTCCTTCACGTCAAAGCCCATAAAACGCAATGTATCGGTTAATCCGTCCTGTCACGGACGGGGCGGTTAAACCGACTTAACCCATACCGCTCATGGGTATCCACGTAACGCCGAATCACCTCCCGTTGACGGTCGTGCAGGAACGGCAATTGTTCAAGGAAGTCCAAAGGAATCCAGGCCGCGCGGCGCACCTGTGCATCGGGATCCTGAGGATGGATCACGCCGTGGCAATATGCTTCGTACACCAGAATGAACACGGCCACTCGGGTTTCCTCGTATTCAACGACGTCGACGAAACTATCGTAAAGACGAACCAGGTACACATCCAGGCCGGTCTCTTCTTTAAGCTCCCGCACCGCGGCTTCCTCGGCCGACTCGTCGATCTCCCAAGTTCCTCCGGGAAGGGCCCACCCCACGTCTCCATTCGGGCGCTTCTGTTCCACAAGGAGCACAGCCTTGCGTTCCCAGTCTACACACAACACTAACACCACGGTGTACCGCACCAACGCTTTAGCCGGTGTGTTCATATGTCCCCGATGCCTCCGAGGAAGGAATGGTTCTCCCCGATTAATGAGCTCCCCCCTATATCCGTTGAATTGTATGCGAAGTCGGTAAAGAAGACACGTTTTTGTCGAACGTTGGTATTCCTTATACCCCCGGCATCCCAATGGCCTGACACGGCGCGTTGATGAAATCGTAGTGCGTTCAGCCCACAGCCAAAGTTATGGCACGAAGAGAGACGCGCGCTCCCTCCTCGCTTTTACTTGTTTTCCACCCGTTGGAGGTCCACCTCCCGTAACCGCTGAGCCAATCCGGAATAACGGGCGAGAGGACGGGCGTTCCGCACGGCAATGGCCAAGGCACGGGGTTCCCCGACTAACACCACTAAACGTTTCGCCCGGGTGATGGCGGTATAAAGGAGATTGCGGTGAAGCATCACGTAATGGGTGGTCATCACGGGAACAACCACGGCCGGATATTCCGACCCCTGTGATTTATGAACGCTTATCGCGTATGCGTGGATAAGTTCGTCCAACTCCAAGAAATTATATGACACCTGTTTCCCGCCGAAATCAACCCACAACTCTTGCATTTCCACATTCATGCGAACAATTCGCCCCCAGTCCCCATTGTACACGTCCTTCTCATAATTGTTGCGGATTTGCATCACCCGGTCGCCCAGGCGGAACACACGACCTCCGGTGCGGCGTTCAGGCTTCCTAGCCGACGGAGGATTAAGGGCATCTTGGAGGAGGGTGTTCAAATTTCCCACACCAATGGGGCCGCGATGCATGGGACTCAGCACCTGAATGTCCGCAGGAGTAAGGTCGAAACGTCGTGGAATACGTCTGCTGACCAGGTCAACGATGAGTTGGGCCGCGACTTCCGGATCGTCCACCTTGAAGAAGAAGAAATCTCGCGCATGTTTATTGTCAATGATGGGCATCTCCCCCCGATTGATGCGGTGGGCGTTGATGATGATGTAGCTTCCTTCGGGCTGTCGGAAGATTTCCTTCAACGTCACCACCGGTATCACCCCAGAACGGATGATGTCGCGGAGGACGTTTCCGGCCCCCACGCTGGGCAATTGATCCACATCGCCCACCAACAGCAAATGAGTCCCCGGAGGAATGGCTTTTAGCAGGTGGTTCATCAGGAGCACATCCAACATGGACGCCTCATCCACGATGACCATGTCCGTCTCTAAGGGATGGCCTTCATTACGTTTGAACTTCAAGCCCTCGCCCGGGCTAACTTCCAGGAGGCGGTGTACCGTCTGCGCAGGTCGACCTGTCGCTTCACTCAGACGTTTAGCCGCTCGTCCCGTGGGCGACGCGAGTACATACCGGGCACCGGCCGCCTCCAGAAAACGGATAATGGTCTGCACGGTCGTGGTCTTCCCTGTGCCCGGCCCCCCTGTCAACACGCTAACCGGTGATGTCAACGCCATCCGCACCGCGGCCCGCTGTTCCGCATTCAGCCGCACGCCCGTTTCCTGCTGTACGGCCGCAAACGCGCTTCCCCAGTCAAACCGCCGGAACATGTACAGACGGCTGCCCAACAAATTGTCCTGAGCGGCGTCCAACAGGCGTCGGAGGCGGTGAGCCACTCCCACTTCGGCCCGGTGGAAGGGCACGAGATATACAGCCCGTTCTTCGGCGACGGCGCGCACCGGAACCCCCTGTTCGTTGACCAATTCCTCAACGGGCTCTAATTCGATTTGTCCCTGTTCGCGCAAAGTTTCGATCGCCTCAAGAATGCGCTCTTCGGGCACGTTCAGGATCTCCTGGGCGCGCTGGAGGAGTTCAGAACGGGGCATGTACACGTGGCCGGATTTATCCGCTTCCTGGCTAAGGAGGTAGGCGATGGCCGCGGCAATGCGCTCCGGCGCGTCTTCGGGGATTCCCAAGTCCCGTGCGATCTTATCCGCGGTGAGGAAACCGATGCCGTACACTTCCCTGGCCAGGCGGTAGGGATCGGTCTGTAACACGTGAATGGCTTCCTTGCCGTATTGTTTGTAGATTTTCACGGCCAAACCGGTGCTCACTCCATGGCTCTGGAGGAAAACCATCACATCCTTGATGTCCCGCTGTTCCTCCCACGCGGCCTTGATCATGGCCACACGCTTAGGACCTACGCCTAACACCTCCAACAAGCGGTCCGGCTCTTCCTCAATGATGCGCAGGGTATCCAAACCGAACTTTCTCACAATGCGCCGAGCGGTGACCGGTCCGATGCCCCGAATCAGCCCAGAGCCCAGGTATTTTTCTATGCCGGCCAGCGTGGCGGGATACACCGTTTCCACTCGGAACGCTTTGAACTGGCGCCCGTATTGAGGATGAACCGTCCACATCCCCTCACAACGGATGGTCTCCCCCACATTGATACCCAACATGGGGCCGACCACGGTTACCGTGTAGTCCTTGCCCTCAGGGGTCACCCGGGCGACCGTGTAGCCATCTTCCTCGTTGTGATAGGTGATGCGCTCGACAACGCCTCTCAGTGTCTCCAACATCCCCACTCCCTTTCCCTTCTTAACCTGTATTCTACCATCAGAATAAAAAAGGGGAAGAGCCGTTTCGGGCGTCTAAAATGATCAAGTTGTCATCTTCTCCGCGGTATAATGCGGCCCAATGTGCTTGCGAACGCAAGGGACGTAGGCTAAGATACATTCATCATACAGGGAGCAGAAGAGACGACATCGAGGTGGGAAACGCATGAACAGAGCCACACGCATTCCCCTGCGTTGGGGAGTTCTTATAATCACGTTTACGACGCTCCTGCTTCTGGTGGGATGGGCATTGAGCCTGCCGGCGCGGGCCATATCCGCCCACGCAGCCTCTCCATACCCGTTTCAAACCGTTACGCAGACACAGGTCATTGATGTGACGTTCACCAACGCGTGGGATACGGAATACCCGCTCCAACGCGCCAGTTTGGCCTTGCCGGATCCCCTTCCTGCGACACCGGTACCCGTCATCCTTTATGTCCATGGATCCATCTGGTGCAGCGACAAGGCGCCTCACCACTCTGCAGCCACCCGCGAGAGTCTGGGCCAAGTGGTGGCCCGGCACGGCTGGATCTTCGCCGCGGCAGAACTCCACGGCGAGCGGCCGTTAGACGACTTAGCCTGGTGTCCGAACATCAGCGTCGGCTACCGCCCTTACGGCGCTCGCCCTGCGCAGTGGGATGTGTATTACCTGTGGGAATACGTGCGTACCCACTATAATGTGGACTCCCGGCGGGTGTATTTGGTCGCTCACTCCGCGGGTGGATTGACCGCACTCCCCCTCTTGGCGCGCTTTCCGGACCTCTTCGCGGGCGCCGTGGTGTACTGGTCGCCCACGGACTTGGCCCGTTGGTATGAAGAAAACATGCAAGCCCGGGAATACGATCGAGCACGGAACATCCGCACGGAAGTCGGCGGCACACCGGATGACGTGCCGTACAATTACGCGCGGCGATCTCCTCTAACTTTCGCGTCCAATTTAACACATGTCCCCCTGGCCTTGGTGCACGGACGTGAAGATACCAAAGTCGCGTTTCACCATTCAGAAGACCTATACACCGCCATTCGGAACCTCGACGCAAACGCGCCAGTATATTTGTATCCCTTTGAGGGGGGACACGGAGATGACAGTACATATCCCATGACGTGGACGGTCTCCTGGTTAGCACAGTACACTCGTCCTGCCCCGCCCTCCACGTTGAATTTGACGGTGGACGCGGGGGGTGAGGTTGGAGTGCCCGGCGAACCGGAGCTGGGTCCCTTCGATCATTTCTGGTGGTTGGGATGGACCCCCTGGGCCGGAGAACGTCGCTGGACGCGGGTTCACATGACCCATACGGTGGGCACCTACACCATCACCGGGGTGATCAGCGACAGCGTAGGCATCACATTGACTTTACACACGTCGGTTCTGGGGTGGGACAATGCCACAATCCAGGGGACCATCCACCCGCCGGCTCCCACACCTGTGTACACCTTTACGGCCAATGCCACAACGGCCGTACACCTTCCCGTTCCGCCAGGGCGTGTATCTCTGGAGATACACGCGGCTCTGTCGTCCACCCTCACCCCCACACCAACGCCAACCCCGACCGTAGGAAGTATTTACGGCCAGGTGTTCGCGGATGAAAACGGAAATGGGCTAAAAGATGAGAATGAGAGGGGTATTGCAAACGCGACCGTTATATTACGACAATCCAACTTCACGCCTATCACGACCGTCGTCACCACGGAGACCGGGCAATTTCGTTTCGCTAACTTGTCTCCCGGTTCATACATTGTGCAGGAGACGAACCCCCGCTACTACGCGGACACAACGGTGAACACCCGCCTGGTACATGTCCAGGCCGGGCAGGAAACCGAAGTCCTGTTCGGAGATAAACCCCTCCATCTTCGATGGCTACCGACGTTAGCCCATGGGGGATCGTAAAGACGGGTCGAAAAACTCCAACAAGAGGAACACGGATGAATCTGCGTTCTTGGTACGATGCATATTGGCGAGAAAAGGGCGACCGGGTAGATCGGGCCCGTTTGGAACAACTGGCATCCCACCTCATGTCGGGCCAACGATTACTGGCCTTGGACAGCGGTAACGGCGTCCTGGGGGGGATGCTGCGAGAGCGCGGATATCGGGTATTCGCGACGGATCTGAGTGGGGTGGCATGTCGCCTTTCTCGCGACAAAGGCCTGTCCGCGGTTCAGGTGGACCTGGACGCGGGAGCTATCCCCTTTGCGGCAGAGAGTTTCGACATTGTGGTCAGCGACAGTGGCCTAGAACATCGCTTCTTTGTAGAACCCATCCTGGATGACATCGGGCGGGTGCTCCGTCCAGGGGGCCAATTCTTGTTGCTTCTCCCTAATATTGGGCACTGGTGGGTTCGTTGGCATCTACTGCGAGGCCACTTCCCCATCGCGAGGAACACGCCCACGGACTTCACTCACTTGCGACACTTTACATTGGGAGACACGAGACGCATGTTGGAACAGCGAGGATTCCGCATTGTCAACGTAGACGGCGTCGCCTCGCTGTGGGTCTGGCAAATGTACCCTCGATACTTTCGACAATTCCCCCTGAAACACGTGTATCCTTGGTTGGCCCGGCATCGCCCTTCCTTGTTCGCTCGTGATTTTATCATCGACGCGAGGAAACGGGCATGAGTCTCGGACGCCAGATCCGTTCAGGGGTGTTCTGGGTCACCGTCGCCCGGGTGAGCACGCGCGGCCTGAACATCCTCACCCGCCTGGTCCTTGCGGTTCTTCTGACGCGAGAAGCCTTCGGCATTGTGGCCGGTGCGAACTTGTACATCGACGCGCTGCAACTCATCCGAGAGGCCGGGTTCGGCTCCGCGCTGATCTACTTCCACGGCAAGTATCCCCAGGAGGAAGAGGAAGCCGAACACACCGCGTTCTGGTTCGTTCTGATAATGGCCATCGTCCTTTACGCGCTCACGTTGCTTCTGGCGCCTTTCGCGGTGAGGTTTGCTCGCGACCCCAATCCGCTTATTGCACCCGTCTTACGGGTATTAGGCCTCAATCTCATTATTAGCGCGTTTGCCCGTATCCCCATGGTACGATTGGCCAAGCAGATGGATTTCCGCCGTCGGGCCATTCCCGACGTGGTGCCTAATCTGATAAATGTAGCTGTCTCCTTACCCCTTGCCGCGCTGGGCTTTGGTGTGTGGAGTCTGGTCTTTGGACGGTTAGCCGCCACCGTGGGGCGGGTCGTGCTCTCCTGGTGGATCACGGGTTGGAGGCCGAAGTTCCTCTTCGTATCCCGTTTGGCGCGCACCCTCTTCGATTACGGTAAACACATCGCCGGGTCTCAACTCCTCATCCTGGGCATCACCAACATCGATGACCTCTTTGTCATCCGGCTGTTGGGTTGGGATATTGAAGGGGTCTACGATAACGCGTACCGGTTGTCGAACCTGCCGGCTACTCAGATCACGAGCGTGATCAACCAAGTCATGTTCCCTGCTTTGGCCAAGATTCGCGAGAACGTCCACTTGTTCCGCCGGGTGTACTTCCAGGCACTGCGATATGTGGCCCTCGTTGCTACACCTGTAGCGGGAGGAACTGTGCTATTCGCGCCGGATGTGGTAACGCTCATCGGTTCAAGCAAGTGGCAGGACATGATTGTGCCCATGCAATTGCTGGCTGTGTACGGGTTCATTCGTTCGCTCGCCGCGAACATGGGCAACGTGTACCGGGGAGGAGGCCGACCTGAATATCTCACGTACATTGCGATCTGGCGACTGAGCACAATGGCCCTGCTCCTCTACCCGGTCACCGTTCGCTGGGGCATTGTTGGTGTGAGTGCACTGTCGGCAGCCGTAGCTGTGGTGGACTTCATTATCTCTGTGGAATTGGCCAATCGAATTCTTCACACGGGATGGAAGGCCTACACGGACGCGCTAGGACGTATACTCCTGTGGGGCATCCTTACAACGGCCGGTATTGGCCTAGGACAGAGCCTGCTTTGGCCCCACCCTCACGGCTTGCGAATGGTAATTATGGGCAGTATCTATCTCATTCTATACGGATCAGGCATCCTTCTCTTCATCCCGGAAGTTCGTGGTAAAATACCTCTCAAGTAAAGGTAGAGGTTCGAGGCTAATTTTGCGGGCGGTGATCCCGCATGAAAAGGAGCAAGTCCCTCACCGTTTCCATATTATGTCTTCACGAGGCCATAGGATGACCTCCCATAAAAAACGAAAACGATGGTTGACGCTCAAGGAAGCCGCGAACATGCTGGGAATCCACCCGGCCACCCTACGCGCGTGGGCCGATGAGGGGGCTATTCCCTCGTTTCGCACACGGGGTGGTCACCGACGTTTTGCCGTCGAGGATATTCAAGCGTTCTTGGAAGAACACACCCAGGGGAAACATGTGCTGGCCCAACGCGAAGACCAACGAATCGTGACTCGAGCGCTAGATGTCACCCGAAATCGCTTACCACACGCACGCCAAGGGGCCGCCTGGTACGAAGCTTTTGACGAAGCAACCCGGGAACGAAAACGTCAACAAGGGAGATTGCTTTTCTCGCTGGCACTGCAGTACGTTTCCAAACCGGAAGAACGAGAGCACATTCTAGAACGAGCCCGTGAGCTAGGAGAGCAATACGGGGAAGACAGTGTACGTTTTGGCGTCTCGCTCGTGGACACTCTGCGGGCCATTTTCTTCTTCAAGCAGGCGCTGTTGGATACACTAGAGGCCAACGGAAATGTTGAGACCGGCCAAACTCCGGCCAACGTTCGGGTCACCCGAGGTGTTGAGGAGTTCATCAACGAAGTGTTATACGCCACGGCCGGCGCATACGAACGCGCCATGCGTCACGCGTTGGATTTCTCGCCTCCCTGGCTGGACGCGGCCAGCGAGTAAAACGCCCAGGACAAACGCGCCCATTCCTCTAGACTTAAGGTTTCTGCCCGCCGCCGGGGGTCAATGCGAGATGTTTGAAGCAACGCTCGTGCTGTGGCTTTCGACATCCCTAATCCTGCCGCCAACGCGTTCACCAGCTGCTTTCGGCGTTGTCCAAACCCGGCCTTCACCACCCGAAAAAACGTATCCCGATCCGGCACATCGACAACGGGCTGTTCATACACATCGATCCGCACCACGGCGGAGTTCACTTTGGGCACGGGGTAAAACGCCCCGCGAGGTATCCGATGCACAATGCGGGGACGACCGTAAAACTGGACGCTCACAGCCAACAAACTCATATGAGGGGGAGAAGCACACATACGCCGTCCCACCTCTTCTTGGACCGTAACCACCACCAACGTAGGGGGATGTTTCGCTTCTAGAAGGTGGCGCATAATAGCCGAAGTAATGTAATACGGCAGGTTCGCCACGACCTTGTACGGTCCCTGAATTCCTAACGCGTGTTCCACAACTGCATCAGGCGCGATGTCCAGGATATCACCGGGTATGAGATGAAAACGATCCACACCGGCGAACTTCTCCCGCAGGAGCGATACGAGGCGCTCGTCCAATTCCACCGCGACCACCGTAGCCCCCCGCCGAAGCAACACTTCGGTTAACGTGCCGGTGCCCGGTCCGATTTCCAAGACAACATCACCCGGCCCTAAATCGGCAGCGTCGGCAATGCGCGCCAAGTGGTGCGGATCGCGTAAGAAATGCTGTCCCAATCGCTTACGAGGATGCACCGGGGAAGAAGAGCCACCATCATTCATCGGTTATAAATCCAAATCCTCATCATCAAGAGGCGGCTCATGGGTCAACGGAGCGTGCAAATCCCCCTCTAGATCCTCCTCATCATCCTCATCGAGCTCTCCAAATCGTTCCAACAACTCGTCCAACAACTCCCATCCGGTTTTATCTACCTCGCGAGAGCGATCGCGGGTTGCTTCTTCCACCAGTTCCACCGCGTCAATCGGTCGCACTTTCACCGGCATTAAGTGTTCCGGCGGAGGTGGCACCCCTTCTTCCAAATACCTTCGCACATCCTCCCGTGCTTCCTCGTACAGGTATATCAGGTCCTCATCCGTCCCCTTAAAACCGGATACAATACGCTGAGAACACATTTGGCATCCCAGGTAAGCCTTATAACTTCCCTGGTCACAGTGTAGACAATCGGCCAGACGCATGATGAGCAAGGAGAACGCGATGACGTCTGGATGGTCCTCCGGCAGTTGGAGGATGTGCTGCACCAAGCGCTGCCACAAAGGGCCGCGCAAATGGGCAAGACCTTTGATAGCACGGTATGGGAATAAAATTTCACTATCGGGATACATCGATTCGCTACTCTCTTCCTCAGTCCAATGAATAATGTTGCATGTGTGAACAAATCACCGTAACCAGTGTACACCAACTGCGAGGGCTACCCAAATACCCGCACGACACGACGAAAATCTCTCTGCAAATTAGCAGGCGGGAATGTAACACCAGGAGGAAATCTTTGTCAAATGCCGGCCGCTCTAAGTAGCGCGCTTTAGGAAGTCACCCGCATGGAAGACGAATTTTCATCTATCAAAGGGGAGACTCCCCCTTGAAGAGTGAATGTCACCGTCAAGCCTTTTCCTACCCCTTCACTTTCTGCCCAAATGCGCCCGCCATGCCGATCCACGATCTCCTTGCAAAGCGCCAATCCAATGCCCATGCCCCCGTACCGTCGTCGCGGACTACCATCCACTTGGTAAAAGCGGTCAAAGAGACGAGGGAGTTTTTCCGGAGGAACGCCGATGCCTTCGTCTTGGACGGAAATGTATACGGTATCATCTTCCCGCCACGCGCGCAGGGTGATGGTGCCGCCGGTCGGACTGAACTTGCGCGCGTTGTCCAGAAGGTTATCGAGCACTTGACGCAAGTATCCCGTGTTTCCCAGCGCGTAGCCCACATTCTCATCAATGTGCGCCCTCAAGGAGAGATGGGCCTTGTTCAAAGCCGGCTGCCAGGCCTTGATGACCTCTTCCAACCAGTCGCGCACGTCAAAGGGCTTTATTTCCATCGCCGAACGTTCTAGGCGTTGGAACGCGAGTAACTGTTCCACCAGGCGCTTCAGGTGTTCCGCGTGTTCCTCAATTAAGCGCCCGGCCTCACGCACTTCAACCGGTGAAGAGAGTATGCCCTCACCGAGCAACTCCGCGTATCCCATGATGAGCGTCAAAGGGGTACGTAATTCGTGGGATACATTTTGAATGATCTCGGTCTTCATCTTGTCCAACTCTTGCAGTTCTTCATTCGCTCGCGCCAATTCTTCGGCTTTGGCCTGGACTTCGGCGTAAAGCAGGCTGTTGTTCAACACGATGGCGATCTGGTTGGCCAACATGGGCAGGGAGCGTCGTAAATCCTGTCGCGAGTACACAGATTGACCCTTACGGCGACCGAGCGTAAAAAAGCCGATGAATTCTTTCTCAAAGAAAATGGGCACAATCACTTCAGCCTGCAAACGGTACAACGCGTCCCACTCTTCAATCCACAACCCCGAAGCCAGAGGATGTTCGGCCAATTGTTCAATGGTGATGGCCTCCGAAAGTTGTGAGAGCACTTGCACCAGAGGACTATCCCCCGCGAAGACCAACTCCTCCGCATCATCAAGCCCCACTTGTGCGACTACTCGATACCCACCTTGTAATTCCTGTTTGAGTACCAGGGCCGCGCTTTCCACTTGAAGTGCCTGCCGTATCACGTGTAAGATATCTCGTCCCACCTCGCCGGGCAGGCGCAAACGTGTCCCCAACCGAGAAATTTCCCAAGAAATGCGCTCCCAATCTAACTGTTCCAAGAAGATACGCTCGGCCAGTCGATACACCCGTCGCCGAATAGGCGCGATGCTCAACATGAGGAGCAAGGAGACCGCAGCCACTACGACACTCGCGATCAAAAGGGCCGTCTGGGACAGCTGTTCCATCGTGTACAGCCCTACGGCCACAGACACCAGGTAAGCCAAGGTGATCACGGCCAGCACCACCACTCGGATCACGGTTTGGCGAACGGCCAACAACTGGGCCCGCGTGATGCTCAACGTCATAAACACAGCCGCCACCCCTCCCAGCAAAATATCCATGGGATAAGCGACCAAAGGGGTGATGTTTAAAGTATTCCCGACGATAAGTAGGAGAACCACCGTCAGAAGGTAGTCCAACCGCTGTCGGAATTCAGGATTTATTGTTCGCAAGCGTTCGCGGGCCACATAGTAAGCGGCACTGTACATGTAAAACATCCAATACAAACCCAACATCCTCATCACCGGACTCGTGCGCATGGTGACCATGCCCTCATGTACCTCTACATCGTAAATGACGGGACCGAACAAAAGGAGCCCGGCAATGGGGAGGTACAGGATCTCTCCGAGGGTCAAAAGGCGTTTGGCCCGCCGCAATGCCAAAAAGTGCACGGTGAAACCGTACAAAGTCAGAGGCAACGCGAAATTTGTGGCGGCCACAACGCGCACAAACCAGATCGGATCCACCAAAAACGGCCCCGCGTGAAGGAGCATGGACGCCAAACTCCACACGGTCGCGGCCAGGAGGAAGAGCACTCGCCACCGCTCCGCGGGCTCTAAGTCCCGCCACTGCGGCATGCGTGTGTAGAGTAATGCCCCATAAACCAAGGACGTCAATGCCGGTATAGTGACCCACAATATCTCTAGGGCAAGCATGGTAATATCCTAAGACTCCTCAGCGCTCTTCTCCAGGAGCAACGCAATGGCTTCCTCGGAAGGTTGAATGCGGGCCGGTTTCAAGTGGGCCAAATCCGCACCTTGCTGCAATCGGTATTGGATAAACCGGTCGAAACTGCCCGGCGAAAGGACCGTGACCTCCAACGGAACATAACCCAACATCTTTTCCACATGACCGTACTCCGGGTTCAGATCTTTGAGCGCCGCGTGTAGGCGATTTCGGAACGCCATCGGATCCTCATGAACACCCTCCCGAAACTCAATGTACAGGTGCAGGTACGGTTGAGATTCCTTGAACTCCTTGACGATAGCCCAATCTGTGTACGCTGCTTCAATGTTGGCCAACGCGCGCAAAATCAATTTCTCGTCGATCAAGCCGGCAAAGCCGGATAAATCAATAAACGAGCCAGAACGGCCCACAAATTGGAAGAAAGGCAACCGGACACCTAACGTCTCATCCCCAATTTTCGTGACCACCACCAAATCGTGGAGCCGATACCGCAAGAACGCACCACCGTAGAAACTCGTAATCACCACCTCATAGCGCTGTCCAGGTTCCACCTCGTTCATCAAATACGTGCGAGAGGGTTTCACCCCTTCCAACCGCTCGCGTTCCCAATCACTCGCCGGGATGAACTCATAAAACACCGTATCCGGCAAAAACACCATATCCCGGTGGTCCCACAACTGGGTGGCCATAACCCCCGCTTCGGTAGCCGCGTAAATCTCGTGAGGGGGGACCCCCCAGTAATACTCGATGCGCTCCCGATATAAGAACGTATCTGTTCCCCCACATTGTAACCCCTTCAATTGCCACAGGTCTCGCGGGAGGATGAAAGACCGCCCCGCGGAACGAGAGCGCACAATAGCCCGAGCAATGCGCCAAAGGGCCCGGGGATGCAACATTTCCCAAGAGAATCTGCCCTGCCGCGCATTCTGTTCGAACATCTCGCCCATGCGGACCAGCACGACGGTCATCGCTCCCAGCATGTCCAACCCCTCCACTAATGCCAGACGGAAAAGGCGTTCGGTCCGCTCCTGGAAAGAGAGTTTCTCCGTCTCCTCCAAAGGTGGCAAGAAGTGATAATCAAAAAACTCACTGCTCGCCCATAGGGCAAGTCCGCTCATGTACGGACGGGGTGGCAAGTTTGAGCCCACCACATATCCCGGCCGCAAACGCACATCCCCTCGCCACCGCGCGGCGGAGAGAATGCCCACGGTGATAGAGCACACGCCCAAATGTTCGTACATTTCCTCAGTATAAGGCACCCATTTGGGTTTGCCCCCTAACCCCGACGTGCGGGCCCACTCCTTTACCGGTCGGGCCAACATATTAGACGGCTTATCCCGTAAATAAGGTTCGTAATCCTCATATTCCGTGAGGGAAATGACCTCTCGGAAATTCTCGACCGTCAAATCATCCACCTTATCACCGAACACCGAACGCCACAGAGCACTTTTCTTCCCCAATTCCAATTGTTCATGTAAAAGACGACGCTGGATGCGCATAAACTCATCCATAGAGAGGTCGAGAAAACCACAATGCCGCTGCCACGCGCGATCCAATTCGCGACGTCGGATCAGTTCACTGGTCTTTTCTCGATACCGTTTCATGTCATCCTCCGTGACGATCTACTCGATCTCTCAATGCCACTGTTTGACACGGCCACGTCAGCCACATAGCTTGCAAACTACGCCGGGAGGGAAGGAGAAATGGGGTCTGACGTTGATATGCCCGGTAGGCGGGAAACCGTCGGGGAAACAACCAACGGTCTTGAACCCACACCACCATCCCTTCCAACACCAACCACAACACCCCCAACGCTACCATCCCGGTACGAGGAAAGGCCAACACGGCTCCCAGACAGAACAAAGCCACTCCCCAAAACCCCGGATGTCGGCACGCGGCGTACGTACCCGTTGTGACCAATGCCTCCTCCCCGCCGGCACACTGCAAGCGCCAAGGGATTTCCACGAACACCACGAAGAGAGTGAAGAAAACGCCCACGCCCATCACAACCCACCCCACAAAACGCCATGCCTGAGGCAAGGGAAACGGAGGCCCCACGTTGAGAGCCGTATAAAACGCCACCGCCAACATCAAGATGGCAAGCAAAGTCAGAGCACCGGACACACGTGGACGCGTGTATACTTGCGGAACATCCAGGAGGAGGAATAGGGTGAACCCCAATATACTAGTGAGCACCAGGAGCCCAAAATCTTCCCCACAAGACATGATTATGTCCCCCCATTCATGGAGCCGCCCACACATGCCCTGAACCTTGTGGTGCAGGGGAATTTGTGCTCTGCCCCTAAAACCTTCACAATACCCTAAGCGCGCAGGTCGGCCATGGACCGGGACCGGGGTGCATTGACGCGCTAATATCCAATTATACGCTATTTCGGGTCAGATGACTATCGCCATAAGGTACCAATCAGGGCTTTTCAACGGTCTAACACGCGAAGATATTAAAGAGGAGCACCATGCGCTATCAAGCCACCGCTCAAGCAGGAGCCAACATCGCCTTCATTAAGTACTGGGGCAACCTGGACGATACCCTTCGTCTCCCCCTAACACACAGTTTGTCCATGACGCTGGACACCGCCATCACAACCACCACCGTTACTTTCGATCCCGCGCTGACCGCGGACATTCTCATCATCAACGAGGAGCCTATGTTGGGCGCGGCCCTGGAACGGGTCAGCCGCCATCTGGACCACCTGCGTGGCTTGGCCGGCATCACCTGGCGGGCAAAAGTCATTTCCGTGAACGCATTTCCCGTCGGGGCGGGAATCGCCTCTTCCGCGTCCGGTTTCGCCGCGCTGACCGTTGCCGCGGCCACCGCCCTGGGCTTAAACCTTTCGCCCCGGGAATTAAGCACGTATGCTCGGCTGGGCTCCGGATCGGCCGCTCGGTCCATTTATGGAGGGTACGTGGAACTCGTCACAGGGGCGCGACATGAGGATGCCTATGCCGTACAGGTGGAGACCGCTGCCCATTGGCCCTTGGTGGATATTGTGGCCGTCGTTTCCAAGCATCCCAAAAAGGTGGGATCCACAGGGGGACACACGTTGGCGCACACCAGTCCATTCAACGCGGCCCGTTTGGCCCACGTGCAGACGGCCATAGCCCGCGCGCGCACGGCCATCCATACCCGGGACTTGGAGATGCTGGGCCGAATTATGGAACTGGATGCGCTCACCATGCACGCAGTGATGATGACATCCACACCCAGCCTAATCTACTGGGAACCGGAGACCCTCGCGGTGATGCACGCGGTGAGGGGCTGGCGAGAAGAAGGGATACCCGCCTATTTCACCATTGATGCGGGGCCCAACGTCCACATCATCACACTGCCCGAACACGCGGAGTCCGTAATGAAACGGGTTCGCGCGCTCTCGGTCGTGCAGGATGTGCTCCTCTGCCGGACCGGAAAAGGGGCTTACGTACTTTCATAAACGTCTAGGCGTACCCAAAACCCCACCTAATCAAGTCACGTGAACACTCTCCACGCCCGGGTGGGTCTGTAACTCTGCCTCCAAACTCTCACACCACCCGGTCGGATCGTTGGGGAAATCAATCTCCACCCAGCCACCGTTTTGCGGGATGATCAGGAAAAAGCGATCGCGGCCGCGATAACGCTTGAACATATCGCACACCTCGGCCAGGTGCTGACGGTCCACGTCCAAATTGCCTGTGCGCTTGAGCACCACTCGGATCTCCCGCGGCCGCGGCAGGCTGTCTTGAGATGACTGCGGCGCTGACGCAGGCACGTTAACCGGTTCCACGTACACCGGCGCTCGGTATTCAACCGGCCCTTCACGAGGGGGAGTAGACACCGAGGCCTCTTCCTGCGCACTTCCCGCCCGCTCCCGGGCCCCCGACGTCAACCCCATACGCTCCAGTGGATGGGGGCCTAAATCGGGGGGCATACCGAACATGTCCATCTCGTCCTCGTCAAACTCCTCTTCGTCGGGTACACCCACCTCGTTTTCCATATCCTCAACCAGGGGTTCACCCACAGGTTCAACCGGAGAAGGAGGAGGCGATTCTTCCGGCAGGTACGTCTCCACGTAATCCTGGGCTTTGTCCACTAACAAGTTCACCCCGCTACCCCGTTTCTCTACCTTCCCTTCCACGACCAACAAATTATTCTCCACCCACAGGTCTGCAGTGGACTCGTACGTTCGGGGGAAGATAACCAGTTCAAGGGTTCCATGCATATCCTCCAAGGTGACAAAAGCCATGCGTTCGTGTTTCTTCGTGATGTGAGGACGCACCTTCCGCACCAGACCGGCCGTCCGGACCCGACGCCCCGCGTAGCGTTCGTCCAACAGCCCCGCGTACTCGGTAATGTACTGGCGGATGTCAAAAGTCAAACGCTGGAGAGGATGGGCCGTCACGTACACACCCAACAATTCCTTCTCCCATTCCAACATCTCTTTATCCGGTGGAGGAGGGATATCGGGAAGACGCAATTCGCCCGCTTCCTGCTCCGCGGCATCCTCATCCTCTCCCAAGAGGTCGAAAATGCTGATCTGCCCCTGATCCTTGGCCTTGTGGAAGGGCACACTGTAGGCGACCATCTGATCAATGACGTTCAGCAATTGCGCCCGATTGCCAAACGCGTCGAACGCCCCCACTTTGATCAAACATTCCAGAGCCTTCCGGTTCACTTGGCGGAGGTCCACTCGGCGGCAGAAATCCTCCAGGGATTTGAACGGTCCCCCCTCCTGACGCGCCTTGAGAATGGCTTCCACCGGGCCGGTCCCCACGTTTTTCACCGCGGCCAGACCAAAACGAATGGCTGAACCCGGTGGTACAGGAAAGGGGTACTTGGTTTTCTGGGTTAACTCGTTACGCCGTGGGTCATCCGGAGGCAATTCTTCAATGGTAAACGCCAGATCGCTCTTGTTAATGTCGGGAGGCAACACTTCAATGCCCATACGCCGCGCTTCGGTGATGAAATTCGTTACCTTTTCTTGATTATCCAATTCTACTTCCAACAGCGCGGCCATGTACTCTACGGGATAATGGGCCTTGAGAAACGCGGTCTGTACCGTGATCTTGGCGTAATCTGTGGCATGACTTTTGTTAAACCCGTAGCGGGCAAAGAACTCAATATCGTTAAAGATGGCCTCGGCCACTTCTTGCTCGATGCCGTTGTTCACACATCCTTCTACGAACTTCTTGCGGTGAGCCAACAACTGCTCTTTGAGCTTTTTACCCACAGCCTTTCGGATCATGTCCGCTTCACCGGGACGATATCCGGCCAATTGGGTAGCAATTTGCATAATCTGTTCCTGGTAGACGATGATTCCGTATGTCTCGGCCAGGATAGGTTCCAGTTTAGGATGGCGATAGGTGACGGGTTCTTTGCCGTGCAACCGCGCGATGTAAGTCGGGATGTAATCCATGGGACCGGGCCGGTACAAGGAAATCAACGCGATGACGTGCTCGAACTTTTGAGGCTGCATGTTGCGCAGGGTTCGGCGCATGCCCTCGGATTCCACTTGGAAAACACCTGTCACTTCTCCGGTCGCAAGAAGTTTGTACGTTTCTGGGTCATCCAGAGGGATATTGCCCAAGTGCCACCGCTTGCCATGTCGTTCGGCGATAAGGTCGGAAGCCCGGCGCATAATGGTGAGTGTGGCCAACCCCAGGAAATCCACTTTGAGCATGCCCAGGGACTCGAGGATCTTCATGTCGAATTGGGTCATCGCACCGGCTGCCCCCTCTCGTGTTGGGCGGTGGAGGGGCGTGTAGTACACTAGGGGCTTGTCTGAAATCACCACGCCTGCCGCGTGAGTGGACGCGTGTCGTACCAGCCCCTGAAGGTGAAGAGACGTCTCCAGTAGATCGCGGATTTCCTGGCGTGGAGGCCGTTCCCACATCTCCTTTAATTCAGGAACATTCTGGATAGCGTCCTCGAGCTTCACTTTGGGACCAAAGGGGACCAGTTTGGCAATGCGATCCACTTCCTCTAAAGGGATGCCCAAAGCCCGACCCACATCCCGAATAACCGCCCGGGCCCCCATGGTTCCAAAGGTGATGATTTGGGCGACCTTGTCACGGCCATACTTCTCTACAGCATACTGAATCATCTCCTCACGACGGTCGTCCGGGAAGTCCAGGTCAATGTCGGGCATGGAAACACGTTCTGGATTTAGGAAACGCTCGAAGATCAGGTTATATCGTAAGGGATCCACCGAGGTGATGCCCAAACTGTACGCCACAATGGAGCCCGCGCCCGAACCCCGCACGTTCCACCAGATGTCTTTCTTCTTGGCGTACTCCACCAGGTCCCACACAATGAGGAAATAAGCATCGAAACCCATCTGGTGGATAATCTGCAACTCGTGTTCCAACCGTCCTCGTACTTCCGGTGTGTCGGCCCGGTCCCCGTACCGCTTACGTAAGCCTATCTCACACAAGTGACGGAGGTAAGTCTCTGCGGTAAACCCTTCGGGTACCTCGAAGTAAGGGAGATGGTATCCCGCGTAACGCTTGTCCAGGTCCAGATTACACATCTCCGCGATGAGCAAGGTATTGTCCAGAGCTTCGGGAACCTCCCCAAAAAGGCGCTCCATCTCCTGACGGGATTTGAGATAGTAACTGTCATCGCTCATGCGCATACGGTTGGGGTCATCAACCCTTTTGCCCGTCTGGATGCAAAGGAGGATGTCGTGATACCGGGCATCTTCTCGCCGTACGTAGTGCACGTCATTGGTCGCCACCAAGGGGATCCCGAAACGCCGGCTGAACTCGATTAACTTCCGGTTCAACTGATCTAACCAGGGGATGTTGTGGCTTTGGAGTTCTAGGAAGAAGTTTTCTGGGCCGAATACATCCCGATACCAGTGAATGGCCTCAATGGCCTCCTGTTCCTTGCCCCGCTCCAGAAGACGAGGGATCTCCGCGGCAGCACACCCACTGGTAGCGATGAGGCCTTCCGCATGTTGAGCAAGGAATTCCTTATCCACTCGGGGCTTGTAATAAAAGCCTTCCAATTGGGCGGCCGTGGCGATCTTCATTAAGTTCTGGTATCCGGCCTCATTTTTGGCCAAGAGTAGGATATGATAGGGTTTATTATCCTTCCCTGCTTCCCGATCCTGCATGCCGCGGCGGGCCAGATATCCTTCCATGCCGATGATGGGCTTAAGATCGGCCCCAAAATCTTTGGCCGCCTTCTTAGCCGCTCGGTAGAATTCGATGACCCCGTGCATTACACCGTGATCGGTGAGGGCCAACGCGGGTTGTCCTAGCTCCACGGCCCGCCGCACCAACTGGGGTATCCGGCTAAGTCCGTCCAGCATGGAATATTCACTGTGGACGTGCAAGTGAACGAATGCATCCTGTGGCATGGGTATCTCCTATATACTTCCAAATCGTGGGATTTTCCGCCCTTCCTTTACACCGAGGGACAAAAACGCGATGTGCCTGTCATCATCTCTACGAGGTGAGATACATCACCAACATGCCCGCCCGACCAAGTGTAACACGGCCCAGGACGGAGAGCAATCTCACATGTATGCCAGGTGGCAAACTCCCGTGATCAGCTCTCGTGACGTTGACGATATTGAAGCGCTTCGGCCAGGTGCACCGCGTCGATGCGCTCGGAGCCGGCCAGGTCGGCGATGGTCCGGGCTAACTTCAGAACCCGGTGATAGGCGCGAGCGGAGAGGTGCATTTGTTTCATGGCCGTCGTCATCAACGCCCGGCCGGCATCATCCAGACGGCAATGTTCCCGCACTTCTGTGGGCCCCATGTCCGCGTTGGTAAGACAATGGGGATGATTCCGAAAACGGTGTCGTTGGCGTTCCCGTGCCTCCATCACCCGCTCTCGAATGCGCTCTGAGGGTTCGCCACGGCGGTCATCGGTCAATTTCTCATAAGGGACACGCGGCACATTGATGAAAATATCGATGCGGTCCAGCAGAGGGCCGGAGAGACGCTTCCAATACCGCTGAATTTGACCGATGGTGCAAGTACATGCCCTTTCTGGATCGCCGTAATATCCACACGGGCACGGGTTCATCGCGGCCACAAGCATGAAGTTCGCGGGAAACGTCACGGATCCCGAAGCTCGTGAAAGAGTCACTTGCCGGTCTTCCAAGGGTTGCCGGAGCATGTCCAGCATGTGCCCACCGAATTCAGGCAATTCATCCAGGAAGAGCACACCTCGATGGGCCAGCGTAATCTCCCCAGGACGGGGGTTGCGCCCCCCGCCGATCAGCCCGGCGTAAGAGATGGTATGATGCGGGGAACGAAACGGACGGTGTCGAACGAGGGGGGTGTCCGGTGGCAACTGGTTCGCGACGGAGTAAATACGCGTGATTTCCATGGCTTCATCCAGCGATAAGGGGGGCAGGATGGAAGGCAACGCGCGAGCAAGAAGCGTTTTACCGGCCCCAGGAGGGCCGCTCATCAAGAGATTGTGACTTCCTGCGGCCGCAACTTCCAGGGCACGTTTGGCATGCTCCTGCCCTTTAATGTCTGCGAAGTCCACGGTGTACGCGGGATGGCGCAAGTGATCGTCAATGCTTATCTCGTTTTCAAAGGGCGGAATAGGATGATATCCTCGCAGGTGGGTGACCAAGCGGCCCAGATGTTCCACCGGGTAAACGGTGAGCCCGGGGATCAACGCGGCTTCGGCCGCGTCTTCTTGGGGGACGTAAAGGGTAGTGATGCCCGCGGCTTTGGCCGCCATTGCAATGGAAATCACCCCCTGAACGTGCCGTACATGACCGTCCAGGGATAACTCTCCTACGAACAGAGCATCTTCTACCCCATTCACTTGACCGGAGGCTGCTAATAACCCCACCGCAATGGGCAAATCAAACGCCGGCCCCTCCTTGCGCAAATCGGCAGGTGCCAAGTTCACCGTCAGACGCCCGCGAGGAAATTGCAAACGGCTGTTCACAATAGCTGCCCGTACCCGCTCCGTGGCTTCTCGCACGGCCGCATCGGGCAACCCCACTACCGTGAAGGAGGGCAATTGCGCACGCTCATAAATATCTACTTCAACATCCACGAGGACACCGTCCAAACCCACGAGGGTGCACGAGGAAACTTTTGCCAGCATGTAAAACTCCTCAGCGTAGATAAAATGCGGGGACAATGCCACATCTCCCACAACGGACGCGATTATAAACGAGACCGTTCACCCAAGGCAAACTCTTATCCATCCGTTCTGCCAAGGCCCGAAAGTCAAAACGGTTTGGAAAAAGGCCTCGAGCAAAGAACGCCCTTGGACTCACGTGAGGGCGTGAGAGCTCAAGCAACAAAAAAGGTGATCCTCATTTCGCATTGGTACGGAAGCCATGAGATAATGACCTCAAGAATGTACTAGAAACGCACACCGGAGGCAGGATGGAAACATGACTCACGCCCAAGAGAAACCGCACGTGGTCATCTACACGGACGGCGCGTGCAGCGGGAACCCCGGCCCGGGCGGATGGGCCGCGCTCTTGCGCTACGGCCGCCACGAGAAGTTGCTCACCGGCGCGGCCCGGCGCACCACCAACAATCGCATGGAACTGCGCGCCGCGGTAGAAGCCTTGCGTGCGCTCAAACGCCCTTGCCGGGTGGACTTCTACACGGACTCCCAATACCTGCGCAAGGGGATCACCGAGTGGCTCCCCCGGTGGATACGTCAAGGATGGCGCACGGCCAGGAAGAAGCCCGTCAAGAACCAGGACCTGTGGCAGGCTCTGTGGGAAGCCACTCAACAGCACGAGATCACCTGGCATTGGGTGGAAGGACACGCGGGGCAGAAAGACAACGAACGGGTGGACCGCGCGGCCCGACAGGCCCTGCGCGAGCGCGCATCCCACGCACCGGAGGACTTGGACGCATGAGCCTCCGGGCATCCCCATCCCCTCACCCTGTTCGCCTCCCCGGAGCCCCTCGAGTTCTGGTGATCGGGGCCGGGCTCGCAGGTCTCACCGCGGCCCGCCTCCTGCACGATGCGGGCTTCGAGATCGTCGTCCTGGAAGCCCGCCCCCGCATCGGCGGCCGTATCTGGACGGATCGAGATATGTTCGGCGTGCCCTGCGAGCGCGGGGCCACGTGGATCCACCGGGCCGAGTACAACCCCGTCACCACCCTGTGCCGGCGAATGGGCCTGCGTGTGGTCCTGCCCTCAGAGCCCCGCTCCTGTGCTTGGGTCAACGGCAGCGCCTGGCCTATTGCTACCCTCGTTCGCCGTGCGTGGCGCGGGGTCGCGCGCGCGGGCGTGACCTTCACGGCCCGCTACGCGCACACGTGGCTCCTCCGCCGTCTGGGCCGGGACGTGGACATCTCCGTGGAAGCCGCGGTGCACCCCTGGCCCCAAGATCCGCGATTATCCCCTCTGGACCGCCTGCTGGTCTCCTGGGGCGTGGGTATGATCGAGGCCATTTTCGGCGCGCCCGCGGACATCCTCACCGTGCGCTCGCTGGACCCCCGGGAACTGCGGGGGTCCAATGCCACCATCTTGGACGGCTATGACCGGCTGGTACACCTCCTGGCCCAGGGGCTGGACATTCGCCTGAGCACGCCGGTACGAACCATCGTCCACGACGCGCACGGCGTGTTCCTGCACGCGGACCACGCTGCGTTCCAGGGGGACGCGGTGATCGTCACCGTGCCCCTGGGGGTACTCAAAGCCGGCATTCCTCACTTCGACCCACCGCTGGGTGAGGAAAAGCAACAGGCGTTGGACCGGATCGGCTACGGGGACGAGGGCGTGTTGAACAAAATCTGCTTGAAGTTCCCCCGCCGGTTCTGGCCGACCGAATGCGACCGGTTTCTCCTCCTGCCCGAGGATACGCCCTGTCGCGGGTGCTTTGGCGTCTGGATCGATAAGGAGCATCTGTGGGGCGCGCCCATTCTGGAGACGTTCCTGGCCGGGCACGCGGCCACGACCTGGGATCGGGAAGGCCGGGACGACGCGGTGGTGGCCGCGGCGCTGCGCGTCCTGCGCCGGGCTTTTCCCGGCCGGGTGCCGGACCCCGAGGCGTACATGGTTACCCGCTGGCTGTCCGATCCCTGGGCTCGAGGGAGTTTCGCATACGAGAAGGTAGGTACCCGGGACGAGGATTGGGAGATCCTCGCACGACCGATAAATGACCGCGTGTACTTCGCAGGGGAAGGCGTGGATCGGATGAATTACGGGACCGTAGAGGGCGCGATGTTGACAGGAGAACGGGCAGCCCGGGCCATTCAGCGCCGGTGGGCGCGGTGATGAAGGGATGGCCGGTAAAACGGGCCAAACGCGAACACGTCCGACCAAGCAGAGGATCGAGGAGGCTTTGGAGTGCGGCGACCCGGCGCCGCTTTGGTAACGGTGAACAGTGGTCGGTGATCAGTGGGCAGTGAGCGGTGGCAGGTGGCGGTTGGCGGTTAGCAGTTGGCAGGTGGCGGGGGGCGGGTGGCGGTTGGCGGATGGCGGTTGGCAGTTGGCAATTAGCAGTTAGCGGATGGCGGTGGGGAGACGGCCGAGGGGCCGGGTTTTCGTCCCGTAGGGACGGCGCCTGTTGAGCCGGCGAATTCATTCGGCGGCGTAGGGAGCGGATGAAACATGCATGCGGGTGACACCGCGGCCAAATAAATTTGCCCG
>CAYPUG010000026.1:0-27263 GCA_964413905.1 uncultured Anaerolineae bacterium | reverse complement strand
GACGACACGCGGCGATCGCCCGGTCCAACTCTCCCGCCGCTGCATGAAGTTCGGCGAGATCCAGCAACGCGTCCAGGTATCGTTCGCGCACCCGTTCCCGTTCCACAATGGCCCAGTCCGCGTACAAATCCTCCTCGAGTAAATCGCCTCGGTAGAGGTTTAACGCCTGGTTCAATAAACGACGCTTGTGCCCGGGATGACGTGTTCGTTCCGCCTGGGCCAACAACTCCTCAAACGCATATAGGTCAACCCAGGTCTCCTCATCGGGCACAAACGCGTAGCCCGGTGAGCGGGTGACCACGTATCGGGAAGGCACTCGCGGTGCGCGGTCGGGTTCCAACGCGCGGCGCAAAGCGTGTACGGTAGAACGTAAAGTGGTCGAGGTGGTAGCGGGGTTCGCCCCCGGCCACAGCCACTCAATGAGGCGGTCGGAGGCCACGGGACGCCCGCGGGCCAGCAAGAGGATCTTCAGAACCTGTTTTGCCTGCTGAGTATGCCAGGCCGTCTCCGGAAGAAGCTGCCCCTCTCGTTCGACTTGAAATGTGCCAAACATGCGAATAACCAACTTCGGAGCCATCACCCCATATACCTTACACTTTCTGCACCTGTATCTTGATTTGGGAAGGGGAAACCGCCCGCCTCCTCACGATAAAGGACGTATGTCACCCCCCCCATCCTCTCGCGCACAGGAACGCGAACGCGGCTAAAACCACCCGATCTTCCACTTCCCCCGACATAATCCGTTCACGCAACCAGGATAACGGATACCACCCTGCTTGCTGAAATTCCGTCCATTCGGGAGTGGCAACGCCGCCTCGGTACACCTCTCGGGCCAAAAACAACGTGGTCGCCCCATCGATAAGGCCGGGATTGTCCTGGACAACCCCCAACACTTCCCACGACCGCGCGTCGTACCCGGTTTCCTCCCGCAATTCTCGCCGGGCTGCCTCCAGAGGAGATTCCCCCTCGTCGACCAGGCCGCCGGGGAGCTGGTAAATCACCTTGCCCAGAGGATGACGGTACTCTTGCTGTAAGAGAATATGACCGTCACGGTTCAGAGCAACCACGGCAGCACCGGGCACCCGCTTCAAGGTCGTATACACATAGGGACGTCCGTTGGGCAATTGCACGTGGGCCCGGACCACGCGCACCCAGCGGTCGTGGTAAACTTCCTCCTCCGATTGTACAATCCAAGGCTGCGGTTCGTTCATTGATACCGTGTTCTCCCAATATAAATTCGGCATCTTCGGACGCGGCCGCGGCGATCGAGTGAGACTCGATGAAGGCCTCCCACCTCGGTCGAGCATCATCTGACGGTAGAAGCAGAGCCGCCAAGGAGCCTATGTTTTCGAATGCGCTCATCTGCACACCCTCAGGTAGATGAAGGCCGCGCTTCCCCGTTCTCTGTGTTTTATCCATCATTCCATGATTGATTGAGTCCTGCGTGGAATTTTGGCGCTCAATGAGTATAATAGCCTTGCCTGGCAACGCAACCAAACTCTTTGCATCCATAGGGTCCACCGAGGAAGGATGTATCATGCACAAGCGATGGTTCGTCGTGATGTTGCCGTTCATCTTGCTCACCCTTTTCATGGCCGCGTGCTCCATGCCGACCCACTGGCCGTGGACATCCCCCGCGATGACGCCTACGGCCACAGCCTCGGCCACGCCCACACCGACGGAAGTCTCGACATCCCCACCGGTGATGACCCCCACGCCCGCTGTCATCACGCTCACCTGGTGGACCCCGATCTGGTTCTCGCCTCGGAGTCAGGACGCGGCCGGAGAATTTCTCCAGCAGCGCATTCGGGAGTTCGAGGCCCGATATCCCCATGTTCACGTGGACACGCGTGTGAAGCCCGCGTACGGGAAGGGAAGCATTAAAGATTACCTACAGGGCGCTTACAAAGTGGCCCCCTCCCTTATCCCCGATGTGGTCGTATTGGACATGCAGGACGTGCCCACACTGGCTGCTTTGGGCATCTTTCATCCCCTGGACGCTATCAGCGATACGGTCCAAAGCGCGTTTTATCCTTTTGTGGGAGAAGCAGGGTGGGTGAACGGGGCATGGCTGGCCGTTCAGTTCGAGACCAACTTTTACCACGTTGCGTACCCGCGCGACGTGGTGACCAATCCGCCCGGTACGTGGGAGGCGCTGCTTAACAGCGAGATTACGTACCTTTCTTGGTTATTTTCCTCCGAAGATGTGGCCAGCGATATTGTGCTTACTCAGTACGCCGCCCTGGGGGGACCGCTCCCTAGGGATAAAGCGGTTCCCCTGGATGAGCAGGCCCTCCTGACATTGTTCTCCCTGTACGATCAGGCCGCACAACGGGGGATTTTCCCGGCAGAGGTGCTCGAGCCTCAAACACCGGATTCACTGTGGGGAGCGCTACGGGACAAGAAAGCGATGATGGTGGATGTTTCCGCGCGACGCTTTATCCGGGAGGGCGCCCAACAGTTGGGAGTGGACGCGGCCCCCATACCCACATGGGATGGCAAACCCCGAACACTGGCTAACGGTTGGGGGTTGGCCATTACGACCACAGATGAACGGCGCCACTCTGCCTCCTTGGCTTTCGTGCAGTGGCTCCTGGATCCTGCCACCCTAGGCCCCTGGTCACAGCGGGCCGGCCGGGTCCCTACCCGCCCTGACGCTCTCCACATGTGGGACATGGCCCCCACGTATCGCGATTTGCTGGACCGTCTTCTGGAAAACAGCACGCCCTACCCACCCCACGCCTCGGTGATCGATATTCGTCGAGCCCTGGCCCGGGGACTTAAAGCAGTCCTTGTTGACCACCGGTCCCCCGAAGACGCGGTGAAGAGCGCGCAGGAAACGTACAGTCCCTGAGGAGGAAAAAACCATGCCGGTTATCATCCCAGAAGTGATGAGCAAGTTGGATATTGATCCGGAACTGGTCACCCGCATTCTTGTCCATTTTTTGCAGGAGGAGATCTTCAAAGTAGGCTTCCGGCGTGCTGTGGTCGGAGTGTCCGGCGGCATTGATTCCGCGACCACATTGGCGTTGTGCACGCGTGCTTTAGGTCCGGAAAACGTTTTGGCCGTGCGGATGCCCTACCGTACATCCAGTCCCCGCAGCCTGGAAGACGCCCAAGCTATCATCGACGTGCTCGGAGTACATCATGAAACCGTGGATATCACACCGATGGTTGAACCTCTGTTCGAAATCACACCGGACATGGATAAACGGCGGCGGGGCAATGTGATGGCCCGGGAGCGCATGATCATCCTTTACGACCGCTCGGCGGCCTTCGGGGGGTTGGTGGTCGGCACCGGCAACAAAACGGAATTGCTCTTGGGATACACGACTCTGTTCGGCGATTCTGCCAGCGCGGTGAACCCACTGGGGGATCTATACAAACGCCAGGTGCGCCAGTTGGCCGCGTACTTGGGCGTTCCCGAACAGATCATCACCAAGCCACCCACCGCGGATTTGTGGGTTGGACAGACCGACGAACAGGAATTAGGTTTTACATACGACGAGGCAGATCAAATCCTCTATCTCCTCTTTGACGCCCGCTGGACCGAGGAGGAAGTGATTGCCCTGGGATTCCCAGAACCCTTGGTGTACGGCATCAAGGAACGCGTACGTCGCAACCAGTACAAACGGATGCCCCCTATTATCGCCAAACTTAGCCAACGGACGGTGGGCATTGATTTCCGGTATCCGCGAGATTGGGGGTACTAATGGTCAGACGGCTCCATGTGCACACACCTTCAGGCGCCTATCCTATTTACATCGGTGAAGGAATACGCCATCGCGTGGGGGAGTGGCTGGCTGCTCGAGATTTCACCCGCCAGGCCGTGATGATCACCGATGAGAACGTCGCCCCCTATTATGCCCACGATGTGCGTGTCGCTTTGGAGACCTCTGGGTTCACGGTAACACTCATTACTCTCCCCGCGGGGGAAAGCCACAAAAACCTGGACACGGTGCGCCACGTATACAACACGGTCATCCACGCGGGCATTGACCGCCAAACGCCTATCATCGCTCTGGGAGGGGGAGTCATCGGCGACTTAAGCGGTTTTGTAGCCGCGACGATCCTCCGAGGCGTCCCCTTCGTACAGATGCCCACCACCTTGCTGGCTATGGTGGACGCAAGTGTAGGGGGAAAGACGGGTGTGGATATGCCCCAGGGCAAGAACTTGGTCGGAGCGTTCAAATTTCCCGAAATGGTGATAGCCGACGTGGAAACCCTCACCACGCTCCCTCAAGTGGAAATCGCGTGCGGACTGGCCGAAGTCATCAAACACGGCATCATCGGCGATCCCGCCATCCTTGAAGACGTCCGGCGTGGGCAATGGCATTGGCCCACGTTGGTTGAACGGGCCGTACAGGTCAAAATCAACGTGGTCGAAGAAGACCCCTTTGAGGAAGGCCGTCGAGCCGTTCTCAACTTGGGACACACCTTTGCCCACGCGTTAGAAAATGTGTTGAGTTACCGCCTGCCCCACGGACTGGCCGTATCCATGGGGTTGGTCGCGGCCGCACGGTTGGGGGTCGCCCTGGGACTCACCCCCCCGCACCTCGTTGATGACGTCGAGACGCTTCTGCAACAGGTGGGATTGCCCCGACACTGGGCCGATATTACCGACTTAGGCCCATCGCCTCCAGTAGAAGCTGTGCTGCAAGCCATGGCCACGGATAAGAAACGGCTCCGGCGCCGATTGCGCTTTGTCATCCCCCGAGAATACGGCCGGGTAGAGATTGTGAGCGATGTCCCCGCCCTTCAGGTACGCCGGGTGGTAGAGATAATGCTATCAATACCCCGATCGGGTTATTGACATAAATTGCCGCTTTCCTGAGCAGAACGTCAAATTACTCCAAAAAGAGTATTGACTTCGCCATAGGGTTGCGTTACAGTGGCAACAGTGAGAACGTGTTTTCCCATGATGAGAATATATTCTGAAGGAGGATGAACATGCGACGTATACGCACTTTGTTATTCGCAGTCACCGCGCTGCTCGTTGTGGCGAGCATGACCATGGCCGCCGCGGGGCCCAATCCCGGTAGCGGCAGCACGGATGTTCGGTTTACAAACGTCACCGATACAACAGCGGTTGTGACCATTGACTATTACAATTCGAGTGGTGTCATCGAGGCAACCCGCAATGCCAACGTAAATGCCCACGGCGCCTTCGACTTCCTGGCCTCGAATTCCGGCCTGGGCGATGGGTGGAACGGTGCGGGCGTCATCTCCTCAGATCAGGAAGGCGCGTCGGTGGCCTTCATTTATTGGACCGGTGGACAGAGCGCGGACGGCACGACCGCGGCCGCGTATAGCGGTGTGGCCGAAGGCGCGACCACGCTGTACTGCCCCTCGCTGGCCGCTCGTAATAACATCCAGAAGTCGCTCATCGCGGTCCAGAACGCGGATACGGATGACGCGTCGGTCCAATTGGAGTTCTTCGACCGTGCGGGCAACGCCTGGAGTGGCAATCCCGTCACCGCGAACATTCCTGCCGGTGCCAGCAAAGTGTGGGATTTAACGGATCTGGGACTCCCCGTCACGAGCCCACCGGGTGATGGCTGGTTAGGTAGCGTGAAAATCTCCTCCACCAACGGCAAGAAATTGGCCGCGGTGGTCACCATGCTGTGGCGAGACTTCAGCCAGGCCTACAACTGCTTAAGCGGTGGCGATACAGAATTGGTTTTCCCGAACATCAAACGCCGCTACATCGCAGGGAAATGGGCTGAGGATGGCGGTAACATCATTCAGAACCTAGGCTCCTCGACCGCGAACATTACGGTCACTTTCCTCGATCGAAATGGGAATGAAGTGTACTCCTTCAACGACACGATTGCACCCAACGCGGCGAAGGGTTACAACACCCGCTTCTGCTCGAACTACCCGCCGGGGTTATGCCAACGCACAAGCCCGAACCACTCCGGCCCGGTATTTGATGCGCTGGGCGACGACTTCGTCGGGGGGCTTCGGGTGCGCTCCAACAACGGCCAACCGCTCGCTGCAGTATACTTGGGTCGTTCCTTCTCCGCCGGTGGCAGCAACACCCCACGGGCCAGCATGTACCAAGCCGAAGGGACGTCCACCGGAAGCACCCACATCTTCTATCCCGCCGTCTACCGCATTAAGAGTGGCAGCACATGGGCCCGCTACACCAGCGTCTTCGTCCAGAACGTCTCCAACAGCCCTGCGAACGTAACGGTCAAGTGGTACCGCAAGGATGGGTCCTTGGCGTACCAGTTCACAGATACCATCCCGGCGGGCACCAACCACGGTTTCAACACCCGATTCAAGGCCAGCCTGAAAAACCGCCCGGATGTGTACAACGCGCTGATGAGCGCGTTGGGCGACAACTTCCAGGGTTCTGTGGAAGTGACCTCAAACGTGGGCATTGTCGGCGTTGCGGACATCATCTACGCGGACCAGCAAGCGGCTTATAACGCTTACAAGAAGTAACGCCGCATACCGGTGTTGAAGCAAACGACGAGCGGGGCAAAAGGTATTGCCCCGCTCGTTTTGTTCATCACAAGGAGAGGGAATCCTTGCCTACTCGGGATCAAGTTCATCGATTTCTCCGACGCCTCTATCATCATTGGCGGTTGCTTTGGGATGCAGAAGCTCGACTCGCCCCCAAAGCCGTGGCCAACAGTGTGCCTAAAGCCGGAAGCCACCTCTTAGCCCGGTGCCTTGTCCTCATGGGCATGGTGAATTCCCGACAACACGCGCATTATCTCCATTCCAAGCAACACATTGCTCGCGCGTTTTCCCGACTGAAACCCGGCGAATTCCTCACAGCCCATCTTCCATACAGCGAGTTTGTAAAACAGCTGATGGAGCAAACCTCCGCACGCATGGTGCTCATTATTCGCGACCCCCGGGATGTAGTAGTCTCACATTTCCATTACGTCACATACAAAGATCCACACCACCGATTGCGCTCATACTACCGGAATTTACCCTCAGACGCCGAACGTCTGCTTACATCCATTCGGGGCATTAAGCCGCCCCCAGGCCAGGAACATTTATACCTTCCCGATATTCGTCAACGCTTCCGAGGGCTGTTGACCTGGCGGGATCACGGGGCTTATTTAGTTCGCTTTGAGGATCTGGTCGGCCCCCAGGGCGGAGGGCGCAGAGAAAAGCAACTGGAGGAAATTACACACATCGCCCGTCACATCGGCTGGCCGCTGACGTCTTCTCAGGTAGAGGAGATTGCGCAGCGGTTATTCTACACAGGCAGTGCGACCTTTCGCAAAGGGACCATCGGGGATTGGCGAAATTATTTCAAAGATGTACATAAGCAGGTGTTCAAGGAAATAGCCGGTGATCTCCTCGTGGAATTAGGGTATGAAAACCATCAGGACTGGTAAACGCAAACCTTTGCGCTGGGCAATATGGCATCCTTATCAAGGCTTGTGGAATTGGACACTTTATCGATTGCTGGAACGGCTTGTGCCCATCACCGTCGTGAACAACGCGCTACAACGATGGCTCATCATGGTCGACACCGCCCTCTTATGGATACGCGCCGTTCTCGAACGCGCGCGGGTCAGCGGGTTCTCCTCCCAATTGTGGAATCCGAGATTGCCCAAGGACATGTGTGTTCTCTACCTGGACTTAGGAACTCATAAAGAAGCCCGAGAACTACAGTGGGTTGTCGGTATTCTCGCCCGGTGGGGGACCCGATACCGGGCCGTGGGTTTTGAAGCCGGGCACACATTTTACGAAGAAGCGAGGCATCACACGGCGCATCTGCCGAATGTGGAATTGATCCATGCCGCACTTTGTTACCACATTCCAGAAGGGAACACCGTACGCCTTTATCTCTCCCCGGCGGACGGACGGGCCTCTTCTCTCTACCGGGAGAACTTCGGCGTGTACGAAGAAGTGCCCGCCATGCGCCTCTCTGAATGGATAAAGGCCCAAAATGTCGACCTCACCCGGACGATCCTACTCCTCCGCATGAACATTGAAGGGGCAGAGGTAGAAGTTATCCAGGACTTACTAGATAGCGGGTTGGCCAACCAGGTGGACGGTTATTTCGGCCTGTGGGATGACGTGGCCAAAGACGATCCTGAGCGAGGAAAAGCGTTTCTGAACATACTCAAACGAACCGGCATCCGGCCGTTTACGTTGAACGACCGGGATTTCCGTTCGGCTTGGCGCATGCGCTGTATCGCGTACGCACTGGAGACCGCTCTTCTCCGAGGGGCACAACGAACGCGAGGGGCACAATGCAACGCAATCTCCGAATCATTGCGTGGTTAATCATCACGTGCCTAGTTCTAGGGTTCAAGATGGAAGGCCTTAGCGTGGCCCAAGAACCTTCACCTGATCGCGTGTTCTTCCCTTTGCTCATCTACCAACGTCCGCGACCCCGCCTGACACCTTATCCCGAAAGTGTGCCTTATATCGTCCACCAAGGGGACACGCTCTTTACCCTGGCCCATCGGTTCCACCGTCCCTTACACCAAATCGTGTGTGCTATTCCACCGGACCGCGCGGCGACCGCGCCCCTGATCCCCGGGGAGATGGTGTATATTCCGCCCGAAGAGAGCGTTTGCCACGTGCTCGCCCCAGGCCAAACGCTCTCGCTCATCGCGATGGCTTACGGAGTCACCCTGTCCGACATCGTCGCCATGCCCCAAAACCACTTGGAAACCCCACCTTACTTCCGGGCCCCAGGAGAGCGAGTGCTTGTGCCTGTACCTTCCGGTCTGCCTATACGACCGTGGAGTTTCGGTGATGGCCGGTTCATCTGGCCGGTACGCGGGGTTATCAGCCAGGGGTTCTCATCCACGCACCGCGCGGTGGACATCGCAGTCGATGAGGGAACACCGGTCGCGGCCGCGGATACGGGCATTGTGGCGTGGGCGGGGTGGAATACGCAAGGGTATGGATGGCTTGTCATCATCGATCACCAAAACGGATACCGCACATATTACGCCCACCTGGAGAGTATATGGGTCGCACGAGGGGAACGCGTTATCAAGGGCCAGCCCATCGGCGTTGTGGGAAGTACAGGCCACAGCACCGGCCCTCACCTCCATTTTGAGATCCGAGATTACGGTGTGCGGGTGGATCCGTTATCCCTGTTACCCTGATCCCCCACCTCCGCGATCTTCTCCATCTCGTACCAGTTGGGGCCAATTTCGATGTCCACTTTCAAAGGTACCACCAACGTATACGCGTTCTCCATGGCATCCCGCACCAAGGGTATCACGTGTTCGACTTCTTCCTCCGGAACCTCCAGAACCAGTTCGTCATGGACTTGAAGGATCATGGCCGAACGCAACCCCTCCTCACGCAAACGGTGGTACAGGCGGATCATCGCGATTTTGATAATATCCGCGGCCGTCCCTTGGATGGGATGGTTAATAGCCGCTCGTTCTGCCGCCTGCCGCAACACGCGGCTTGCGCCGCTGCCGGGTAACAGTTCGGGGAAGTAACGTCGGCGCCCAAGTAAGGTCTGAACGTACCCTTTTTCCCGTACTTCCTGCTTCACCCGTTCGATGTATTCCTTCACTTTGGGATACGTCTTGAAATACTCAGCAATGAACGTCGTCGCCTCTTCACGGGTCATATCCGTGCGTTCGGCCAGACCATGTCCGGTCACACCGTAGGAGATGGCAAAATTCGTCATCTTTGCCACCCGACGCATCTGAGGGGTCACATCCTCAATGGGTACGCCATAGACCAAGGAGGCCGTGTGCGCGTGGATATCACGCCCCTCTTTGAAGGCTTGAATCAACGTTGGGTCCCCAGAAACATGGGCCAGAATGCGCAACTCCACCTGGGAGTAATCCGCGGCCAGGAGCACATGTTCGGGTGGAGCGATGAAGGCTTTCCGGATCAAGCGCCCTATTTCTGTGCGAATAGGGATGTTCTGCAAGTTGGGGGAATTGGAAGTTAACCGCCCGGTCTCGGCACCTGTCTGGTTGAAATCGGTATGGACCCGACCCGTCTCCGGGTTTACCATCTTGGGCAGGGAGTTGATGTAGGTGGAGAGCAGTTTCTGCAGTTGGCGCTGTTCCAGCACCAAGTCCACCACCGGATGGCGCCCCCGCAATTTTTCCAGAACACCGGCAGCGGTGGAGTAATGTCCACTTTTAGTTTTACGCAACCCCACGGTGGGGAGTCCCAACGTGCCGAACAGCACATCCGAAAGTTGCTGGGTGGAATTCACATTGAAGCGATACCCCACCAGACGGTAAATCTCCTCCTCGATGTCCAGCAATCTCTTGGTCAACGTTCGGGACAATTCGTTCAGAAAGTCTACATCCAGTAGCACGCCGTGCCGTTCCATCGCGATGAGCACGGGCACCAGGGGCATCTCCACATCCCAGAATAGGCGTTCTAGTTCCCTCTCACGCAATTGGGGCAACAAATGATTGTACAAACGCCAAGTGACGGCTACATCCGCGGCCGCGTACGAAGCCGCCTGTGGAACGGGAACCATATCCATCGTGATCTGATGTCGGCCTTTACCGATGAGGTCGGTGATTTCTGTCATTTCGATGCCGAACTCATTAAAAGCCAGCTCCTTCAACCCTAAACGACGACGACTGGGATTAATCAGCCAAGCCATGATCATGGTATCGGCCACTTGGCCCCTCACATCAAGTCCGTGTCGCTGGAGCACCGTTAGATCGTACTTTGCGTTGTGGGCCAGGTACAATACGTCCTCGCGGGACAAGAACGGGGTAAGCATCTCCCGTACCCGCTCCCACGCGAGCCCTGAGGCATCCGCATGAGCAACGGGAATATAGGCAGATTGTTCCACAGTAGGCCCCCACGCCAAAGCCAACCCCACCAACCGAGCCCGATGCTGGTCCAGGCTGTCGGTCTCTACATCAAAGGCAATGCGATCGGCGGCTTTCAGAACCGAATGTAACCGATTCAAAGCCAGGTCTGTATCCACGATGAGGGGGGCGACCTCTGTCCGGGTTTCGTTCCCTTCCGCGGTCAGCGAATGGAACAGGGGGGGCTGAACCGGAGCAGAAGGAGGAGAAGATTCCGGCTCGGGCAGGCGGGGAATTAAGGACCGAAATTCCAATTCTCGAAACAGAGCAAGAACCTTTTCTTTGTCAAACTGCCGTGTGCGACACGCTTCCAAGTCTAATTGCAGGGGAAGATCAGTATGAATACGCACCAAATCGCGCGCTTTGAAAGCCAACTCTCGGTACTCTTCCAGAGCACGTCGTACCCGGTCGGGCTTGATCTCATCCAAATGCTCGTAAATCCCTTCCAGAGAACCGTACGTCTGTAACAAGGCGGTCGCGGTTTTCGGACCGATGCCTCGGACGCCCGGGATGTTATCCGATTTATCCCCGACGAGAGCCTTGTAATCCACCAGTTGTTGGGGGGAAAGTCCATATCGCGCGCGGACCTTTTCCTCGTCGTAAATAACAATGTCGGAGAACCGGCGGCCACTGGTCATCACCCGCACTTTAGGGGAAATGAGTTGGAACGCATCGGTATCGCCCGTCACAATGAGAACGTCGATACCCTGTGCTTCTGCCTGCCGAGCCAATGTACCGATGACATCATCCGCCTCGTACCCTTCCATCGTGAAAATGGGGATATTGAAGGCCTGCACAATCTCCTTAATGCGTTCTACCTGGTGATGGAGAGTTTCCGGGGTTTCCGGGCGTTGGGCCTTGTATGCCTCAAACGCGTCATGGCGGAACGTGCGCCCCACATCAAAAGCGACCGCGATGTATTCGGGATCCACGTCTCGCAGCACGTTTAACAGCATAGACGTGAAGCCATAGGTCGCGTTCGTCAACTCTCCCTTCGACGTGCGTAAATTTTGGGGCAACGCGTGAAACGCGCGAAAGGCCAAACTGTGCCCGTCCAAAAGCACCAGTACAGGGTGCGGAAGGCGTTTCAACGGGTTCTCATGGTTCCTTCGTTTGCTCATCTACCCTCGTCCTTTCCACAATACGGATGAAGCGCTGTTGGGCGACCAAAACACCGCGTATGTACGTCGGCCGAAATACGTGGGCCGAAAAAAGGAATTCTTCTCCGTCCCATTACGCCAACGTGCACCCAATGAAACGTATCGGTCCATTAGGAAGATATTAGCACAAGTGAACTAATCATGCAATGCCCTCCTCTCCCCACGGCTTCCGGCAGAACATTCAATAAGGCTTTTTAGAGATCTTACGGGTAGGCGATGGCGTTGCCGTGGCCTAACCTGCCGTCGTCTTCCCGACGGCCTTACGATGGCTCAACCGCCGATACAGCGCCTTCCCGTGTTAGAACATTGAAAAGCCCTAAGCACTCAACGAGCAAATGGCCCGGACACAAGTTCTATGTTATAATGAAACACGCTTTGAATGGCTCTTATCCTGCTAATGCGATGTGGCGGTGAATCAGCCTATCCTGTGAAAACGTGAAGAGAGGCCGGTACTCATGATCAGAGTTGTTATTGACAGCGTTCGAGTCAGCCTGATGTCCCAACATCGTGTCATCATCCTCCGGGAGGAGGGTGCCGAGCGATTTTTGCCCATTTGGATCGGACCGTTTGAAGCAGATGCTATTACTATTGTACTCCAAGGCGTTGAGGTCCCCCGACCGCTCACTCATGATTTGCTGGCCCACGTTCTGGACGAACTGGGCGCTGAGGTGCTGTACGTTGTGGTCAATGATCTGCGTAATGACACATTTTACGCCACGATTGTGTTGGACGTGAACGGGGAACGGTTGGAAATTGATTCCCGGCCCAGCGACGCGATTGCCCTGGCCGTACGGGTTCAGGCGCCCATTTATGTGGCCGAACACGTGATGGAACAAGCGGGAAGTGAACCGGAAGAGGATATCTCCCAACCTAAGGATCGTTTACTCACAGAGTTAGAAGAAGAGGAGGATATCGAGATCGACGAAGAGGACTTGGGCGCCTTTAAGGAGTTTCTCGAAGGTTTGGATTTGGAAGGACTGGGAGACGAATAACACCACCGGGAGGAACACTGTTCACAAGTAGGAGGACACACCATGGAAACGTTGATCGGGTTTTTGACGAGTTCGGGCCTTTTGCTCATCTTGCTCCTCGCCTTGCTCTCGTCGGCCATCAAGATCGTACAAGAATATGAACGAGGGGTGATCTTCCGCCTGGGCCGATTCGTGGGGGTAAAGGGCCCGGGGCTATTTTTTATCATTCCCATTATCGATCGCATGGTGAAGGTGGACTTGCGCGTCGTGACTCTCGACGTCCCCTCCCAAGAAGCGATTACCCGAGATAATGTAACGGTAAAGGTCAACGCGGTGGCCTACTTCCGGGTGATGGATCCGGCCAAAGCCGTTATCAAGGTGGAGAACTACCGCCGGGCCACGTCCCAAATTGCACAAACAACCCTGCGAAATGTGATCGGCCAGTCGGAATTGGACGAAATCCTCGCACATCGGGAGAAGATCAACGCGGAGCTGCGTCGCATCATTGACGAAGCGACAGAACCCTGGGGCGTACGGGTGGAGATCGTGGAAATTAAGGATGTGGAATTGCCGCCCGGTATGCAACGCGCGATGGCGCGACAAGCCGAGGCCGAACGGGAAAAGCGCGCGAAGATTATCCACGCGGAAGGTGAATACCAAGCCGCCCAGACCCTGGCCGAGGCCGCTGAGGTTATCAGCCGCAACCCCGCTGCGCTCCAATTGCGTTACCTTCAAACCTTAACAGAGATCTCCGTGGAACAGAATTCCACCATTATCTTCCCGGTCCCCATTGAGATGCTACGTCAGTTTATGAATCACTTCGCAGAGAACAAGCAGAAGTAAGAGCCAGGAAATCCGGCACATGGGACCGAAGCCTTTCCGTTACATCGCTGTCATTGGGCAGGGGCGGCGTCCGGGGGAGCCGCCTCTGCCTCCCCATGTGAAGCAAGCAGCCTATCGGGTCGGCCAGGCCATTGCCCGGCACGGTGCGATCCTCGTGTGTGGAGGATTGGGCGGCGTCATGGAAGCCGCCGCCCACGGTGTGTACGACGCGGGTGGGGTGAGCATCGGCTTTCTCCCCGGTATGGATCGAGGCGCGGCCAATCCCTATCTTACCTATGTGTTCCCTACGGGCATGGGCACATTGCGCAATTATCTTATTATCCGCAGTGCCCACGCGGCCATCCTCATCGCTGGTGGTGTGGGAACACTCCAGGAGGCCACCATCGCGTACGATCATCGGGTTCCCGTGGTGCTTTTACGAGGCACAGGCGGTTGGGCGGATCGCTTGCCTGCGATACTGGTCGACGCCGCGTTTCTCGATGAACGCCGCCTGACACGCTTTTATCAAACCACAGACCCAGAGGAAGCGGTCTCCCTCGTGATGTCTTTGTAGAACGTCTCCAGAACCCGATTGAACGCGTCCGGGCTGTCCGCAATGACCGCATGACCGCCACCGGGAATAATAACGTGTCTGGCGTGGGGAATGCCACGTACCAATTGGGCTTCCTGCAACGCGGGCGGCACGGTTGTATCCTGATCGCCGGTGACCACCAGGGTAGGAACCCGAATCTCTCCCAACCGGGGTAGGGCGTTAAATCGAAAGAGCGCGCTCATCGTTGCCCGATATACTTTTGGATTGGCTCGTAAGATCTGCTCACGCAAGGTTCGCCGCAATGCTTCTTGATCCGGTCGCGGGAATATGCGCTGCACGACCAAATCCGCCTGCTTTTCCACCCCCATGATACGAGCCACAAGGGTTCGTTTGAGCAGGTATGCCCACTCATTCAATGTGCGAGGACGCAAGCGGGCGAATGTGTTGACTAACACTAAGGAGCGCACCATTTCCGGAAAATCTAAAGCGAGTTGTAAGGCCACGGTTCCGCCCAGGGAAATGCCGACCACGTGAGCGGGGTGAGCCCCCACACCTTCCATGAATTGGGCAATGAGTTGGGCAAACCGGGGGATGCTTACTTTCCCGCCCGGCCAGGAGGACCACCCAAAGCCCGGGAGATCGGGAGCGACCACGCGGAAATTCAGGGCTTCCAACACAGGGAACTGCAATCGCCAGGATTCCCCCATCGCGCCCAGGCCGTGCAGCAACACCACAGGGGGATGGCCTGTCGGATGGGCTTCTTCATAGTGCACAGATGAGCCGCCGGGAGCGAAATATGTGGGCATGGTGGCCTCCCTCACTCAGGTCGGACAATCAGATGTACATCTTCGGGATGGATGGAAACCCACACCGGATCACCTTTACGCACCTGCATGTTCATCCACATAGCATACCCTAACATCGCGATCAATACAACATCCTTCACTTGCATCCACACGCGCACGCGCGAGCCCAAGGGAACAACGTCCACAACCTGCGCCGCAGACGTGTTTTCTCCTCTGCCCTCAATGGGCGTCGCGGAGAGGTGAACGTGTTCCGGCCGGATGCACGCCCACACATGCCGAGTGTCCCGGTCCGGTGCCACAGCCCACACCCCCACGTCGTAGGACAGCCGTACTCGCACGCGTGGGCCGTCCCGTTGGATAATTTCGCCGGGAAGAAGGTTCTCCACCCCGACAAAGGTGGCCACGTCCACATCCACAGGGTGGACGAAGACTTCTCGAGGTGTACCCACTTGTCGGATACGCCCTTCCATGATAACCACAACGCGATCGGCCAGGGCTAAGGCTTCATCACGATCGTGGGTGACCAATACGGTGGTCGTCCCGGTCTCGTTCAGCACACGACGTAAATCAGAGAGGATATCCTCCCGGGTGGGCACATCTAGGCCGCTGAAAGGTTCATCCAGGAAGAGAATGTCGGGGTCAAGCACAAACGCACGGGCCAGGGCCACACGTCGGGCTTCTCCCCCGGAGAGGGTAAGGGCGGACTGGCGAGCCAGGTGTAGAACACGGAAGCGGTCAAGCCACGCTGTCACTTTTGTTCGGACGTCAGGTCCCCGGCGGCCGCGCAAGGCCCACCCCAGAGCCACATTGGCAAACACGCTCATGTCCAGCAGCAGAGGATTTTGCAACACGACGGCGTTACGCCGACGGTAGGCCAAGGTGTTCTTCCAATTCAAGGGAGTGCCTCGATAGATCAACCGACCTTGGGTGGGCTTCTCCAGGGCGGCCAACACTCGCAGCAAGGTGGATTTGCCCGCACCGTTGGGACCAATAAAGGCCAGGACCTCACCTTCTTCCACGGCAAGACGATCCACGTCCAGGATAGGGGTAGCTCGATATGTGACACGTAGGTGGCGTACTTCTAACAACGGAGTCATATGCGGCGAGCCCTTTGTTGTAAGGATGTCAGGGCAAACGTCACCAGGTAGGTGATGGCGATGAGGATGGTGCTCAGGGCCATAGCCAAGGCAAAGTTCCCCTTGCTGGTTTCCAACACGGTGGCCGTTGTAAGTACGCGGGTATAATGAGCAATGTTGCCACCTACCATCATGGAGGCACCGACTTCGGAGATGACCGCGCCGAAACCGGCGATGACCGCGGCGAGGAGGAGGAGGCGAGTCTCCCACAGAAGTAAGACCACCAGTTGTAGGCGAGACGCGCCTAGGCCCAGCAGTTGCCAGTGAAGCCTCGGGTCCAACTGCTGTAACGCGGCCATGCTAAGACCGGTGATCATGGGCACGGCGATGAGCGTCTGGGCGATAATCATGGCCGTGGGCGTGTATATAAGTCCTAACGCGCCCAACGGACCACTACGCCACAGAAGAAGCGCGACGACCAATCCGGCCACCACCGGGGGGAGGCCCATACCGGTATTCACCGCGGCGATGACAAAGCGCCGTCCGGGGAAGTCGGCGAAGGCCAAGAACACGCCGGCCCCCAGGCCCAGGAACACCGCAATGAGGGTAGCCGTCCCTGAAACGCGCAACGTCAGCGCGGTAATTTCCAGGACATAGGGATCGCGATGGATGAGTAGACGTATGGCTTCTACAATCCCCTGTACGATCGTATCCATCAGTCCTTCTTCACGTGGAACAAGGGTTGGCCAAACTCGTCCACACCATAGGTGTCGATAATCTTCTGTACCTCAGGTGATGTGATGAAATCCGCGAACGCGCGAGCTCCCTCTATATTGATGTTCGAGTGCTTCTTTGGGTTAACGATGATGACGTGGTATACGTTGTACAACCGCTTATCTCCCTGCACAAGGATATCCAGGTTCAAAGTGTGCCTTAGGTGCAAGTAAGTCCCCCGATCGGTGAGGGTATACCCCCCCTTTTCGGAGGCAATACGGAGTGTCGCACCCATACCTTGACCGCTTTCCTGGTACCATGGTTGGCCGGGAAGGGTCGCCGGGTCTAAACCCGCTTCCCGCCAAAGAGCCCACTCTTTTTTGTGGGTGCCGGAATCGTCCCCGCGGGAGATCCACAGAACTTGGGACTGCGCAATACGCTGAAGTGCCCGAACCGCGTCGGTCATCCCGCGGATATGGGCGGGATCTTCAGGAGGTCCCACAATGATGAAGTCGTTGTACATGACGTAACGGCGCTCTATGCCGTAACCTGCGGCCATAAACTTCTCCTCCGCCGGAGGGGCATGGACCAAGAGGACATCCGCGTCCCCTTTCTCCCCCATACGCAGGGCTGCCCCTGTGCCCACGGCCACAACCTTCACCCGATATCCGGTTTTCTGCTCGAACAACGGAATCAGCACATCCAGCAACCCCGAATCCTGCGTACTGGTTGTGGTCGCCAAAATAAGATCACCACGAGCAGATGGGCCTGTTGAAGGGGAGGGCGTCCTGTCCGCACAGCCCCCGAGGATTAAGCCGACAAGTGCGCCCATGAATAGGAAAAGGTACAGTGTTCGTTTCATCTCTATCGCTCCCGCTCATGTTATCAAAGCGGCGATATATCGTCGCACTCCAAAGCATCTCCGGGAATTACCTGAATCTCTTCCCAAAATCGACGAAAGACGTGCTCCTACAATCCGAAATGAAAGAGAAGCCAGAGACCGGCCAAGAAAACAGTGATAACCACCGCGGGTACACCCTTCTTCAGGAAATATACGTAGGTCATGGGATATCCGGCCCGCTCCGCGATACCTGCGGTCACTAAGTTCGGGGAAGAGCCGATCAACGAACCGTTCCCACCGAACGCGGATCCTACGGACAGACAGTAGAATAAGGATTTATCCCCGGCTGCGGGGATGTGCCCCGTCAAAGTCCCGATGACCGGAAGCATCGCCGCGGTGAAGGGGATGTTATCCACCACCGCGGAGAGAAAGGCACCACTCCACATGATGAGCACCATGGCGAAGATTTTGTGCGTCTGCACTATCCTGCCGATCACGTCGGCGAGGAAGTCAATCAGTCCGACCTCTTGGATGGCACCAATGACAATAAACAAGGACATGAAGAACACAAGGGTTGTCCAATCCACCGCCTCTATCATTTCCTCGATGTTCGGCTTGACCCAGAGCAGAAGGACGGTTGCCCCCATAAGGGCGGTCACCGCAGGCAACAGGTGGAACGGTTCGCCAAAGATGAACAGCACCAACATTCCGACCCCCACCACGCCCGCCTTCTTCAGCGTCTCCTTATCTGTAATTCGCGCGTGCTCTTCCAACTTGCGGAACAGCACGTCTGTGGTGGTGGACGCGGCTTTCAAATCTTGCCAATAGACGAACTCACTGTAGAGTATCAGGCCCAGGAGGGCTAAAAAGACACCCGGCGTCAGATTGACAAGGAAATCATCAAAAGTGATGTTCGCGTACGACGCGATCAAGATGTTTGTAGGCGTGCCCACAAGAGTGCTCACTCCGGCCACGTTGGACGCCATCACTTCGGGAACAAGCAGAGCCAACGGGTTCATATCCAATGCCAACGCGATCTCCACAGAGATGGGCGCCATAAGAAGCATCGTGGTCACATTGTCCAGGAACGCGGACGTGATGCCGGTAATCATCATCAGGATGGGCAGCAGTAACCAGCCTCGCCCTCCGGATAATCGGTAGGATGCGAAGGCCAGCCACTGGAAGATGCCCGTGCGTTCTAAGATGGCAATGACGATCATCATCCCCATAATGAGAAAGATGACGTTCCAATCCACATACGTGATAGCCCGCTCAAAATCGAAGATGTACAGGTCAGGATACACCCAACCTCCCAGGTAACTTACGGCAAAGATGAGGCTGGTTCCCGTCAACGCGGCCAACGTGTTGTGCAAACGCCCGGTCGCGATGAAGACCAGCATGAGGATGAACGCGAGGGTGGCCGCCCAAAACGCGGCTCCCTGTTCCCGTTCTAACGTGATACGAGGCAGAGCGACCGTTCCCTCGGTACGCAGCCGTTGCATATCTTGCACGCTCAACGAAACCGTCTGCTCCCGGAAGTGAGCCCGATGCACTTGAACCACAGCCCGGTCGGGGATCTGGGATACGTGAAGGGCAAATCGGCCATCCCCTTGAGAGACCGCCTTTCCCATCACCTTGCCGGTCACCGGATCTTTGAACAGGACATCCGCGCCTGTGACCGGACGGCCTTGGGTGCTGTACACTTCACCTACAACAAGGGGAGGAAGCACAGGGGTTTCCGCATCCACGCCTCGGAACCATGCAGCCACGATGCCGATACCTAAAACGGTCAGGATAACCCATATGCCCAAACGCTTCATTGTGAGGCCTCGTCTACCAGCACAACCTTCGCCCCTAACTCATCCTGTACCCGCCGAATGAACGCGCTTAACGCTTCTTCCTCGAAGACGTTGGACTCGTGTTCTTTGCGCGGACGACCGATAACCACATAATGGGCGTTGATTTCTCGTCCCAGGTTGATAATTTCGTTGGACACCCTGCCCTGGCGGATGACCGTGTGGGCGTTCACGCCCGCTCGTTGTGCCTTTGCTTGGGCGGTGAGGAGGATGAATTCGCCCATTTCCCTCATCTCTTCTGACAACGTCTGTACTCGACTGCTCGCGCTGTGACTTAGAAAGTCCAAGTTCACCACGTACAAAAAGTACAAAGGTTCCCCGGTTTCCTTAGCTAAGGCTATAGCCTTTTCGATGGTCCGTTGACTTTTCGGCCCGCCACGGATGGCGCAGACAATGCCGCTCATTGTGCTCTCCTCCTTGCCTATTGCGGCCGTCGCTTCCACACATACACTCCGAACCCACCCATGAACATAGTAGTCATCATGCTCACCATGATGCCTATCCACATTATAAGCGGCTCAAAACGCCATTCTACCCGATACTCTCCCGGGGGCAAAGCAACAGCCCTCAAAATGCCGTATGCTCGCAACATCTGTCCCCGTTGTCCGTTCACGTACACCTTCCAGCCCGGATACCACATCTCGCTGGTCACCAGGATGCCGGGAGAAGTGAGTCGGGCTCGGTATGCCACCCATTGATGCTTAAATCCGACCACCTCTAGATGCTCTTCGCCCCGGGGCGGTAAGAGCACAAAGGGCGGGACCGTCTCCAACACCACCGTGTGGAAGGGATCCAAAGCCGACATCGCGGTGACCTGGATAGCCTCCTCGCGAGAGGATACCTGTTTGACGTGGTGGACAATCCAGGCAGAATGAGCACCGATGAACGTTTGATACAGGCGCGTCTCCCCGTTCACCATGATGAGGCGCAGCCCACCATGTTCTAAATCACGGTGCGTCAGGACATGACGAACATTTAGCATCTGCCACCAACGCACCTCGGGCACGGTGTTCACAAAATCGTCCAACGCGGTCTGATACAAGGGCCCAGACCCCACCACATCCCGCACGTGGTACACCAAGCCGGCATTCGCGCCACCGGGTAAGTTGCCTTCACTGCTGATCCGTCCATAAGGAGGCGCCGCCGTTTTCACATGCTCGACCACGGCCGAAGGCACGAAAGGCCCCCTCGGGTCCACGGGTTGCAAAATGACGCCCCCATTCGCGCGGTATAAGTCCAGGAAGATGAGGAAAATCAAAGGCCAAAACCCAGCCCGCGCGGCCGCCCACCGACGCTCAAGTTGGGCATACCCATACCCGGCCAGCACAATCAGCGCGAACACCGTCACCAACACCCAACGTTCTTGCTCGCGAAAGAGCGTTAACCCCGGCCACCAGCGATAAACGAGAGGGAAAAGGAAACCATATCGTCCCATGGACAGCAACAAAGTCACGCCCCCCACAATGCCCCAGAACCCCGTCTCCCGACGCGGACCGCGAATCAATGCCAGGAGTGCGAAGGCCAAGGGCAACCACCCCACATAGAGGGGAGACCATTGATCGGGATCGGGCCACACCAACCCCACCAGTTCTCGCCATTGAAATCCGTTGGAGATGTAGTCATAGTCCACGTTTGCATGGGGGGAAAAGGGCAGCATCTGCAAGGTGGGAAGCCACTGCGCCGCACTCAACCCCAAAGTACCCAACAATAACACCCCGCCGGCCCGAAGCACCCAAGACCACGACACGCGCAGCCGCCAACTGCGCCAGAGGAAAAAGGCCGCCGCGGCATACGCCACATACATGAACGTTTGAAAATGTCCTGCCAGGATGGACCAGGCCAGAAACACCGTTGCCACCAGCACATGACGCCACGAACGTTCGGTAAGAGCGACATCTAAAGCCCACACGGTTCCAGGAAGCCAAGTAGCAGCCTGCAGAATGATGATCTGCAACATGGGATAGGAAGTGACATAACCACTTACGGCAAATGCCAACCCGGCCAATGCACCCGCCCGTTCCGAACGGGTAAAACGTCGCACCGCGAGGAAGGTAAACACACCGAGCAGGCCCGCGTGCCACAAAGCCTCCACTTGGAGCACCCAGTACATCCACTCCTTGGGGAACAACACTTGCCATAAACTGGGGGGATAATACGTGGAGAACAGAGAATCCGCGACGGCCGGTTCCCCGGCAAACGTGTAGGGATCCCAGAAAGGCAACCGACCGTGCCGAAATTCGTCCACCACAAAGGTGCGCATGGCCACATGTTGCTCGCTAAAGTCCCCTATCTCAAAGCCCATCCGCGTGGTACTCCAGGGCCACCAAATCTGCCAAAAGAACACGAAGGGTGCCAACAGAAGAAGCACCACATATCGAACAGACACAAACCGGCTCTCTAGGCGCATTTCGGCCCTCTCGCTCTGGGTAAGTTATGCGGGCCAAGTTTACCTTGCACCTCCAGGCCTGAGCAAGTCCCTGTGAAGAGAGGAAAGCCACCTCCATCCAGAGAAAACAACCCTGATTTGCTTGGAAAGAACGTCCTGATGTTATAATACGGACCAAGCCAATCGTACCACCACCTGCACATCGTCCACGATTTAATCATCCATATGGCCAGACGCAGGAGGACACATCCCATGGATACCACCTTTGGTTGGGTGACTTCGGAAAACATGGCCCTACTCACGGATATGTACGAGTTGACGATGGCCGATTCATATCTACGCCATGGATTGAACCAGTGGGCCACGTTTGACCTCTTTGTGCGGGCGCTTCCTCCGCATCGCCGTTTCCTGCTCAACGTAGGGTTAGAACAAGTGGTTCATTACCTGCTTAACATGCGTTTCAGCGAGGAGGCCATCGCATATCTCCGCAGCCGAAAAATCTTCAGCGAGGACTTTCTCGCCTACTTAAAGGAATTCCGTTTCCACGGCACTGTGTGGGCCATGCCCGAAGGCACGGTATTTTTCCCCAATGAGCCCATCCTGCGGGTGACCGCGCCGCGCATCGAAGCCCAAATCGTGGAGACCTTCCTCCTTAACACCATCAATGCGAACGTAATGTACGCGAGCAAAGCCGCTCGCGTGGTGATTGCCGCGCAGGGTCGGGGCGTAGCCGATTTCTCCCCCCGTCGGGATCACGGCACCGACGCGGCCATGAAAGTCGCGCGGGCCTCGTACATCGCCGGATGCGTGGCCACATCCAACGTGCTGGCCGGCCACTTGTACGGTATTCCTATCACCGGCACCATGGCCCATTCCTATGTCATGTCCTTCCCTACAGAGTTAGACGCGTTCCGGGCCTTCGCGGCCGACTACCCGGAAAATGCCGTCCTTCTCATTGACACGTACGACACGCTCCAAGGAGCTCGCCACGCGGCCACAGTAGCCCGCGAGATGCAAGCCCGCGGTCACAAACTACGAGGAGTACGGCTGGACAGTGGGGACCTGGTCGGCCTGAGCCGAGAAGTGCGGCGCATTCTGGACGAGGAAGGGTTTCCAGAGGTGCTGATTTTCCTCAGCGGCGATTTGGACGAATACCGAATTCAGGAGCTCCTGCGTGCCGGTGCAGTAGCCGACGCGTTCGGGGTGGGGACACGGATGGGCACTTCGTCGGATGCGCCCTATGTGAACGGCGTGTACAAAATCGTGGAAGACGAAGCCGGGCTTAAGATCAAACTGAGTACGGGCAAAGTTACCTTACCGGGGCGCAAGCAGGTCTACCGTTTCTATAACGGTCAAGGCAAGATGACACACGATCTCATCGCGATGGCCGACGAGGAGCCGCCCCTCCACGGAGAGCCCTTGTTGGTTGAGGTCATCCGAGAGGGTGAACTTGTGTACGATCTGCCATCCTTAAACCAGATTCGAGACACAGCCGCCACAGGCATAGGGGCCCTGCCCGAGGCACTACGGGCCATTGACGATGACGTCAAGGTCACGTATCCCGTCCAAGTCAGTGACCGACTGGCCGCCTTGAGGGACGAGATCATCTCTCGTGCTCGGGCGACCGAGTTATCCCAATAACCCATCCCCACACTTCACCCATTCAGCGATGCACAAGGAGGTGCGTCATGGCTACGATCACAATGAGCGTGATCAAGGCAGACATTGGTGGTTGGGTAGGTCATTCCCGTATTCATCCGACGCTGGTAGATAAAGCCGTTGAAGTGCTCACCAAGGGGCGAGAAAAGGGGCTCCTGGTGGACTTCCATGTGACCGCAGCCGGGGATGACCTCCAATTGATCATGACCCACCGCCAAGGCGACGACAACCCGGACATCCACCAACTCGCGTGGAATGCATTTGAGGAGGCCACAAAAGCGGCTAAGGACCTGAAACTTTACGGTGCCGGCCAAGACTTGCTCGCGGATGCCTTCTCCGGCAACGTGCGGGGCATGGGACCCGGCGTCGCGGAGATGACGTTCGAGGAACGCAAGTCCGAACCGGTTATTGTGTTCATGGCGGACAAGACATCGGCCGGCGCGTGGAACTTGCCCTTGTACCGCATGTTTGCAGACCCGTTCAACACCGCAGGGCTGGTTATCTCCCCCTCCATGCACAAGGGCTTCCGCTTCGAAGTGCAAGACATGAAGGAGAACAAGACAATCACGTTCGACTGCCCGGAGGAATTGTACGACTTGTTGGTGTTCATTGGGGCACCGACCCGGTACGCCATCAAGCGGGTGTTCAGCCGGTCCACCGGGGAAATCGCGGCCGTCTCCTCCACAGAACGCCTGTCCCTGATCGCCGGCCGCTACGTAGGTAAAGATGACCCGGTGCTCATCGTCCGCGCCCAAAGCCAGTTCCCCGCGGTCGGGGAAATCCTTGAGCCTTTTGCACACCCGCACTTGGTGGAAGGATGGATGCGGGGCTCCCACAACGGGCCGCTTATGCCCGTACCCGTACAACGGGCACACCCTACCCGTTTCGACGGCCCTCCGCGGGTCATCGCGTTGGGTTTCCAAATCGCGGAAGGACGCTTAGTGGGACCGGTTGACATGTTTGACGATCCAGCTTATGATGAAGCACGGCGCATGGCGAATGCCATCGCGGAGTATTTGCGACGACATGGGCCGTTTGAGCCGCATCGGCTCCCCATGGATGAGATGGAATACACCACCATGCCGGAAGTAATGAAACGACTACAAGATCGCTGGACGTAAAGTGATAAACAGGTGGCAGGCCACCACAGTGACCATGGCCTGCCACTCTCGCACTTCCTCCTGAGAAGGGACAAAGCATATGCCAGGGCAGACACCTACGCCGCCGACATCGCCACTAATGTATATGAACCAATCCCTGGAAGGACGCATCCACGACCTCGCTTCCATGCCCCTCTTTTCCTCTCTCCCCTCACAGGCCATACGCGCCATCGCCGAACGGTCCGAACCCCTTCAGTTCGCCAAAGGGGACACAATCATCTCCCCGGATGGGGAACGCCACATGCTCAACTATCTCTACATTGTGGGGACGGGACTCCTGCTCCAGACGGGCACCGGCTCCCTGAATATCCCCTGGCTGGACCGAATCCTCAAGCGGGGGGATGCCTTTAACCGTTACACGCTGTTGTACGGCTATCCCCCGGAAACTACGGTCCGAGCCGTTGATCACGGATACTTGTACCGCATCGAAGCCGCCCGTTTGAACTATATCCTGATGCAATGGCCTCAACTCCGAGACCGTCTTATCCCGGCCCAACGCATCCACCGCCTGCGGGCCATGCCTTTGTACTCCGTACTGCCCGACGACCACCTGCGTCGTTTGGCCGATCACATCATCGAAAAACACCTGCAGCCCCGAGAGGTGTACCAACGCGGGGCCAACGATGCGACCGTCTGGGTTGTTGCGGAGGGGCAAGTCATTCTCGTGCCGGAGGAAGCCAGTGGTCCCACATCCCAACCGCCCAGTGATGCATCGGGCATCCCCTATTACGAGACCGCGCCACCCCTTTCCTTAACCCTGGCAACCGTGGGGCAAGTGTTTGTGGACGGCGAAGTCGCGCACCTGGATCTCCCCCCGAAAAAAGTGAGGGCCGTTTCCGAGACCGTTTTGTACGGACTGCCGCGCCTAAAATTCGAGGAATTGGTGGAACGATTTCGGAACCCATCGCTCCCTTTGGATCAGGACATCCTGACCTTTGTACACCCTCCCGATATGAAGGCGTACTTCCAAGCTGTGGAGGAATTCAAAGTCCTTCCTCCAGAATGGTTGGAGCACCTCGCCGGATTCACCGCTTGGATTTACTCCCCGCGTTCCCAAATGGTCGTCCAGCAGGGTGTCCACGGTCGGGCCATGTACATCCTTACAGAAGGGGAAGCCATTGTCCGGGCTGTGGATGAGCGCGGGCGACGCCGGCCCCGCAGTTACATCTTCCCCCTGGGATACGTGGGTCGCCGAGCGTTACTCCAGGGCACCGAACACGATGTCACCGTGGAGGCCACCCAACCCAGTTACTGGCTACGCATCTCGCGCGAGGATCTGGACCGGTTCGACTGGTACACCCGTCCCGATACATGGCCTCTAAGGCGCCAAAAAATCCGTTGTGCGTTCCACCGCATTCTGGACGGTATCCGGGCCTATGGGCAAGGCCGGGCCCCCCACCCCTGTCCTCGCGCGTGGCGGTCCGTGTGGGAATATCTGGGGGGAGTACCCATCCCCGTAGAAAAACGATTGCGCACCACGCGTACCTGGCACGAACCGGATGAGCGGGTAATTTGGATGGGGCGACGGCATTGGATTTACTTAGCAATTAAACTTATCCTCCCCGTGCTCATCATCAGTTTCGCCCTGAGTTTGCTGGTGAGCGGCGTGGTGCCATCCACATCCGTGCAGGCCCTCTACCCCATGGCCCTTGTGCTTCTGGCCGGAATGGCTGTTTGGGTATATGTAGTCGTTGACTACTTCAATGATTACTACGCGCTGACCGACCGACGTGTAGTTCACCTGGAACGGGAAGTATTGCAGGAAGAGGTATGGGAGGATATTCCCCTTGAGCAAGTTCAAGATGTTATTTACCGCCAGGGATTCTTCGGCAAAACCTTTGGCTATGCCACGCTCATTGTGCAATCGGCCGCAGCCGGCGGGAACATCGTCATGCCCAGCATCCCCCACGCGCGGGACGTTCAAGCAGCGATCCTCGCCGAGCGTGTGCATGCCCGGGCTCGGCGTCACGCATGGCGCCGAGAGCGACTGCGCCACGACCTACAAAAACGCCTACAGGCGTTCATCCACGCGGAGTGGCCGGAAATTGCCACGGGCAAACGGTACCCTCATCGCATCCTCTCCGCGCGCGCGCGACGGCAATGGCTGCGGAAGTTGCAGAAGAAATCCCCGAGCAAGTTCCAAAAGGCATTACGGTTCGTGGCCCGCGCTCTCTTATCCCCGTTCAAAGCCCTCAGGACGCTTCTCTTTCCCCAACGTTTAGTGCGCAAAACAACTTTAGGGGCCACTCCGCTGTGGCCAAAGATCACATGGCGGGAAGGCGAGTCGTATTATTGGCGGAAACATTGGCTTCGTCTCATACAACGCGTGATGCTACCCTTATCTCTTTTTATAGTTATGTTCAGTGCGTTCTTCCTCATCAGACTAGGGAAAATTCCTCTCATCCACAAAACCGGAGGGGAAATTGCCGCGATCCTCTTAATGCTCGCGGCCTTTGTGTGGCT
>CAYPUG010000025.1:0-28298 GCA_964413905.1 uncultured Anaerolineae bacterium | reverse complement strand
TCCACGGAACAAACGACCAACTGCGGTCGATCGATCTCATCCACACGCCGTCCCGCCCGTTTCGCTCCGATCTCCAAATGCTCCATCGCCATTTCGTTGTATTTGGGCGAGACAAGGTAATTCAGCAGCACGCCATCCGCGATTTCCCCTGCCAACTCCATCATCTTCATTCCCGTGGCCCCAATGTAGATGGGCACGTTGCGGGGACCTTTGCGGCCGTACACCACATCGAGCATGATGTCGGTGACATGGACGAATTCCCCATGAAACGTAACCCGTTCCGCGTTGAGCAATCGTCGCACCACAGTGACGATCTCACGCATGGCCTTCAGCGGCTTGCGCCGGTTCACGCCTACCTTGCTGGCCAAAGGCTCCCACCACGCGCCAATACCCAGCATGATGCGATTAGGAGCCAAATCATCCAGCGTGAGGAAGGTACTCGCAATGAGCGCAGGGTTGCGCGTCCAACAATTAATGACCCCACTCCCGATTTTGATGCGTTCCGTGGTCGCCGCGTACGCGGCCATCGGCACGATCGCGTCGCGCACCAACCGGGATTCCGCCTGCCATACTGCGTCAAATCCTTTGGATTCCGCATACTGCACGTACGGAATGGCCTCCGTACGCAGATCATGCTTGTCCTGCATGTACAACGCCACACATTGCTTGCCCATGTTTGCCTCCAATCGTTGCCTCCTCGATGCTGAAAAGGGGAATGTGTGTTCGAGTAGGATGTATTATACTCGAAAATCGGCCGACCTAACGAACACCTACCGTAGGGGGCAAAAGCAAAGGAATCCTGCTATAATTACACACACAGCCTTCTACCTTCAAAGCCGAAGGGCATTTACAAGTGAACCAGGAGGTGAATGTGAAAGTTGCCGAATATCATCGCCAAGGCTTGAAACATTGGGTAGATAATCCGCCGCCGGAGTACATACGCCTCGGGGAGGAAGTGCGTGAGGGAGGTCATCGCGTGGCGTTCTTCGCCCGCGTAGAAGAAGGTCGTCTCGCAGACGTGGTGTACACCAGCAGCAAACGTTGCCGCAAACTGATGGCCCTGGCCGACGTAGCCGCGGACCGACTGGTAGGGCAGTCGCATTCCGGCTATCACTTAGATCCCGACGAATTACTGGCCTTTTTCAAAGAGGAACGCGATCGGGCGAAAATGCGCGACCGCGTCCGGCTGATCTTCAGCGCGCTTGGATTGCCATGAACAAAGACAAGGACTTTGCGCTTTACGGCCCCAACGGCGAACGCTACTGTCCCCGCTGTGGGGCCCGGGTTGGACCGGAAGATGAAGTGTGTCTGGCGTGTGGCACACGCCTGTATGTGCCCGCGCGAAAACGCCGCCTCCCTTTGCCGGAGATCATCTTCGGGTTGATGGTGGTGTTCTTAGTCTCGGGCTGGTGGCAGCTACGCGGCTCCCGTTTGGCCGCGCTCAGAGCCACAGAGACGGCCAAAGCCCTACAAGTAGCTGCTGTCACCTCCACGTCCACGCCGACATGGACGCCCTCCCCTACGCCATCCCCCACCTTTACGTTCACATCAACACCCAGCCCTACACCCACCCCGCACATTTACGTGGTCCAGTTGCACGACACCCCGTCCTCCATCGCGGCCCAATTCGGCATTTCTGTGGAAATGCTCCTCAAGGCGAATCACTTACAACCCGGTGACTACCTGGTCGTGGGCCAGAAATTAATCATCCCCCCTGATGATGGGCATACCGTTCCTACGCCCACCCCCACCCCCCGGGCAAACATTATCAATTACACGGTACAGGAAGAAGACACCCTCCTGCTCATCGCGGAACGGTTCAACGTCTCCCAAGAAAGCATCATCCAAGCGAATCACTTGGAAAACCCGGCCCTCCTGAAACCGGGTATGGTGCTCATTATCCCCTTAGCCACGCCGGCCCCCACCCCTACACCTACCCCATATCACACGCCCACGCCTACACCTGGACCGCGATACGCCGCCCCTATCCCGGTGCTCCCCGCGGACCGAGCGGCCTTCGCGCTCCGGCAACGAATTTTGCTCGCTTGGACTGCGGTGGGTTATCTCTGGCCTTCGGAAGCGTACGAAGTCACCCTCCGCGCGGGTGCCCATACCTGGCATCTGCACACTCGCCAACCTTTCATCGAACTTTCATCCGCGGTGAAGGCTGAACTGCTCCAGGCGGGGGGAAATGTGCGATGGACGGTCCGGGTAGTGGACCTCTACAAAAAGGAAGCCCGCAGTCACCCTTCGGTCGAACGGTCGTTCACGCTGTACAGAACCTCCCCCTGAAGGATCAGAGCAAGGACATAGGCTCGATGTCCACACGCCATCCCGCAGGCAGAGGCACCTTCCGCAACAAACGGACAGGGTCTGGGCCCCGCAGGATGATATGCCAGCGGTATTGACCGCGCAGACGGGTGTAGAAGCACGGCGCGGGCCCGATGATGTCGATATCGGTCAGCCCTTGGAGAAGGGCTTCATCCCGTAGATCCCCGGCCAAGCGAGTGGCTTCTTGTTGCGCTCGTTCGGATCGCGTGTGTGTGTAGAGGAGTCGAATTAGACGGGAATACGGCGGGTAATCCATTTCCCGGCGAAACGCCATCTCCCGCTCGTAAAAGCGCGCGTAATCGTGACGAGAGGCGGCACGAATCGCGTAGTGTTGGGGATTGTACGTTTGGATGATCACCCGTCCGCCCCACAACCCACGTCCAGCCCGACCGGCCACCTGAGTCAACACCTGAAATGTGCGTTCTCCCGTGCGAAAATCCGGCAGGAAAAGCCCCTCATCCGCGCTCACCACGCCTACCAACGTCACCCGCGGCAGATCTAACCCCTTCGCCAACATTTGTGTGCCGATGAGAATGTCCGCTTCGTGACGAGCGAACGCTTCCAGGATGTGCCAGTGAGCGCCTTTCACCCCGGTCACATCTCGATCCCATCGTAAGGTGCGAGCCTGAGGGAAGAGGCGCCGAACCTCCTCTTCCACGCGCTGGGTGCCTCCGCCGAAGTAGCGAATGCGGGTGCTCCCGCACACCGGGCACGCGTCTGGCACCGGATAGCGACGGTTACAATGATGACAGAGCAGAACACCCTCCTTGCGATGCGTAAGGGGATCCTCGCGGGTGATGTGGAATGTGAGGGGTACATCGCACCGTTCGCACTTGAGTACGTGTCCACAATCCCGACAGAGGACAAAACTCGCGCGTCCCCGACGGTTAATGAAGAGAATGGCCTGCTGACCGGCTTCCAGCACTTCCTGCAACGCGCGCTGTAACGCCCGGGAAAAAATGGAGCGATTACCCGCCTTCAACTCCACCCGCATGTCTACAATGCGCACCGCGGGCAAGGGGATGGTCTTCACATCCGGCCTTTGGGGGGAAAACGGTTGCCAAGGGTCCCGCAGGGTCGGAGGCGTCGACGCACGGGCCTTCATCATATCCACCTGCCGGCTCGCGGAGAGAATGCGACGGGGCAATTCCAGAAGACGATATTCCCCCCGTCGCGCGCGGGTGTACGTAATCACATCCGGGGTCGCGGAACCTAGGATAACCGCGCTCTGCGTCAGCCGGGCAAGTTCCAAAGCCACGGTTCGAGCGTGATAGTAGGGGATACGCTGGTTCTTGTAGGATTCATCATGTTCTTCATCAATGACGATCAGCCCCAAGCGAGATACCGGCGCAAACAGCGCGGATCGAGTGCCCACAATGATCGGCACTTCCCCACGCATCACCCGACGCCAGGTATCAAACCGTTCCCCCGCGCTCAAATCACTGTGCCAGATGGCCAACTTTCCGGGAAAGCGCGCACTCACCCGCTGGATGGTTTGGGGCGTTAGGGCAATCTCCGGGACCAGGTACAACACCTGTCGCCCTTGTCGCAGGACGTGGGAAACGGCTCGGAGGTAGATTTCTGTTTTGCCGCTCCCGGTAATCCCATGGAGGAGAAACACAGGCGGGTTATCGGGCACAGGCGGCGCGTCCAGCGCCTGTCGGATAGATTCCCAGGCCTCGCGTTGTTCTGGAATGAGCGGAGGGAAAGGCTCCGGATCGGAGGGTAAAGGGCGGTTGGCCAGGGGATCGCGCCACACTTCTTCCCGTTCGATCGCGATGAGGCCGGCGGTTTCCAGATCCTTCAGGACCTGTCGGTCTGCCCGGGTTTCCGCGTACAGCCAGCCTACCCAGACAGGTTCTTCCTCCTCGGCCAGGGCGTCCAGCACGCGACGATGGCGTTCGAGACCTCGCAATTCAATGATGCGATCTTCGGCCTCTTCCGGAGAGAGAACCAAGTGAACGACGGCCGGGTCGGTCACCCGTCGAATCCACCCTTCCCGCTCTAACGCGGCGAGAACGCTTCGGGCTATCCCCCGCGCGCGCACTTCATCCCACGTCACGCCGCTCCCCATCTGGGCCAGCACTTGCAATGCGCGGGCCCGAGTCGGCGCGCGAGATTGCAAGGCCTCCGCCTCGGCCAAGAGGTCTTCCCGCGGACGCAGGAGCACAACGCGGGTCGTTTTAGGTGTGTAGGCAATACACCCATCCTGCGCCATACGCTTTATCAGGTTGGGACTACACTGCACGGCTTGGACGACCTCGGCCACTGTGGGTAACGGATCCGGGATGGACAACAGGTAGGAGAGGACTTCCGCCCGTTTGCTCTGTCGTCCCAACTGGGGGAAAATATGGTGTATGGTCTCCTCATCCGCAATGAGGCGTACATACGTTTCGGTCCGAGGACGGGGAGGTCGACGTACGGCACGGTACACCCGTCGTACGACCCCGCGTGTCAGCAATGGACGAATGACAGCAGGGCGGGCCAAGTTGTGTTTGCCCACTTTTAGCATACGCTCAGGTTGAGGTCCTCTTTCAAGACGGGCCAGAAGCAATTGCTGCTCCGGAGTCAACGCCTTGGGCGGCGGGACATCGGGCACCCGTTCGATGACGGGCTCAGGGGGAGCGGTCAAGCGGGGGGGAAGGAACAATTTCACCACGTAAATGAGCGGTGTGAGGTACGTGTCCGCCATCCAACGAGCCAGTTGGAGTTGAAGGGGCGTCAACACCGGGTCGGGGTAGACCAGATCAAGGATGGGTCGAGTTTCCGGCACCGGGCTCTCATCGTGCAAGGTGATGACAATGCCCTGAACTTCACGAGTGCGAAAGGGCACCCGCACCAAATGACCGGGTTGTAACCGATCCCGCAAGTGGGGCGGCACACTGTAATGGAACGTCAGACCGGCAGGGGAGAACTCCTCATCCCGATCCACCCGGGAGGTGTGTCTTATCGGCGTGTTGACAACAATTTCTGCAAACTGAGCCACAGATATGTTCTCCCCTTGTCAGACTTTCCTTACCCGGATGAAACCTTGCAAACGGATAGGCGAAGGCCGTGCCTTCGCAACGGAGTGCTATCCTCTCGATCAAGAATTATGTAAGACATCCGCGAGAGGGACAAAACTTCATATTTCTGAGAACGCTGTACTCACCGTGAAGGAGAGGGCCAAAATGACGCAACATCATTCCGAAGCCCACTTTCGTTCCCACTCGTCTTCAGAGACCCCATGGTGGGCTCTCCTGCAAGATTTGCCCCTGGATGCGTTGCCGGCAGAATTCTGGGAGCACCTGGGCCGAGCCCTTGAGGAGGCGGGACACGCGCTCCGCATTTTAGCGAAACACGTGGACCCTGTCACCGACATCGAACGACTTTATCACGCGTACGAACAGGTGAGGCGCGACCACACGCACGTGGGCACACCTCCGCAATCTTCCGATTAACGTCAGGGGGCCAACACAGCCTCCAGCACGCGGCTCCAGTTCCCGCCCATGATGGCGGATATATCATCCGGACCAAAACCTCGCCGTTCCAGGCCGACCCGAAGATTTTGATACTGTCCTGCATCTTCCAGGCCACGGGGCGGAGGGGTGTCCTCTCCCAAGCCGTCAAAATCGGACCCAATACCCACGTGCTCCACCCCCACCACATTCACAAAGTGCTCAATGTGGTCTAAGACGTGATCCAACGTGGCCTGGTCCGGATCGGCCGTCAGGAAGTTGGGGACAAATGTCACGCCGATGACACCACCGGTTGCTGCAATGGCCCGAGCTTGATCGTCGGTGAGGTTTCGGCGGTGATCACAAAGCGCACGAGCATTGCTGTGTGAAGCCACCACCGGGCCCCGAGCTACCTTCAGCACATCTTCCACGCCGGCCGGGGCCAGGTGGGATACATCCACCACAATGCCCAGTTCCCCGCACATGTGTACCACGTCCACGCCAAACGGTGTTAGACCGCCTCCACTGCGCTCATCGGCCACGCCATCCGCGACCGCGTTGCGGTAATTCCACGTTAGCCCAAGCCAACGTACACCGAGTCTATAAAACACACCCAGCGTTTCCGGAACACCATCCAACGGTTCCGCGCCTTCCAAACTGAGAATACCGCCGACTTTTCCTTCTTGCACCGCGCGGGTCATGTCCGCCCGATGTGTGATGGGCATAAAACGGTCCGCGTACATTTCCGTTTGCCGGTGGAACGTCTCAATTAAGCGCAACGCGTACGTGGTGGCTCCGTGTCGCTGGTAGTACACAGGCACCCAGCAAGCAAACACTTGCACGTTCACGCCCCCGGCCTGTAGTTTGGGAATATCCACCTGAGCACCGGGAATACCCTCACCTAGGGATCCCCGACCCTGGAGGACGTATTGGAGGGTATCACAATGGGCGTCGATCACCACATCTGTGAGCGATGGCATGTCTGCTCCCCTTTTGGCAAAGTCTTTGGATACCCTCTATTCTACTCCAGGCCGGGACACCGACCAATTGCTGAAATCACGGGGACCCATCAACAATCCTCGGTTTTGCGTGGATGAGCTGCTCCCCCCCAAAGAAGTTTGCACAATTGGCTAACAGAAGGTAGAATATCCTGACATCTATACTCACCAAGGCTGCCGTCTTCAATGCCACATGCGGAGGTCCCTCATGGACGAACGCATCCTCATTACAAACGGGCTCGTCGTCACCGAAAATGGCGTTTTCACACATGATGTACTTATCGAAGGCCAACGGATCCTCGCCGTTGGATATCGTTTACCCCGCGAAGGTGTTACCCGCGTGATCGACGCGGAGGGATGTTATGTGATCCCGGGCGTGGTGGACCCGCACGTCCACATTCAATTGGACACAGGAATCTATAAAACCGCCGATGACTGGGAAGTGGGGACTCGTGTGGCGGCCTTCGGAGGTGTGACAACGGTCATTGACTTTGCCACCCAGCTCCCGGGTCAAGATGTGCGGGAAGCCGTCAACAATCGGCACCAAGAGGTAGGAAATAAAGCGTATGTGGATTATGCCCTCCACGTCATGCTCACTGCTCTTCCCGAGGATGATGACGTCCTCCAGGGGTGGATGAATGACCTGATCGTGTTGGGTACGCCTGCCGCGAAGGTGTACACCACCTATCGCCCCAACTATTATCAGGATGACCACGCTCTCCTGCGGGTATTTCGAGCTGCAGCCAAAGCCCGCGTCTTGGTGATGGTTCATGCAGAGAACGATGCTATTGTATCCGCGAGCACGCAACGCCTGGTGCGAGCGGGGAAGACTTCCCTCGCATATCACGCGGACGCACGACCTCCCTTTGCCGAAGCCGAGGCCGTCCACCGGGTGATCTTCCTCGCCAAAGAGGCCAAATGCCCTATCTACATCGTTCACTGCTCCACCCCCGAGGCGGTAGACCTGGTAACCCAGGCCAAACAAGAGGGCCAAATTGTGTTTGCTGAAACGTGTCCTCAGTACTTGCTCCTGGATGACAGTGCCTACACCGGCCCCCACCCGGAATGGGTGATCTTGCAACCGCCGTTACGGGACCGGGAACGTGTAGAACAACAATGGGAGCGCCTTGCCCGGGGGCACATCGACACATTGGGAACCGACCACTGTGAATACACATTGGACCAAAAGCTCGAGACAGGGAACTTTACGACGACACCGGGGGGTATTCCCGGCCTGGAGACTGCCTTACCGTTGATGGCTACATACGGTGTCCTTCGCGGCCCACTCTCCTGGCCGGAATTAGTCCAATTAATGAGTGCTCGCCCTGCCCGGCTGTTCGGGCTGTACCCACGTAAAGGCACCCTGATGCCCGGCAGCGACGCGGACATCGTCATTTACGACCCCAGAGGCGTCAGTCGCATCCACAGAGACCATATGCACGGCATCTCTGGCTACACCCCTTATCAGGGGATGGAAGTTCAGGGTCGCGTACGTTTAACCATGGTACGCGGCCGAATAGTGGTCGAGGACGGGAAACTCACAGGGGAACCGGGTTGGGGTGTATTCGTCCCCGGACGAGGATTCACTCCGCCCCGAGGGTAAGTGCTCACCGGTCTGATCGAGGAGTTGACCATGAATCACAACCCGATATGGCACCCTGCCCCCATTCGCACAGCCCGATGGGGGTGGATGTTGTTCTTGTGCATCCTCATTTTGGGCGGGAATCCCTTTACCGTGCGTGCCGCTTCCACCCATCAGGGAACGGTCACCCTCGTCCGCGGTTTTGTTTGGCAAGACATCAATCGAAACGGCTTTTTAGATCCAGGAGAATCGCGGTTGGCATCCGTGTGGGTATACTTGGAAAACGAAGACGGAAACGTCCTCAGTCAAACCCAAACGTACGCGGACGGCTCGTATCAGTTTTCCAACCTCTCCGAAGGTCGCTACGTACTCCATGTCATGGTCCCCGCCGGAATGTCGGCCGTGACCGGTGAGAGTGTGACCTGTGATGTGGCCGCGGGCCAAATTCGGGTCGTCAATTTCGGCTTGGCTCCCGCGCTGTCTCCCGGCGGCCTCACCCCCACCCCCGTACCTACATCGCCTCTTCCCACGCCCACCGCGACCCCCACCGCGACTGCGACGGCAACTCATACCCCGACTCCTACGGCCACGTCCACACCGACACCTGTCTTACCCGTCGGTCTTACCTGTAACAACGTGATCTACAACGGGAAATTCGACGCCCCAGACGGTTGGCAATTACCACGAACCTTCATTCAGGGGGCCATTGTAGACGAACGGGCGTTTCCGCAGGACGATCAGGGACGGCCGCTGGGTGCTCCTCACAGCCCGCCTTTGGCGTTGCGTTTGGGGGCCATTGAACCGGTGGATCCGCCCTCTTACTCTTCGGCCCGGCAGGTCATTTACATTCCCGAGAATGCCACATCGGCTCGCCTCACTTTCTATGTGTGGCCCTATTCCCAGGATACAAGGGGGGACCGCCAAGAGGCGTACTTGCTTGATCCTCAAACTCTACGTATTCGCCACCGCTTATGGCGCGCCTCTCCCGCGTTGAATGAACAAAAGTGGGTGAAAATTACCCGTGACCTCTTACCGTATCGAGGAGAACAGTACATTCTTTACTTCAACGCGTATAACGACGGGGATAACGCTGTCACCGCGCTTTTCGTGGATGATGTAGAACTTCAAGTGTGCATACCTCAGCCTCCGACACCCACGGCCACCGCGACACAACCCGCCTCCGGAGCTCAGGGCGTGGTTCGGGCAGCACAAGCAGGAACGCCAACCGTGACGGCTACGCCTACCCCGAAGCAGGCTACACAAGAGGGGGAAAAGAAGGGCGTTCTCTCCAGCATTGAGAACTTTCTGGAGAATACGCTCTCGAGGGTACAGAAACTCCTGGTCTATCTCCTCTTCATCGGACTGGTTGGTCTTATCGTCTCGTTACTCCTCCTGCGGTTACTGGGCGAGAGGCCCACGCCTCCGGGCAGCACGTAATAGCAAACTGCAGGATGTTTGCATCAAGGCAAAGGCCCCAAAAAAATCTCCGCGCCCCATTAATACGCGTTACGGTCGCGGAAGATGCGGAAAATTGTGCGAATGATGATCTTCAAGTCCAGGGAAAGGGACCAATTCTCGATATACCACAAGTCGTACTTTGTTCGCTCGGTAATGGAAGTATCCCCGCGCAGGCCGTGAATCTGAGCCCAACCGGTCACTCCGGCCTTCTCCCGATGACGTTCCATGTAGCGGGGGATGCGTTGACGGAATTGTTCCACGTACACCGGCCGTTCAGGTCGAGGCCCCACCAAACTCATATCACCCATGAGCACGTTGATGAACTGGGGCAACTCGTCAATGGAGTATTTGCGAATAATGCGTCCCACCCGGGTCACCCGCGGATCGCCGGGTCGCGTCCATCCCGGCCCATCTTTCTCCGCGTCCACCCGCATAGAGCGAAACTTCAGCATTTTGAAAGGACGCGCGTCCAACCCCATGCGCTCCTGAACGTAAAACACCGGACCGGGAGACTCTAACTTGATGGCGATGGCCGTCAGCACCATGATAGGCGAGAACAGGATAAGCCCTACAATCGCCCCGACGATGTCCATCGCCCGCTTGGCCGCAAGCCGCCATCCCCGCATGGCTACATCCCGTACCGTCAACAGGGGCAGTCCACCCAGGTCGCCGATAGAAATTTGAGACGCCATAATTTGAAACACGTCGGGAAACACTTTAATACCGACCTTTTCCCGCTCACACAAAGCCACCAGCCGAACAATCTCCTGATGACTGGCCTCGGGCAGGGCAATAATCACTTCATCGACTTTGTAATCATCAATGATACGGGGAATATCGGACGGGCGGCCTAACACCGGCATGCCCATAACCGTTTTGCTGCTTCCGTTGGTGGAAATAAATCCTACGACGCGATACCCTAACTCCGGCTGTTGGATAATCTTCTGCAAGATCATGCGCCCTACTTCCCCCGTGCCCACAATGAGCACCCGATCCGCGCCGATGCCACGCGCTTGGACGGCTTTCTGGATGATGCCCAACACGGCACGTCCAAAGGTGAGGGAAACGACTGAAAGGCCCCAGGCATACGCCATCATGCGTCGCTGGTAGTTGAACTGTTCCTTGTACACGAGAGACATGATGGCCAAAGAAATGAGAAGGGATAAGGTCACGCTGGCCGTCACCACATACAACTCATCCAAGGGCTGGGCGATACGTTTGTGACGGTATGAGTGATTGAAGGCCATGGTCAAGACCAGGACCACCACGTAAGTGATGACCATGGGCACATACGGGGCGAAGGACTCCGTCATCCCCGGGTGAGGAGCAAGAAGGCGCAAACGAAACGCCGCGTAAAACGCGACGGCGGCTAATACCCCATCCAATAAAATCTGTGCAAACACAAAGAGAAGATGTACCCGCTTCATAGCACCCTGTTACGTGCCTTTCCGCCCCAAACTGAGTTTCAACCATCTCCAGCCCACATCGAAGGCCCCTTTGGCTACGATCCCGCCTAGGATCAGCCAGTGCAACGGCTTGGGCGTCGTTGCCGCATAATGTTTACGATAAAAAATGACCATGGCTCGGTAAAATTCAACCCGAGCCCGCCGGCTCTTACGGGAAGAAGCTTCTTTCACATGCAACACTTCCACATCCGCATTGTACCACACTTCCCACCCTTGCTGTTTAATCCGATACGCCCAGTCCAAATCCTCACCGTACATGAAGAACTGCTCATCCAACACGCCGGCCTGGGCAATCGCTTCCCTGCGCACCATCATAAACGCGCCCACCACACTGTCCACCGGGATGGTCCGATCGGGTGGAATGTACGTCAAGTTGTAACGACCGAATCGTGGGCTGTGGGGAAAGAGACGGTGCAGGCCGAGCATCCGGTAAAAAGACACTTCCGGCGTGGGAAATGAACGGCGACACGCCAAATCCAAGGAACCGTCCGGACGTACCAGCCGAGGTCCCGCAACACCGGCCCGGGGCCGAGCATCTAAAAACGCCACCATATCTGCCAACGCATGAGACGGCAACTCGGTATCAGGGTTCAGGAGCAACGCGTATCGCGGTGGCGTGGTGTCTAATGCCAACAGATCCCGATATGAAATGACAGTGCCCTGCTCCCACACGGGAACATCTGGGGGATCCAAGTGCAGGCGAGTTTCATCACCGACAGGACGGAAGCCGTACGCCAGCAGGCCCAAATTATTCCCGTAGGGATATCCTCCATTTATCGGGCTGGCAATCAGCCGAACTTGCGGAAACTGCTCACGAACCATCTCCACCGTACCATCTTGGGACGCGTTATCCACAACCGTGACATGAAAAGTAATGTTCCCTGTGTTCGTGAAAACCGTCTCCAAACACCGGGAAAGCAGTTCCCGCGTATTGTATGTCACAATAACAATGCCTACGTCTACGCTTCGCATACCTTGCTCGCGCCTTTGCGTTCTCCAGAAATAGAGTCCTCCCGGGAATGCGCGTTTTCACCACACCATCAGGTGGAGATTGTAACACACACCCGCTCGCCTTCAAAGCAAAATTCTCCTTCCGGGCATACTCACAACCCAACTCATCACACGCGCTTTTGAAGCAATCGGTCGAACGCTCCACATCGGGGTTAGTGGACCCATGCAATTCTGTGTAGCATGTGGGCCTCAACGAGATGGGAGCATGTATGGCTTAGAAAGTCCCCTGACTATGGGGACACATTCGGCGCATAAACGGCTAAAAGGACCAAAACCGTGTTGTACATCGCGTGGGCAAAGATGGCTGCAGTGGTGTTCACCCTCTTCCGTACAATGCCCAACACAAGTCCTAGGAGGAAGACAACCCCCATCGCAAAGGAAAGCCAATATTGAGAATGCATCATAGCAAACAGGACACTGGTGAGCAACACACCAAACCGTGGCTGTAATGCCCCGCGAAACACCAACTCCTCCCCCAGCCCGGCAGCAACGCCGATCAGTATCGCGCCCCACGGGTTGAAAAACTCACCCAGCAACATCTTGGATAGATCCTCCACGGCCTGTACCCCTTCAGGGGAAAATGCCATCCACAAGGCCCCCAAAACGGCCTGCATGATCAAAAGTCCAAATGCAGTCCCCACGGCTACCTTGAACTCCCGCCAATGGGGCCAAACGACCCCTAGGCGACGGAGCGTATCCCGGGTGGACCGTTGAATAACCCATCCGACCCCAAAAAAGGCCAAGAGGATGAATGCCGCGGTCTGGCCAATGAGATCCTGAACAGAGACGACGGAGACGTTCACCCCGGCCCGGGCAATCGCGTCCAGAAACACCCGCTGGACTACGGAGAGGGAAATGAGGTAGGCCGCGAAGGAGAGCGCGGTCGCGTGCACAGAATCCCCCGGTCGGACGGAGATGAAATAGGCCAATCCCCGTTGGACAACGGGGAGAAGAACCAGCAGAGCGAGGATCGCACTCACTCCCACGTACAAGGACAGCATGTGCAATTCGGCCGGAGAAACGGAGACGGTCTGCCCGTTCCACGGCCAAGTGAGCGGGATCTCCTGAGCAGCCATCATCCTTAACCCCGCCGCGGTGAGGAGCAGGATAAAATCTACCAAGAGCAACATAGCATAAGCGAACACCGCAAACACCCGCATACGACGTCCTAACTGCGCCAACACGATAATGAGTACGGCAGGTAAAAGTCCAAAGAACGTTGCCATAATACGCCACCTCGTTGAAGATGTGAGATAAATGATGGGTTGTGCGATACAGCGCGTTTTATATACATCAGGCGTTCTCGGCCTCGCGAGTGGACACCGTCCCCCCATTACGGAACTTTACGTAAGGCCCGATATACATTCTGGGGAAGTCGATCGCGTGTCGCCTTGCGCAAATACAACAGAATATGCCGACCTAAAATACCTTGGCGACTTGCGCGCTGCAAACTGCTCCGTGTGATGCGGAACACGTACTCCGGCCGCGTGAGCTCCCAATCCGCGAATCGGGTTACTCGGAAGAGATCCAACAGATGCACGTTGTGGGACATGGATATCCGAAAATCGGGAGATACGTGCAGAGGTGGACGAACTCGCCGCATGGGTTCACTGCGCCGCCGCAACCACCGCGCACCCGCGTCTGTCAACGCGAACCGCCGTCCTTCTTCCCCGATCATTACTGCATCCATCCAGAACATGGGGCCGAACACGTAAAACCGCAGGAGCGCGCCTTCCACATCCTGCCAATACTGGAACCCGCGAAGAATGCGCTTATCTTCTCGGCGGCGAATAAGCCACGTCTCGTAATTACCGTCAGGACGCAAAAAATCAGGATCATGCTGATGGATAAAACGTTGCACGTCCGAAAGCGCATACCAAGTCTCCGCGGAGAGTTCCCGCAAATGTCGGAGTATCCGCTGGCGGGCTCGCAACGCCGTGTCCACCCATGTTCCTTCAACGGGATCCAGTTCGGGCACATGACATAAATCACACCAAGTTTCCCCCTCAGCCCAAAGCCGCCAGAGCATAAGGCGGTGATACGCCACCGGTTGCTTTAACCACTCCTGCAAGCGACTCACCTGCAGGCGAAGTCTGTCCCCCTCTTGGGTTACAAAGCCCAGGTGATACACCAAGTAGAGGATAAACTGAACGCGTGGGGGAAGACGTAACAAGTCTGTGGGCTGTAGCGGAGATGTCAGACGTTCCCCTAAACGAGCCAGATCTCCTCTTAAGGGACGCCCTTCCCAATCCACGTGGAGTCCCTCATTGTACGCGAAGGCCAAGACCATCACCACATCGTTCAGCAAAGTCTGTCCCGCGGTACTCACCTGTTCGGGCGGGGCAACCATGGGGATATCTTTTAAGGAAGCACTTTCCGGAGGTTGAGGCAGCAGCAGGGTCAACTCCTTTGGCACGTACACAATCTCAACTACCGCGCCGTCTTGGCGGACCAGTGCACGATACACCACCCCCCGATAATACAATTCTTCCGCGGGACTAATCGGTTCCCGCCATGGCTGCTCCCTCATTAAACGCTGTGGTCCCATGTCCCGCACAGGACCGTAGCGACGCACAAACGTGGCCCAGGGTATAGGCACCGACGCGGACAAAATCTCGGCCAGTGCCTCGCGCGCCCGAGCGGAAAGCCCCTCATACAGGGCTTGAGCAATGTCCGGTCGCAACAGGTGCGCGGCCAATTCGGCCGCAGCATCCTTCGCCGTGCGCACGGTCAGAGGCAAGCCCACATAAAGGGCCAATCCCTCCAGCCAGGGCAATGGGTAAGTCGCTAGGGCTTGTCGTAAACTCCGCATGGATCTTGCCAAATTTGATGGGTTGACATATGCTTTATCGACCGACCGGGACATCGCGGTTCATGCCCCCCAACGTAAAAGAGAGGGGTAGAAATCCGTGCAATTCCGTCGCCTCCGGCAATGATCTTCGGACAATGAATATGCTCTATATTGTCCGTCACCTATGCTCTTGAAGCAAACGTGAAGGAGGGACAGAATTTATGACCAAAGTTATCAACCGAATGGCTCTCATCCGACGCCTCTGGCAGGATGCCCGTGTCGCATGGGCCTTATTGTGGGAACCGCGCGTTCCCCTGTGGACCAAATTGCTGCTCCCTATGCTCTGGATTGTTTACCTCTTAATGCCTCTGGACATCATTCCCGATGTCCTCCCTATTCTGGGAGAACTGGACGACCTGATGGTGCTCATGTTCATCATCCGTATGTTCATTCAAATGAGCCCACCCCACGTCGTCCAGGACGTGGAGGCGCGGATAAGGGGCAAAACGCGCAAGGTGATAGACGGAACCTACCGCGTTATCGATCAGGAATGAGCACGGGGCATGTCTTCCACCTCAGCGATGAGGTCGTATTCCAGAGCGTTTACCACACGAACCCGATAGAATGTGCCCCGGGGAAGAACCCCAGGGATAATCACCACCCCGTCAATCTCAGGAGCATCTCGATAAGACCGGGCTAACGTGATGGGTCCACGGATGGGGGTATCCCCTAACCACTCGGCCAGGTCATCCGCGTTCACGACCTGCTCGGTGAGCACTTCCAACACGCGACCGATTTGCTCTCGATTGCGCTCCAGGGAAATACGCTGTTGTGTGGCCATTAAGCGGTGCCAACGATCCTGCTTCACCTCATCGGGAACCTGGTCTGGCATCTCTGCCGCAGGCGTACCCGGCTCCGGAGAAAAAGTAAAGGCGCCCACTTTATCAAACCGAATAGTTTTTAGAAACGCCAATAGATTCTCGAATTCCTCTTCGGTTTCCCCGGGAAAACCCACAATGAATGTACTGCGAAGGGCGATGTCCGGCATGGCATCCCGCAGGCGCTCGATAGTGTGTAACACGTGTTCCACGTTGCTCGGGCGACGCATCCGGCGCAGCGTGCGGGGGTCCCCGTGTTGTAACGGAATGTCGAGGTAGTGGAGGACTTGGGGACGGGAGGCCATGACCTCAATGAGAGCGTCGGAAATATGTCCCGGGTACGCGTACATCAAACGCAACCAGTGGATGTCCGGCACCCGGTTGATTAACGCGTTGATCAACCGGGGAAGGGCCAAGGGGTCGCCCCAATCCCGACCGTAATCCGTGGTATCCTGGGCCACAAGGATAATCTCCCGCGCGCCCCCTCGCGTCAACAACGCGGCTTCATCCACCAGATCGGACAGGGGACGACTGCGCAGTTTGCCCTTAAAAGAAGGAATGGTACAAAAGGCACACGAGGCATTACATCCATCACTGATCTTCAGATACGCGGTGGGGCCCACCCGTTGGGGACGGGCCACCGGCTGCGGGTACGGGGATGCGCCCAGAAGTTCTCGCTTGGCCAGCGCGCGGGCACGCGGGGCCTGTGTTAAAGCGCGCACGAGGTGTGGAATCTCCATCCAACGAAGTGTGCTAATCAGCCCATCCACTTGGGGCACTTGCTCTTTGATAATCTCCGGATCCCGCTGAACCAAGCAACCCGCGGCAATAAGTACTTGGTCGGGACGTTTCTGTTGGGCTAACGCGCGCAGATACTCGATAGACTCTTCTTTGGCCGACTGCAAAAAACCACATGTGTTCACTATGAGGATCTGGGCCTCCTCAGGGGATTCCGTAGGCCGATACCCCTCCCGTTCCAGAAGCGCGGTCATCCCTTCACTATCCGCGATGTTCTTGGGACAGCCTAACGTCAACAAGAAAAACGCAGATCTCGATCGCTTCTGCGCCTTATCCCGTCTTCTGCGCTTTTCCATAATGGCACGTCATCCTTCGGACGGGGTGGGAGTAGGGGTGGGGATCAAGCGGACAACCTCACCGTCTTGCACGGTGAAGATCCAGTGGATCACATCCCCCTTTTTCCCCAAAGGCCCCAAAGCCCGCCCGTTAACGGTTAACTCCATGCCCCCGGCATTCCCGGTGCGAATTTCGACAGTCTGTCCTTCCCAGGTCAACGTAGTATCCGGCTCGTAGAGACCCTCATCCACCACTTTACCATCCACCAACACCCGCAGCCATGTCCGATCCACAATCCGCGCCTCAACGTTCACTTTCTCTACAGGGACCGGTGTAGGTGTAGACGTAGGACTGGCCAGACGGAAGGGTGTGGGCGTGGGGGTCGATACCGATGTAGGCGTGACCGTTGGCATGAGCGCTTGGGTGACCGTAGGAGAGGGTCTCGGGGAGACAACCGCGGCCGGGATAACAGGCGTGGGAGAGGGCAGAGGGGTGGGGGTGCGCATTACAGACGTAGGTGTAGAAACCACCTCTGTGGGTGTAGGTGTGGGACTCGGAGCGCCCCGGTACACCGGGAGTGAGAGCATACCCTGCAGTGTCAGTAAGTATCCCGCGACACCAACGAGCACCACAATCAACGCAGCCGAGAGGAAGCGGGCGAATGCGCCGCCCGAACGACGTCCCAGGTCCATTTCCAAAACATGGGGGCCCCGTTCCGGTGGGCGGGTAGGCGGTGCCGGCGCAGCCGAGGGTCGCGCGTTCTGATAAGCCTGCAACAACGGCCGGGGATCTAAACCGAGGAACTGGGCATAACTGCGCAAGAAGCCCCGCGCGACCACTTCGTTAGGAAGGGCGTCAAAATCCCCCGATTCCATGGCCATGAGATACTTCAGCCGAATGCGCGTCTCTTGTTCTGCCTGCTCCAAACTTATCCCGCGACTCTCACGGGCTTCGGCCAACCGCTGTCCAATTTCAACTAAGGATAGTTCGCTCATGGACTTGCTTTTACCCCCACATTCCAATTATAGTCCTACCGAACGCCCTTATACGGAGCGCACGGTACCATATCTTACCTGACAAACAGATTCAAAGCAATGCTTGGCTACACGCGAGGTTATCGGTTCCCAGTTGCCTTATTTTTCGCACTGTTCATTATTATATGCTCTCTACGCCCTCGACCGGCACATGCCAGCCAGGCGGTTCACAAGGAATGGGAGGAGATCCTTATCCACTGGAAGGACAAGGCCGCTGAACACCGCGCGCTTTGGTCCGGAGAACGTCGTCACCTCCTTACACTGTTCAACGCTCAGACCGCGGGTTATGTTCCACAATTACACATTGAGCGATGGAAAGTACCGAAAGGAACGCAACGTCAAGCTCTCTCCGTGATCAACCGTTCGCCCGCGGTGGACTGGGCCGAACCCAATTTTCGATTCCGCCTTGATCCCCTGGAGACAATGCCGAACCCGATTATTTCGCCGTTCGCAGAATTCACCGAAATCACCTCCTTTCCTAACGATCCTTATTACATCTCCTACGCATCGCGCTACCTGGAACATCTAGGGGTGGAGGACGCGTGGCAACTCACGCAAGGGGATCCCCGGATCACGGTTGCGGTCATCGACACAGGTGTGGATTGCACACATCCCGATCTGGCCGGTCATTGCTGGGTCAACGAGGACGAAATCCCCAATAACGGCAAGGACGACGACCACAACGGCTATGTGGACGATCGCGACGGGTGGAATTTTGTGACCGACCGGGACGATCCTCGCGATGTCCACCGGCACGGCACGCATGTGGCCGGCATCCTCGCGGCAACGATCAACAACAGGGAGGGCATCGCGGGCATCGCGGGAAAGACCACCATTATGCCTCTCGTGGTTTTCTCGCCCTTGGGGGTGGGCACGTATTATGACTTGATACGGGCCATCCTCTACGCGGCGGACAACGGTGCGAAAGTCATCAACCTTAGCCTGGGAGCTACCACTTACAGTCGGGGAGAAGCATTGGCCGTGGATTACGCCTACCGGAAGGGGGTCGTTATGGTGGCCGCGGCCGGGAATAACAGCTTCGACCGCCTCTTTTACCCTGCCGCCCATAAGCACGTCATCGGTGTGGCTGCGACCGACAGTGAGGACCACATTGCGTGGTTCAGCAATTACGGCCCCTACATCTCCGTCGCAGCCCCTGGCGTGAGCATTATCTCCACCCTTCCCGGTGGTGGATACGGCATCATGTGTGGGACCTCCATGGCAGCACCTCATGTGAGCGGATTAGCAGCGCTCATCCTCGCTCGAAATCCCACCCTGTCCCCGGCAGAGGTACGCAGGATCATCGAAACCCACGCTGAGGATCAAGTGGGACCTGAGAAGATGGATACGCCCGGATGGGATCCGTTCTACGGGTTTGGGCGGATTCACGTGGGCCACTCGGTACGTGCAACACAACCCGCAGCCTTTCCGCCTGAAACACGGAAAGGAGAGGGCCCTCTGCTGCCTTGGCCTGCCTCCTGTCGGGATCTCTTGCACAATGGGGACTTTGAAGAGGGGCTGACATTTTGGGAAGGGGAAGGCGTCTCTGTTGTGGACACGCCGATTTACCGGGGAGAGTACGCGGTCCGGTTGCCCGCACACAATGGCACCCGATTGGCTCAAACGTTCACCCTTCCGGCCCATGCGCTCCAGATGACGGTGTTCATGGCCGTCCGCGTGGAAACACAGGACTTGGGAGAGGGCCCTTCACCTGCGTTTCCCTTTGACGATTGGCTTACCGTCACCCTGCAGGGTAAAGATGGCCGGCCCTCTATACCCATTCTACGCACGGGGAACACCGCCGACGGCGTACGCAATGGACTGCCTTGGGATGAAGTGCTGGCGATCCTACCCGCGTCAGAATGGGCTCCTTGGCGTGGACAGGAGGTTCAACTGAGTCTGGAAGCCGGTGGGGACGATGACGGGCATCCCACCACCTTTACGGTGGACGCGGTCCGTGTGTGCGTTGTGGAAGCACGCTGGCAGAGGATTTTTAATTTCCTCCCTATGGGCTGGTCGGGGCCGTGATCCCTCCATTACCTGCGCCACAACCACCACCAGGTAGAAGGCAACAACGCGGTGTAAGCCGGCTCAATGCCCAGCGTAATGCGGATAATACGTCGGGCCAAGCCGGGGTGTTTTTGCGCCTGACGAATGAGAACGTCCAAGGGGTGGGGGCGCATGACAATAGGCCGAATCCACTGCAGCCCGCGGAACATTCCCTCAAAATGGCGGTACATGTGCCACGCGTAAGGCCACAGGTTATACATACCTGTGTTCCCTGTGGTCAATGCCCGATGAACAACGCGGGCGGCCAACTCCGCACTTTCCATAGCCAAATCGATGCCTTCACCCGTCGCGGGATTCACCAACCCGGCCGCCTCACCGACGACAACCCATCCCGGGCCGAACAGTGGCTGGCGGGGAAAATCCGTTCGGATAGGGTATCCTTTTACAGGACCGATAAGGCGGGCCCGAGTCAAACGCCGGTGGACCTGTTCATACGTGGACAAGAACCGATCCAGGTACACCTTCGCCGATCGCGTGTCCCCGCGGTACAAACGATACACTCCAACCCCGATGTTTGCGACGTGCGCGTTTACGGGAAAAACCCAGCCATAACCGGGAGACACGTCCGCGACAAAGTGGAACTCAAATCCCTCGTGCAAATCCTCCACCCCCTCCCAATACCCCCGCACGGCCACAATATCATGGGGCGAACCGGCCGCGATGCCTAAGCGCCTGAGAAGTTGCAAGGACGCGCCCGTGGCCACAATGACCACCTCCGAACGAAACGTCTGGCTCTTTTCACCCACGCGAGCCACCACCCCCGTCACGCGCCCCTGTTGACGGAGGACATCAACCACGTACGTGCCCGGAAGGAAGCGGGCCCCGGCCCGCATCGCGGCCGTTCGCAATAAGTCGTCCAGATGAATGCGAGGGATCACATAACCCACCGGAGGCAGAGGACGCACCAGCGGATCAAACGGAGCATTTAACACGTGGCCGGAAGCCGCGTAAAGCAACGCGTGGGTGATACGTTGAGACCGGGTAGCCACATCAGATTCCAAGCCTAAACGCCGTAACGTGTGCACAGCCCTCGGCGTCAAGCCATCCCCACAGGTCTTATCCCGCGGGAAGTGGGCCTTATCCACCAAGAGCACATCATGCCCCAAGCGCGCCAGGAGCATGGCAGCGATACTCCCGCCCGGTCCTGCACCGACGATGATAACTTCTGAGCGAGTTTGCTTTCCGGTCACCGGCTTCTTTGTTCCTCCTCCATGCACGGACTTTGATCTATATATGTAGCATTTTGTCGGTCCATCAGAAGCGTGTGTTATAATGTAACGGCATTCCCTGGGAGAAAGAAAATGGAGCGGAAGGGCTGGCATCCGTTACTCGCACAAACCAAACGTTCAACCCGATACCGTATTCTTGTGACGTTGAAGATCCTCGGTGAAGCGACCGCTCAAGAGTTGAGCGAACACCTACATTTTACCCCGATGGGGATCCGGCGCCACCTCTCTGCGCTTTACAAAGACGGGCTGGTAGATTACCGAGTTGTTCGCCGTGGACAAGGACGTCCCGCGCATGTGTATTATTTAACCCCTAAAGCGTTAGGACTGTTCGATCAGCGTTATGCGTCCTTGAGCGTGGAACTGCTCTCCTACCTGGCCGAGGAGATGGGGGAAGAGATGGTCACCCATCTCTTCGAACGACGGGCGCAACGGCGTATTGAAACTGTTCGCCCACAATTAGAGGGGCTCTCCCTGAAGGAGAAGGTAGAACGCCTGGCACAAATTTTGGACGAAGACGGGTACCTGGCCGAATGGCGACATGAAGAAGAGAGCACTTACATCCTGTGCGAGCACCATTGCGCCATCTACGAAGTTGCCAAAGCATTTCCCCAAGCTTGTCGGACCGAATTGACGTTCCTCCAATCTGTGTTGGAAGAAGCGCACGTACAACGGTCCGAAAACATTGTCCAAGGCGATCATTGCTGCACCTACATCATCAAAGGAGCGCCTCATGTACAACGTCGTACGTAAGGTCCTACTCGCGATGTCGCGTGATCCGCACATGCAAAAACGCATCGTCGCGTTTCCCGTATCACGACGGGTCGCACGGCGCTTTGTGGCTGGGGAACACCTGGATGATGCGTTGGCCGTCATTCGAGAGTTGAACCGACGGGGGATGATGGCTACCTTAGACCACTTGGGCGAAAACGTCACCCATCCAGAAGAGGCAAAAGCGGCCGCAGACGCGTATGTGGACGCACTGGATGCCATCGGCAAGGAGGACTTGCAGAGTGGTGTCTCCGTCAAACTCACTCATTTGGGTCTGGATCTCGACCAAGATTTAGCATATGAAAATCTCCGCCGCATTGTGGATAAGGCCGCAGAAGTCGGACGCTTCGTCCGCATTGACATGGAAAGTTCCGATTATGTGGACATCACCCTGGAGATATATCGCCGCATTCGCCAGACGTACAACAATGTGGGCACGGTAGTTCAAGCCTACTTGCGCCGCACGTCCTCGGACGTTGCACAACTCATTGACGAGGGCATCGCGGACCTGCGCCTGGTCAAAGGCGCGTATGACGAGCCCGAAACCATTGCCTACAAGGACCGGCAGCGCATACGCGAAGCCTTCATCGCTCTTATTCGTCAGATGTGGGAACCGGAAGCACGGGCAAAAGGAAGCCGGGTGGCCGTGGGAAGTCACGATGAAGCGATTATCCAGTATGCGTGTACCCACGCGGCCCGCATGAATATTCCCCGGGACGAGTTCGAATTTCAATTTCTCTACGGTATCCGTCGCGAACGAGCCGTCCGGTTAGTGGCCGAAGGCTACCGCATGCGCTTATACGTTCCTTATGGCAGTCAATGGTATCCGTATTTTATGCGGCGGCTGGCCGAACGACCGGCCAATTTGATCTTCTTCCTAAAGGCGCTGGTGATGGGCTGATAAGGGTACATAAAACGCGACATGTCAGTCAATTAGAAAGAATTTCTTAGAGAGTAAGCTGATTGACTGACACATCGCGTTTCATGCACCTTGGCGTAAAGAAGAAGTAGAAATTCGTGGGATTTTCGCCGCCTTCGGCGGCGAAAATCCCACGAATTTCCCTTCCTCTTTCTAGGCCAAGGTGCATTCGCAGAGTTTTGTCAGTCAATCTGGAGAGTAAGGAACGATGACGCTTCGTGGGAAAACCGCGGTTATCACCGGGAGTGGTCGCGGTATTGGCCGGGCGATTGCCCTGGAATTCGCGCGGAACGGCGCGAATGTGGTAATTAACTACTTCCGACGACGGGCTCCGGCTGAAGAAACGGCCCATCAGGTGACCCAACTGGGGGGAAACGCGATCGTCGTTAAGGCGCATGTAGGCGATGAAACGCAAATTCGCGACTTAGTACACCAAGGAGCAGCACACTTTGGCAGTGTGGATATCTTTGTAGGGAACGCCGCATCGGGTGTACTCAAACCCGCGATGGAACAGGGGGCTAAGGAGTGGGATTGGACGTTAAATATCAATGCCCGCTCCATCCTCTTCGGTGTGCAGGAAGCGTTCCCTTATATGAAGGCTCGAGGATGGGGACGCGTCATCACCATCACAAGCATCGGCTCCGTGCGGGTCCTGCCCGAGTACAGCGTTGTTGGGGTCTCAAAGGCCGCGATAGAAGCCTTAACCCGCTACTTGGCCGTTGAACTCGCCCCTTACGGTATTACTGTGAACGCGATCTCCCCAGGGGTCATCGAAACAGAAGCCTTGGACTTCTTTCCCAGCAAGGAACACATTATCTCTACGGCGAAGCAACGTACACCGGCAGGCCGCCTGGCCACAACCGAGGACGTGGCGAAAGTCGCCGCGTGGTTGTGCTCGGAAGATGCGGCCATGATCGTAGGACAAACGATCGTTGTTGACGGCGGGTATTCTCTACTGGCGTAACGGCTACGCATCCCCATGACACTCAGCGTCCAAGCGCCGGAAAAACGCCTCCATAAACGCGTGCCGCTCTCGGGCAATAGCGCGCGCGGTGTCCGTGTGGAGCATTCCGGCCAAATGCCGCAACTTGTGCCAAAATTCGTGCACCGGCGTGTAATTCTCATCCTCCGGAGGCGGAGTGTTCATTACCTCAGACAAGGGGGTCCACAAACGGTGATGATGGTGTCCCGCGTGGGCAAACGCACGGGCCACCCCAATGGCCCCTATCGCGTCTAACTTGTCCGCGTCCTGAAGGATTTTGGCTTCCAAGGTGCGGGGGGACGGCCCCTTGCGGAATCGATGGGCCTCAATGCAATGGGCCACGGCTTCGACAAACGCGGGGGGCTCTCCGGCCAGAAGTTCTCGCGCCCGTTCCGCGCCGCGCAGGTGATGGTCGGGCTCATTACGGGCAATATCGTGCAAAAGGGCCGCGGTGCGCACAACCCGCAAGTCCGCTCCTTCGGCTCGCGCTATGCGTTCTGCCAGGTGGTATACCCGCAACACATGATCGAACGCGTGAGCTGCGTCACGGCCCGCGTACAACCGCCGTGCTTCTTCAATTGTGATGGGTAAAACGTTCATTCGACCTCGCTCAATGCCTCCACAAGATGTACATACTCTCGCGCGAGGGCTTGCGCTTCCGCAGCAGTGCGGGCTTCGGCGTCAATGTGAAACAAGGGATGATCGGGATCGGGGCGGATTAGGACCCAAGTTTCGTCATCGAACCAGGCTTTGATCCCGTCCAACGTTTCCACACGCGGGGCGTTCACCCGTTCATTCAACAGACGCATCACTTGCCCGCGCTTCTCCCACGGGCATCCTACCCGGACATTGTACACGTGGAACGGAGGAACCTGGGAAAGGACTTCTGAGAGATGCGTGGTATAACGCCCCATGAGTTCCAACACTTTGACCGACGCGAACAACCCATCCACCACCGGTTGAAATTGGGGAAAGATGAAATGCCCTCGCCCGTCTGTGGCAAAAATGACATTCGGCTCCGTGGCATGTTGCATAATGTCGTGTAAATCGTAGCGGGTCCGGATAACGTACCCGCCATGGAAACCCACGACCTTTTCCACCTTGCTGGTCATGGTAACGGGGACGACAACGGCTTTCCCCGTCTGATAACGCATCACCAAGTCGATGACGGCCAACGCGGCGACCTGGGAGGGCAGGATTTCTCCCCGGTCGTCCACCAACACAATCTTCTCCCCCCCTACATCCAGTTGAATGCCTACATCCTTGTGCAAGGCCCGCACAATGGTGGCCAGATGCTGCTGATGGAGTTCCTGTAAGTCCTGGTGCAGAGCGATTTTGTTCTCATCGATATGGGCATTGAGTGGAATGACATCTACACCTAACGTAGAGAAAATGGAGGGCAATACATCCACCGTGGTCGAGTGCGAGTAATCCACCACAATGCTGAAGGATGCGTTGTCAAACACACGTTTGTCAATATGGCGAAGGAAATCTGTCTGATAACGTTCCAACGCGTCGGGCGCATCGCTGATAACGCCGATGTTGTCCACGTACGCTCGACGATAGTCCTCTCGGAAGAAGATGCGCTCGACGCGCTGTTCATCCTCTCGGCCCAGGTCAATACCCGCCTCATTAAACACACGGATGTCCACAATGCGGGCATTGAACGGGGAAAGGCGAACGTGCACACCGGCCACGGCCGGCGTCACGCGGGTGTAATAGCGAGCGACCGGAATAGGCACCGAATGGACGTCCCACACATTCACCCCGGCGGAGGGTAAGCCCGCGATGAGGGCGCGTTTCAACATGCGAGAACTGCGGTGGGGATCCCGGTTCATAATGACATGGCTGCCCTGGGGGAGCGTCGCGCCAATGGCTGCACCTAACCGAGCGCAGAATTCTGGGGTAAGGTCCACGTTGACCACACCGGTAATGCCAAAACGGCCGAACAACCGTCGCCGCGCCCGCGTGCCCAAGACAATGCTGGAACGAACAATGGCCCCCGGTTCCACCTCTTTGTTCGGCCAGATCTTAACGCCCAGGTGAATAATAGCCCCTTCTCCCACCGTGGTCTCATCGCCGATGACCGCGCTTTCGAAGATAACCGAGTTCGTCTTAATGGCGCACCGTCTTCCAACAATAGCACCGGTCAACTCTGCGGATTCACCGATGTAGGAGTTGCGCCAAATAATGGAGTGAACCACCCGCGCCCGACTGTCCACAAAGGAATAATCCCGGATGACGGTGGGCCCGATGATCACCGCAGCATCTCGCACTTTAACCCCATGTCCCAAGTAAACCGGCCCCTCAATGCGCGCGTCCGGTGCAATCTCCACATCTTCCCCCACCCACACGTCCGGAGCCCATTCCCGCCCCAACGGCCCGACATCAATACGCTGTAACAGAATGTCATCCACGGCCCGCACGTACTCGGGAATGGTACCGATATCCGTCCAATATCCCGGAAACGCGTAACCGTAAAGCCGATCGGGATATTGATCCAACAAGATGGGGAAAATGTCCTGACTCCAGTCAGACGGAGCATCGTCGGGGATAAGGTCGAGGACCTCCGGTTCGACCACGTAAATACCCGCATTAATGGTGTCGGACATGACCTCCCCCCATGAGGGTTTCTCTAAAAAACGACGGACACGGCCATCCCGATCAGTCACCACAATCCCGTACTCCAGAGGCGTGGGAGAACGGTACAAGGCCATGGTCACCAGCGCCTGCTTCCGGCGGTGAAATTCCACCAGTGCGGAGAGATCGATATCGGTGAGGATGTCCCCGCTGATGACTAAGAACGTATCATCCAGGAAAGTCCGGGCATAACGCACGGCTCCTGCCGTTCCCAAAGGGCGCTCTTCCACGGAAAAATGAAGACGAAGACTGGGGATGGTCTCACCACGGAAGTAGTTCTGAATCATAGAGGCCCGATAGGAGATGGCAATGACCGCCTCGTTAAAGCGATGCCGCTGGAGCAAGGTCAGGATGTGTCCCAAAATAGGGCGGTTAACCAGAGGAACCAACGGTTTGGGACGTCCGACGGTAAGAGGCCGGAGACGAGTACCTTCACCGCCGGCCAGAACAATCGCTTTCATCACGGCCCCCTTTCCCCACATCATCGGGCAACAAAAATCCCCACCCAAAGGGTGGGGATAGGATGGCGGCGACAGGATTCGAACCTGTGACCCGGCGATTATGAGCCGCCTGCTCTACCGCTGAGCTACGCCGCCCTGATATGTGATTAGAGAAAAGGGCGAAGCCCACCAATCCAAGACTTCGCCCTTGAGAGGTCGCGGGGGCAGGATTCGAACCTGCGACCTTCGGGTTATGAGCCCGACGAGCTACCACTGCTCCACCCCGCAGCGCTCTATAATATAGCATGATTCAGATATCCCTGTCAAAGATACGAGAACCTTTAGAAAATGGATCCATCAACGGGATAAGTGAAAGGTGTGCTGCCACAGACGCCACACCGGCACGCCATGCTCGACAGTCTCCTCGCCCTGCTCGCGCTCTTGATGCATCTGGCGGACACTTGGGGGAAGATCCTCGACGCGAAAGACCACCGTCCCCGGCAAAGCGACACCGAAGATCCGGACGGCCTCTTGAATGACCATCCAGTCCTCTTCGCTTTGAGAAAACAGGGCTTCAAGGTCCCGTCGGCGTTTTTCCTCATACGCCACCCGTTCGCGCGCTTGCGCCCGTTCTTGCAACGCCTGCCGCTTCTCAACCATCAAGCGTCCATAGACATAGATAAACATAGCCGTGCTGATCACGAAGACGGCTAGCGCCACGCGTTCCAGTGTAATCGCCCGTGCGAGGCGACGCCCCTCTTTCCACAGCGTCATGGTCTTCTCCCATCGACTCCTTGCTATGCCCCCACGCGCTTAAACATCGAAAAACCAAACCGCCCACTTAAAACCCTTACTTAAAAAGTAATGCCCAGGTGCCGAAGCGCCTGGGCATGAACAAGGTGCCGAAGGTGGGATTCGAACCCACACGGGCGAAATGCCCACTGCGTCCTGAGCGCAGCGCGTCTCCCATTCCGCCACTTCGGCCCATTCGGTGCTCCTGCACCGACGCAAGTATTGTACACAGGCCACACTCACCTGTCAAACTTACAGAGCCCGGACATAGAGCTTTTGCCCTAACACGCAAAGTGCTGTATCGGCGGTTGAGCCATCGTAAGGCCGTCGGGTAGGCGATGGCAATGCCGTCGCCTACCCGTTTGCCCTTAAGTGTAAGATCTCTGAAAAGCCCTAGC
>CAYPUG010000024.1:0-29621 GCA_964413905.1 uncultured Anaerolineae bacterium | reverse complement strand
GGACGATACTCTCTACGAGCGCGAGGATGTGACATCCCTTGGCCTGACCATTATGGCGGAGATTCCCCGCTCCCGATAGATGATGAAGAGAAGGGGCTATTCGCATTATCTGCTCTGTGTAACGTTGTTGTACCTGATTCTTGCCTTGACGTGGGCTTTTCTCATCCCCCCCTGGCAGGGTCCTGATGAACCCGGTCATTATGAATATGCCCGCTTGCTTGCGGATTTGCATCGTCCCCCGCATCCGCGAGACACCGATCCCACGCTGCAAGCGTTCCTCATCCGAGATATGGACCGTCACGACTTTTGGCGCTTTACCCGACAGAAACGCCCCCACCCTCTCCCCACCCGTTTTGCAGATCATCCCTTCTTGCAACGATCGGGCACGCAGTTACGGGATGAACGCCCTTTGTACTACATTATCCCGGCTCTGATCTTTGCCCACATGCCTTTTGCTTATCACCTGATCGTCGCCCGTGTATACACGGTCATTTTAGGGGCACTTCTGGTGGCCATATCGGGCCTCGCGGCGTATCGGGCATATCCCCATGAGCCCCTGTTGCGCGATGGGATTCCATGGCTCGTGGCCGTTCTGCCCATGCCGCTGTTCATCCATGCGACCGTAAATTCCAATGCCTTCGCGGATCTTCTGGGAGGCATATTCTTTATGCTGGCGTGGACGGCGCTAAAATCCCCGCGTCCCAAGGGGAGTACATGGCTTGGACTCCTCATCCTCACGCTATTAGGCATCTGGCTCAAGCGGACAACGCTCATTTTCGGCCCGATTGTTTTGCTGTTGGCGTGGATGATTCCGGCTTCGCCGTTGCGACAACAGGCCAGAGCCCTTCGCCTGATCATTCTCTCGATAATCCTCGCTCTTGTCCTGTTCCCACGCGCTCCAGAACGGGCAGCCCATTGGGTTCAAGGGCCGAGACCTCACCCTGCAATACGAGCGCCGGGACGCGGGGTGGGGGGAAGTGCCGCATTCTGGCTGGCGGATAAATCCCACCAAGAACGGGTGTACATCGCCCAAAATCTGTGGGCCCAGGATATTTTAGTCACACGGGGGAGGAAGGCGACCGTCCGTGTGCAGGTCCGCGCGGTGGATGATACGCCCTCTGTGTGCCTTTTCCTGGCCGATTCCTATGGACGGAGTGTCGCTTGTACGCGAGCAGGATCGACTTGGCAGACGCTCACAGTCACCCGGACGGTGCATCCCGAAACAACGTTTGTGCGGGTCGTCCTGGGTATCGGGCCACCTCGAGATCCCTACCCGGTGGGAACAATTTTGGCCGACAATTTTGTGCTGCACATAAAGGGAATGTCCCGCAATTTCCTGCGGAACGGGAACGCGGAGGACGCAGCATGGAGGTTTTCATCCCTGTGGAATCGAATTCGCGGGTTAGTCCACTGGGGCCCTTCCACAGTATATCGACCGACCACGAAGGAGGAACATCATGGGGTCACCCGCGCGGTGATTGCCTTGGGCATTGTGTTCACGTCCTTCTGGGGAAATTTCGGTTGGCTCCAGTATCCTCTGCCTTGGATCCTGTACGTCCTGCTGGCCGTAGTGACGCTGGTCGCGCTGTCCGGCGCGATGCGCGCGCTGCGGCACTGTCGGGAGGAGGCAGCGCGTTGTCGGTTGTTGCGTTTTAACGCGGGGGGATTTCTCCTGGCGCTGGTAGGCAATTGGGTGCTCTCCTGGCAACCGGGATGGTATCCCCAAGGCCGTTACTTATTCCCCTTGCTCTTGCCCATCCTTGCGGTGGGGCTGGAAGGTCTACGCGCGTGGCTTCCTCCATCCCTTTCGGAAACGCACGTGCTTCGGTGGCTGAAAGGCATCGCGTGGGGGTATTCGCTGTTCTGCCTGGGTTATTATGTCTACATGCTGGGAGGGTAGAGGAGAGTGATTATGGCGCTTCCTCGGCCCGGCGCACACGCAGACGCAGCCCTTCGTACCCCACAACGACGACTTTACTCCCTGCGGGGATGGGCGGATCTTCCGCTTCGGCTTGCCACAGGCCTTCCACGTACACCATGCCGCGAGGGTTGAGGTCTGTACGTGCTTCGCCTTCCTGACCCACCAGGGCCTCCATGCCCGTCCAGGGTCGCCGCTTCTGCGATTGAACGACTTTGGCAATCACAAAGGCGAAGAATCCCGCGGTAAATAAGGCCAGAGCGATAATGGTCCGCCAAGGGATGGCGACGAAAGGCTGGTAAAAGAGCAACGCCGCGCCCGCCACAAAGGAGAGGATGCCTCCCAAGGTGAGAACGCCGTGAGTGGGGGCCTTGATGTCCACGATGAAGAGGATAAAGGCCAAGGCGATGAGGGCAAGTCCTGTGTAATTCGCGTCCAGGACACCCAACGCATAAATCCCCAAAATAAGCGCGATGGAGCCCGCGATGCCGGGGACGTATCCTCCCGGATGGGAGAACTCCACCACCAGCAGTTGAATGCCCAGGGTGATGAGGAGCAGGGCTATGCTGGGGGTGATGAGCCGGTTGAGAAAATCGTCCAGAGGGCTGAGGGGATATTCGACAATGCGTACGTGTGTGGTCTGCAAGGTGCGTGTACCAAACGCGCCGGAGACCTCGCGTCCATTCATTTGGACCAACAGGTCATCCAGATTCTTAGCGATAAGGTCGATAAGGCCCAGGGAGAGGGCTTCTTCCGCGTCCGCGGCTGCGGCTTCCAGCACAGCCCGACGAGCCCATTGGGCGGCTTTCTCCCCGCGACGCCGGGCCAGTTGCTCGATGTCTTCGGCCAAGGTGTTCTCAACTTTCTTGCGCAAGGTCTCCGGGATCTCTTCGCCGGAAGGGCCCACCGGGCTGGCCGCGCCGATGGTGGTATTCGGAGCCATCGCCGCGATATGGGCCGCGAGGGTGATGAAGGTACCCGCAGAGGACGCGTGCGCGCCAGGTGGATAGACGTACACCACAATGGGCATGGGCGCGTTGATGATGTCTTGCACGAGGCGGTCCATCAGATTAATGCTACCGCCGGGCGTATCTAAGAGAATGATGACGGCCTCCGCGTCTAACTCCTCAGCCCGTTGAATGCCTTTTTCCACGTAGGATACCAGGATACCCGATAACTGCCCTTTGAAAGTGAGGACAACGACGGTCGGGTGCTCCTGGGCTTGTACGTCCCCGATTGTTCCCTCCATGAACAAAACGATCACTACTAATACGGCTATCCACCGCCACAGCCCCTTCATACGCAGACCTCCCGGCTCGATGAACCGATATCCCCCACATATGTGCCTTGACTTAAAAGAGATGCGCTTCCTTGATGCCGAGACACCCAAAACGCGATAGGTCTGTCAATCAGCCTTCCGGCATCCACATGAGATGACTCTGCCGATCGGCCGCTCCCCCTCCGCGCATACACCCTGCAAATATTATACGATATGATGACATTATACGGAACATCTCTTTTGACACCGAGGTATATAAGACGCGCCCTGCGGAGGCCCGAGAAGGAGTATTTGTCAAAACCTACTCCTCCGAAGAAAATATGGCACGTGGGAATACTCATTCAGCCGATGAAAGACGTTCTGATAGACCGACGAGATATCGCGTGGGCTTAAGGAGGGAGATGTCGGGCTATCAGATGCCGGCCAAGCAGGGAAAGGGTTTATGAAGAATAAGATGGCCAAAGAGCGGGCATCGAACCGATGCCAATGGATCCTTATAGGCGTATTGCTGGTGGCGGCCGGGTTACGGTTTTACGGCTTTTGGTGGGGTTATCCCTACTCCTTTCACGGGGACGAGAACTTCGTTTTCACCATGACGTTACGCCTGGACCGCCACTTTCGGGAAACGGGCTCATGGAACCCCCAGGTTTCCACCTATGGTTCTCTCCCCTTTTATGTGCTCTGGCTAACATGGCGCGGAGCCAACGCTCTCTTACATCTTTTGAACCACCCGTTGGGCATCGATACCGTGCCCATTATGCTGGTCGGACGCCTTATCTCTGCGACTTTAGGCACCCTCACCGTGTGGGCACTTTACCTCCTGGGCAGTCGTCTCTGGTCCCAACGGGTGGGCGTGCTCGCGGCCGCGTTTCTGGCCGTGGCCGTGTCCCCGGTTCGAGAAAGTCACTTTTATGCGGTGGACACCATGATGGTCTTCTGGGCCGTGCTGGCCATGGTGTTCGCCGCGGGCGTCCTACTGGAAGGCCGGCCGCGGGATTATCTGCTCACCGGCACGCTCTCCGGCCTTTCCCTCTCCACGAAGGCCGCGGGATTACCGCTCCTGGTGCCTTTGGTGACCTCCCACCTCCTACGAGTGGACGCGTTCACCCTACACCCGCTGCGTGTGCGCCTACGCCGTGCATTGGACCGCCGACTGGCGTTGATGTTGGGCACTGCGTTGGGTCTCTTTCTCATGATTAATCCCTGGCCCATTGTGGACGCGCGCAATTATTGGGCCCACAACGCGAATTACGCGTTGGCCACCCAGTTCGATGTCGTGAGAGGCGCGTATCGACCTTTCTACACCATGCACTTCGAGCACACCTTGCCCTATATTTACCATCTGACCAACCCGCTGCTGTGGGGTTTGGGCCCAATTTTGGAGCTTGCGGCTCTGGTTGGATTGGGGTACAGCCTGTGGCAGGCATGGAAAGGGAACAAACGAGACCTGCTGGTTTTGGCGTGGGTGATCCCTTACGGGTTGATTGTGGGCTCCTGGTACGCGAAGTTTGTACGCTATGTACTCCCCTTGCTCCCCTTTTTCTCCCTCCTCGCCGCGCGCTGGCTTGTACCCTGGGCCGAACACCCCATTTCTTGGAAGCGTTGGTCGGCCCGCACGCTCATCGTGCTCACCCTGTTCACCACCACCTTCTACGCGCTCGCGTACATGAACATCTACCGTCAACCGGACACCCGCTTGCAAGCGTTACGCTGGATAAAGGAGAATATCCCACCGGGCAGTACCATCCTGGTGGAAAGGGATTCCACCCTCAAGTTCAACCAACTGAACACCCGTTATAAACTCACTCAGTACCACATTAAGGTTCTGGACCATTACGGACAAGTCGAACAGACCGACCCGCAATTCTTCAACCCCACGCCACCGGATCCGGAGGAAGTACGAAAGGAATTGTACGAGAGTCTGGAAGGCGTGGATTACATCATCCTCAGTGACACATGGATGGGCCGTTATTTGGCTCTGCCCGATCTCTTCCCGGTGGAATATGAATTTTACAGTCGGTTGCGCAACGGGGAATTAGGATTTCGCCTGATAAAAACCTTCAAAGTATACCCGGAATTCCTAGGAATTCGCATCGTGGACGACAACGCAGAACTCACCTTCCGCTTATTCGACCATCCGTGGATTTATGTCTTCAAAAGAGAAAAACCGTAAGGGTGGACAGGGATCTTGTCCCCCTTCTCGACCGAGGGCTCTCAATGGGGGAGGTGTATCCATGCACGTATTCATCACCGGTGGGACAGGTTTAATCGGCAAGGCGCTCACCACATCCTTGCTGGAGGACGGCCATCATGTGACCGTTCTCACTCGAGCACCTGAACGCCACAAACACCACATGCCTCCAGACGTCCGACTGGTTCCTTGGAACGGACGGACATCCGAAGGATGGGCTCATCTCATGGAAGAGATAGATACCGTCGTCAACCTGGCCGGCGAAAACATCGCGTCCGGACGATGGACGGCCGCGCGCAAGGCCCGCATCCGGGAAAGCCGGCTGAACGCGGGTCGAGCCCTGGTGGAAGCCATTTCCGCGGCCCACCACAAGCCCCACACGCTGGTTCAAGCCTCCGCCGTAGGGTATTACGGTCCCCACGGGGATGAAGAAGTCACCGAAGACACGCCACCGGGCTCGGATTTTCTGGCCCAACTGGCCGTGGAATGGGAAGCATCCACCGCGCCTCTGGAACAGTACGGCATCCGTCGGGTGATCCTCCGGACCGGCGTGGTGTTGAGTCGGGAGGGCGGAGCCCTGCCCCGGATGCTGCTCCCCTTCCGGCTGGGCGTAGGCGGACGCTTGGGCAGTGGGCGGCAGTGGTTTCCCTGGATCCACATCGCGGATGAGGTGGGGGCCATCCGGTTCCTCATGGAGAAAGAAAGTGCACAGGGACCGTATAACTTAACTGCCCCTCACCCGGTCACTAACGCGGAATTCACCCGGGCCTTAGGTGAAGTCCTCCATCGTCCGACGCTCTTCGCCGTGCCCGCTTTTGCTTTACGCCTGCTTTTTGGGGAAATGGCCACCGTGCTCTTAGAGGGCCAACGGGCCGTTCCCAAGCGTCTGTTGGAGGCGGGCTACTCATTCCGTTTTACAGACATACGCCGGGCCCTTGAGGACCTGCTTGCATAAAATACCCGGTCGACGACTAAACCTTAAAAAGAAACAAGGTGCATGAAACGCGAAAGGTCATACCGGATGGACATGTCAGAACGTGATGCCCGAAAAAACGCACACCGGTGGACGCGACGACAATTCCTGGCCCGCATAGGCAGCCTGGGGCTGGGAGGAATGGCCGCGGCCCTGTTGGGGAAGTTAGGCTGGCTGCGCTGGAAGCGGGCCAGCGTCCACCCACCCCGAGTACGACGCCCCGGCCGCGTGCTCACCGAACACGAATTTGCCACCCTGGACGCCTTGGCCGACCTCATCGTCCCCGCAGACGATCTCGGGCCCGGTGCCAAGGACCTGGACGCGGCCCGACGCATCGAGGACCGGCTGATGCGCCACAGTGAGGACTTGAAACGATACCGTCAGGGCTTGCGCTGGCTGGACCAAGCCGCTGCGCAAGTGTATGGACCGGGCAAATCGTTTATTGACTTGCCTCGGGAGCAACAACTCGCGTTATTGAAACGCATCGAAGCCACGGCCCGAAAACTCCGACAAGGGGATCGCGGTGTGATGGGTGTGGCCTGGCGTTACTGGGATCGTTTAATGGTGACGCTGTTCGGTCTGGGCGCGGGCGTGTTCTTTCTCAACCTCGTGCGCGAGGATGTATTGGAAGCGGTTTACTCCCACCCGCGTACATGGATCGCTTTGGGATATGATGGCCCCCCCCAGCCTCTGGGTTACTGGAACGGTGCCAACGGGGATTGGAACATCATCGACGATTGTCCCCCCACCAAACGCCGGGATTTCCCGCCGTCGGTATTTGTTCCGACCATAACCTCAGGGGACAAAGGAGGACAACGTGGCTAAATGGGCCTTCTTTTTCCGCCGCGAGGCCGAACCGGTGGATGTGTGCATCGTGGGCGCGGGGGCTGGGGGAGCCGTGCTGGCCAAAGAATTGGCCGAAGCGGGGTTAAAGGTGGTCGTGTTGGATGCAGGCCCCCGCTTCAACCCGGCCCGATATCCCACCGATCGCCCGGATTTTGAGATCCGAGCACCTGACGTGTTCTTGCCTCGAGATCCCCGGCGGGACGTGTACACCTGGGGAAGTCGACGATGGTTCCGCTACACCCGAGTGAAAGGCGTGGGCGGGTCCACACTGGTGTACGTGGGGGTTCTTCCCCGCTTCCACCCATCCGACTTCCGCACCCGTTCCCGGGATGGCGTGGGGGAGGATTGGCCGTTTACGTACGAGGAGTTGGAGCCGTATTATACGCGGGTGGAATACATCATCGGCGCGGCCGGTGACGACACACTCAACCCCTTTGCCCCCCCGCGATCACGACCTTACCCCACTCCGCCGCACCCGTTTAACTGTGCAAGCCAACACATGAAACGCGCGGCCGACCGCTTGGGATGGCACATGGCCCATTCACCGGTAGCCATGCCCACCCTCCCCTGGCAGGGGCGCCCCAACTCCATCGGCTGTGGAGCGTGCCGGTTGGGATGCAAAATCCGAGCAAAGGGCAGCGTGGATGTGACCTACATTCCCCTGGCGGAGAAGACCGGCAACGTGGAAATCCGGCCGGAAAGTATGGCTTTCGAGATCACCGTGGGCAAGGACGGTCGGGCCCGAAGTGTACGCTACTTTGACGCCCAAGGTCGCATACAGGAACAGCCGGCCCGCCTCATCGCGGTGGCCGGCAACGCGATCGAAACGCCTCGACTGCTTCTCATGTCCACCTCTTCCCTTTTTCCAAACGGCCTGGCAAACTCGTCTGGGGTAGTGGGCAAGTATTTCATGGAACACATCGCGGTTTTCGCCACACTGGTCTTACCGGACCGGGTGGACGCGTGGAAGGGCATCCCCGCGGGAGGGCTCATCCAAGACTTTTATGAAACCCGACCGGAGCATCCCTTTGCGCGAGGGTTCACCATCGAAATCAACACCGGGTGGCAATGGCCGGTTTCCCTGGCCCGACGGATTCCGGGATGGGGCACGGAACACAAAAAGCGTCTCTTGGAGGTCTTCGGCCACACGGTCGGTTTAGGCTCTGTGGGAGAACAGTTGCCGGATGAACGCAACCAAGTCGAGCTAGATCCCGAAGTCAAGGATATCTACGGCCTGCCTGCGCCCCGGCTCACCAACGAACCCCGGGAAAACGACCGGGCCATGATTCGCGCCATCGTGCAGAGAATGCACGACCTCGCGGAGGCGGCAGGTGCCACTTTTTTGGAGCCCCCGCGTTACGTGCCCGGCGGGAGCAGTCATTACATGGGAACATGCCGCATGGGCACCGATCCCCGCACATCGGTGGTCAACCCCTGGCAGCAAACCCACGATGTGCCCAATCTGTTCATCGTGGACTCCAGCGTGTTCGTCACCGGGGCCGCAGTCAACCCCTCATTGACCATTATGGCCTTGGCCACCCGCACCGCGAAATATATCATCGAGCAAGTGAAGCGAGGCAACCTATGACATCCCCGACGCGCTTCCTCGGTTCTTTATTGCTTCTTATGCTCATCATTCTCCCCCTTTGGGTCTTTCCCTATGTGCCTATGACCGACGCGCCCAACCATTTGCTGGCCGCGTTCATTGCTGTGCACTACAGGGATCCCCGTTTCTCTTTCCCCGAGTACTTCACTGTGGACTTGACCCCGCGCAGTAATGTGCTAGGGCATTACGTGATGATCCTTCTGTTGAAGGTGGGGGTTTCCCCGGAGAACACACTGCGCCTCTTTGCTTCCCTCATCATCCTCCTCTCGGTGGGGAGCTTATACGCGCTGTTCCGTGTGGCCCGGGGACGAGAGCACGCACGCACGTGGTTCTGGCTGGGTATTCCCCTGGCCTATACGTGGTACTTTCACCAGGGCTTTCTCAATTTCACCTTCAGTGTCCCCTTAGGCTTACTCACCCTCGCCTGGGGAATGCGATACGGCCTATGGGGTTACACGCCGACGGAGGACGTCGGACAAATTCGGATGCGAGGGACGTTGGGGGTGACCGCGCTGGCATATCTTACTTATTTGGCCCATTCATTGGGGTTGGCGCTGGTGCTGACGACCGTGGCCGCCCTGGTGGTAGGAGAGGTGGGCGTTCTCCTTCGGAAACGCCGCGCACGAATTCTGGCGAAACATCTGGCATGGGCGACCCTTCCCTTTGTCCTCTTGGCCGGCATTATCGTGCTGACGGGGCGTCTGAGCCCGAATGTGAGCGGCGAAGCCGGTGCATTTCTCTCCCCGCCTTTTGTCGTATGGGTGCCTCTGAGCAAAAAAGTGGCAGAACTGCGATATGGGCTCTTTTCCTTCAGTCCGAAAAGGGAGCAATGGATTATGCTGCCCGTCGCGGGAATTCTCCTCTTAGCCTGGCTATCCACCTGGCGCCACGTGTCCCGGTGGCATGGACCGTATCTCCTGACTCTCCTCCTTTACTTCCTCCTGCCGATGGGATTTTGGGTCCCCTTCATCATCTACGAGCGATTTTGGCTGTTCACCCTGCTCCTCCTTCCCCTCGCCCTGCCGGGACTGCGTTCCCGCGCGTTGCGTCTTGCCGTACAGGGTATCCTCGCGTTGTGCGCATTTCTCTTCCTGCTTAACGTAACCAACGATTACCGCATCGCGAACCGGAATCTCCGCGCGTACGATGCCGTGTTGGATGCTTTGCCCGAGCACGTTTGGGCTTTTCCCTTCACATATCACCACCAGGGACGAATCAGCCCGGCCCGCCATTTCTGGGCCTACGCGATGATGCGCAAAGACGTGTTTATCCCCATGGTCTTCGCGGAGACCTACCACCCGGTTCAATACCGACCAGACATCCCTCGTCCTTATCCCCTAGCCTATGAGAACGGTTTTTTCGCGGAGCACGCGCATAACCGGGCCACGCTGTGGGTACGGGCTTCAGATCCGCTGATGCAAAAGGTCACTTTGCCCAAACTGGCGGCTTACGGGTACGTGCGCACAGGACAGGTCGGGCCGTACTGGGTATTTCGCTTGAACACCTGGCCCCCCCCGGTGCCGGAGACCGCCCGACCGCACATCACCAGAGAAGTAGCCACTACGTACCAGGTGTTGTTGGTGTACGGATATCCTCCTTCGTATCTCATTCAGGAAATGGAGGCATGGTACGATTTGCAGGTGGAAAAGGGGCTGGCCCGAATGTATGAAAGGAAGGGGGTAAAATGAGGGAGTGGCCGTACATTTCCGCCCACTTGCCGGGTATTGGAGGACGGTTGCGCGTACGACCGGAACATTTTATCGTGGAGGAAATTCCCCTGTACGCTCCCACTGACGAGGGGGAACACACGATCGTTTGGCTAACAAAGCGGGAGATGACCACGCCTTTTGTACAGGAACAGTTGGCCCGCCTCTTTCGTGTGCGCAAGGAGGATATAGGTGTAGCCGGCATGAAGGACCGCCACGCGATCACCACCCAAGCGTTTTCCATCCCCCGGGTATCCCCGGAGGAAGCCTTAACGCGCATTCGGGCGGAATTTCCGGAAGTCCACGTCCATTGGGCCCGACGGCATCGTCACAAGATCAAGCCCGGCCATCTCCTGGGCAATCGATTTTCCATCACCGTGGTGGACACAGTGCCCGACGCGGGGGAGCGAGCCCAGGCTATTGCCGCTTACCTGCGAAAGGTAGGGGTTCCCAACTATTACGGGGAACAACGATTTGGTCGGGAGGGGGATAACGCCCGTCGAGGGAAGGAGATCTTGCAAGGGCGAGGTCCCAGAGATCGGTGGTTGCGACGATTTCTCCTCTCCGCGTACCAGTCCTATCTGTTCAACGTGTACTTGGCCCGTCGCGTGCGGGAAGGCTTGTTCACCCATCTGCTTTTAGGGGACATTGCCAAGAAGGCGGATACGGGCGGACTCTTTGTGGTGCAAGATGTGACCGCGGAGCAACCTCGCTTCGAACGAGGGGAGATTCATTTCACCGGACCTATGTATGGGTATAAGATGTGGCAGGCAGAAGCAGAGGCCGGCGCGTTGGAAGAGGCCGTGCTGCAGGAGGAAGGGATCTCCTTGGAAGACTTTCGCAAGGTGAAGGTCAAGGGAACTCGTCGTTTGGGACGTCTGTGGCTGAGGGATCTGGACATTCGGCGGGATGAGGAGGGGCATCTGGTGTTCTCCTTTTCCCTGCCCAAGGGCGCGTTTGCAACGGTGGTCATGCGGGAGTTTATGAAGACCGAAGGCGCATAGGCACTCGTGGTGCCTCCGTCCCTCATAGGATACGAAGGCACCACGAATGCTTTCTTTACCATTTGGGTTGGGTGTAGGAGACGCTGCTGATCTTCATCAGTTTGTCCCAACGATGAAGAGCCCGGATGCGCCGAATGGTGCCGGAACGGGAGCGCATGACCAGGGATTCGGTAATCGCGCCCCAACCCACGTATTTCACACCCTCTACCAATTCGCCGGTGGTAATACCGGTCAGCGCAAAAAATACGTTGTCAGATCGAACCAGGTCATCAATTGTGAGTACTTGGTTCAAATCCAACCCCCGCTCTTCGGCCAGGCGCTTTTCCTCTTCATTGCGGGGCCACAACATGGCTTGGAAGCCCCCGTCCAGGCACTTGAGCGCGGCCGCAGCGACGACGGCCTCCGGTGAGCCGCCAATGCCCATGAGCACGTCGATACCGGTGTCAGGCATAGCCGCGGTGATGGCTGCGGCCACGTCGCCGTCCATGATCAGGCGGATGCGTGCACCGGCCCGACGAATCTCCTCGATCAATTCCTTGTGCCGTGGGCGGTCCAGCACCATGACGGTGATTTCAGATACGGGTTTGTTCAGCGCGTCGGCAATGCGCTTGAGATTATTCTCTACCGTGTCTGTGATATCGATGACATTTTTCGCCTCTGCGCCCACCGCGATTTTGCGCATGTACACCAGATGTTTGGGATCAAACATGGTGCCCCGTTCGGCAACTGCGACTACGGAGAGGGCGCCCGGCCGACCTTGGGCGGTTAGGCGAGTTCCGTCAATGGGATCCACCGCGATGTCCACCCGGGGGGGGCGACCCGTGCCCAGTTTCTCGCCGTTGTACAACATAGGAGCCTGATCTTTCTCTCCCTCCCCAATGACAACAATGCCGTCCATCTCCACCGTGGAGAGCATCAAACGCATCGCGTCCACCGCGGCTTGGTCTGCCGCTTCCTTGTCGCCTCGCCCGACCCAACGAGCTGCAGCCAAGGCCGCGGCTTCTGTAACCCGCACCAATTCCAACGCCAGGTTTCGATCTGGGGTACGTTCCATTTTCTCTGAGATGTCTTGTGAAGTCATCATCGACCTCCTCTGGGCGTGATTCTGGATTTGAATAAGGCTACTTGGATGGCACACGCCCCCGGTTCAAGCGCCAAAGCGGCTTAAGCGGCCGGCATGGCCCATGGCCAGGGGGATGAGTTCGGTAGCCGGGATGAGTCCGTACACACCCCGCGCGCATTCCCGCTCTCCAAAGGCCCGAGCCGCGTCGGGCATCGCGGTTTCACTCCAGATGAGGAAGGGCACCGGATGCCAGGAGTGGGACTTGAGTTTCGCGGGGGTGCTGTGGTCGCCGGTGATGAGCAAGACGTCCGGCTTTAGCGTCTCTATCAGTTCACCCACGAACCGATCGACCGTCTCGATAACGTGGACTTTGGCCTCGAAGTTTCCGTCTTCACCCCGACTGTCCGTGGGCTTCACGTGCAAGAAGAAGAAATCGTACGCGGTCCAATGGGTTTTTAGCGCTGCGAATTCGTCTTCAATGTCTGCCCCGTGTTGGATGAGTTCCATGCCCACCAGTCGAGCTACACCCCGGTACATGGGGTACACTGCGATGGCCCCAGCACGGACCCGGTAGATCTCCGGGAATTGGGGCAAACGCGGGTCCTTGCCCCACCCGCGCAGGTTGAGGCAGTTCGCCCGGGGTTCGTCCTTGAGAACTTCACGGGCTTGCGCGATCCACTGGTTCACCAAGTCCGCGGTGCGGCGGGCTTCGGGAGTGTCATCCAAAGGTCGAACCGGCAACGGGGGCTTCCCGGTCGTCAAGGGGTCGGTCTCGCTGAGCCGGGCGGAAAGTCCTTCACCCCGCAGGACGAGGGCAAAGCGGTGTTCCTTGACGGGTAAGACGAAGATCTCCACCCCGTCCAAATGGGTGTGCTCCTGGAGTTTTTGGGTGAGACGTACGCACTCTTCGGTGGGAATGCGCCCCGCGCGACGATCTATAATGAGCCCCTGTTCGTCCACGGTACAGAAGTTACCGCGCGCGGCCAAGTCGTGGGGTTGAAGGTCAAAGCCGATGCCCAACGTCTCCAGCACCCCCCGACCGACGTCGTACTTGAGCGCGTCGTAGGAGAACAGGGCCAAATGCGCGGGCCCACTCCCAGGAGTCACCCCGGGCACAATGGGGATGTGGAGTCCGGTGCTCCCCTCGCGGGCTAACCGGTCCATGTGAGGGGTGTGCGCGGATTCCAATTCCGTCTTCCCATCCGGGCTGAGGGGCAAACCTCCCAACCCGTCCATGACCAATAACACGATTTTAGACTCATGAGGTATGGACAGTGATTTCATCAGTTCTAAGTCAGCCATGTTTGCCATCTCCTTCCAATTTATCCAACCGCCGGAGAATCGTATCGCGCACGACTTGAGGATCCGGCGGCAGGTAGATGGGCGGGTTCGCGTACCGAGCCACCACGTCTTTGAGGGTGTTTTCGTGATATTTCATTTTGAACTGGGTAAATTTGAGACCGTGCGCGGTGGAGATCACCACAACCCGGTCGTTCTTCCCGATAACGCCGCGACGGGCGAGTTTTATCAGGACGGCCAAAGCCACGCCGGTGTGAGGGCACGTGTACATGCCGGTGCGGTCGGCCAAAGCCGCTGCGTTGGCCAGTTCATCCTCGCTGGCTTGTTCTACAATGCCATCAAATATTTGCAAGGTTCGCACAGCTTTATCGTAGGAGACAGGGTTACCGATCTGGATGGCCGAGGCAAGGGTGGGCCGGGCCTTCACGACCACTTTCTCCTTGAAGCCCTTCTTGTAACTCTGATAGAGGGGATTGGCTCGTTCGGCTTGCGCGGCCACCAACCGAGGCAATTTGTTGATGATGCCCAATTCTTTAAGGAGAAGCAAGCCTTTGCCCAACGCGCTGATGTTTCCCAAGTTTCCCACGGGGATGATAATCCAGTCGGGTACGGCCCAGTCGAATTGTTGCACAATTTCGATGCTGACGGTTTTCTGCCCTTCAATGCGCAGGGAGTTCATGGAGTTGGCCAGGTAGATCGTGTCGTCACGGGTGATCTCCTGGACCACACGCATACATCCATCAAAGTCCGTATCCAGGGCGAGAACGATGGCCCCGTGGGCAATGGGTTGAATGAGTTGTCCCAGGCTGACTTTGCCCTGGGGGAGGATGACGATGGCGGGGATGCCCGCGGCCGCCGCGTACGCGGCTAAAGCCGCGGAAGTGTCACCGGTGGACGCGGCGGCTACCGCGCGTACGGGTTTCCCCATCGCGCGCATTTGCTGGACCGCGGAGACCAGGACGGTCATGCCCAGGTCCTTGAAGGAGCCGGTGTGACTGTTGCCGCTGAGTTTCACCCATAGGTCGGGCACCCCGATCTGTTCGCCCAGACGGGTGGCGTGAAACAGGTTAGTGTTTCCCTCAAACATGCTCACAATGTTCGCATCATCAATATTCGGAAGCACCCATTCTTTATAGCGCCACACCCCCGAACCGTACGGCCATTGTGTCGTTCCGGCGCGGTCTTCCATGAGGCGCATCCATGCGGCCGCGCTTCGGTTCTTCAACGCGTCCACATCATGAGCCACTTCCAGGAGCCCACCGCATTTGGGGCAGCGATAGATGACATCATACACGGAGTAACGTCCCGGACAGCCGTTGAAACATTGGAACCAGGCGTTGTACGTCATCGCACACCTTCCACACCAGAGAGGCAGATGGATCCTGTATGTCTGATTCGCCCTTGACGCCGAGGGACGTGAAACATGATGCGTCCATCAAGCACGTCTAATTATAACGGCCTTCACGGGTGGGGAACAATTGCGTTCTGTGCCGAAGTGGGACGTTTCCACGTTCCCCGCGGTGCAAATAGGGCTATTTCACGGTTCTAACGCGTGAAGATCTTATATCGACCATTGAGCCGTGAGATGTCCGCTCAGAAGGCCGAGGGATAGGCGAAGGCCATGCCCTCACCTGCCCGTCTGCCCCTGCGTGGCGAATCTCTGAAAATCTCTATGGTGAAAAACCGGAGAATTTCTCTTCCCCATGTTTTTCGAGTAAAATTAAGGACAAGAGGGAGGTTACGATGCGATTTGGTTGTGCGGTACGCATCTTGGGGAAACCCGGATTAAAACCCTACGACTCACGCCGCTGGAAATCTCAACCGCACCTGAGCGTGAGTCTTATGTACTTGCGCGATATTCTCCATTATCTCCACCGCAACCGAATATTCCTGTACCGCATGGCCGCCGATCTGGCACCGTACGTGGCTCATCCCGACTTTCCCGAATTCCACCACCAAATTGACGAGGCCGCCCCTGAGTTGGAACACGTGGGCCGGTTGGCTCAGGAGTTTGGCATCCGCCTCACGTTTCACGCGCCTTCTCACGTTGTGCTTAGCGCAGAAGATGAGGGTCGAGTAGAGTACGGAGTACGTACGCTGGCGGCGCTGGCCCGCATTCTCGATGGCATGGGCTTGGGACCGGAAAGCGTCATTGTAGTTCATGTGGGAGGAGGGTACGACAATCCCCGGCGCGCTCTGGATCGGTTTTGCCGTCGAGTAGAAACATTACCCGAGTTCGTGCGAGAGCGCTTGGCCTTAGAACATGACGATACCACCTTCGATCTGGAAGATGCCCTCTACGCGCACGAACGGGTAGGTATCCCTGTTATCTTTGACCTCCTTCACCACCGCCTGCTCAATCGCCGGAACATCCCTTTGCAAGAAGGCGTCCGGATGGCCCTCAACACGTGGCCCGCGGGAGTCACCCCCAAGCTCCACTTGGCCTCCCCCAGCACAAGCATGCGTACGGTGGAACGTCGCAATCCCATTACCGGCAAGAAGTTCACCACCGTTCACCCGCCATTGCCCAACCAACATAGCGACTTCATCCACCCCTTTGATGCCATCGAACTCCTTCAGGCGCTGGCCGGCCGCGAGGCGGATATTATGGTGGAAGCCAAGGGAAACGACTTAGCCGTCGCACGACTTTATCAAGATCTCCTGCGATTCGCCCCAAACCTCCTCACCGAAACCCGGTGGCATCCCTCGAGAGAACTCGCGGAAGCCGAAGCCACATACACTGTATGGGAAGGCGAGATCTCGGAGGAGCAGGACGCGCGAGTTCTTGTGGTCATCCTCAACAATCACAAAGACTTTGAACGAGTTCGGGACGAAGGGTGGTATCGCATCCCTGTACGCCGGGCCCCCCAACAGGTCGCGGCCGATTATCTGGCCTTCTACCTGACCGGCACGTTTGGAGCGGAACGTTGGAGCATCCCTTACATGGCTCCTGTATTGCGGTATCGGCTCATGCGTCGGCGCGACATCTTACCCGAGGAACCCGACCATCCTCGAGCCGACGAATGGTACTATAAGGTAGAGTTGGGGGCGCTCCGCCGCCTCCCCCAACCTATTCCCAGCGAACGCCTGCGCCGCGTGACATTTATCCCCACCACCTTGGATCGCATCCTCAACGCCCGGGAGATCAACGATCTCTGGCTCCGTTCCGATGTTCAGGATCAGCTCCATCAGGCCTTTGTGGAACGTCGCACGCCGGTGGAACACAATTATACCATCGCGGAAGGTGAAAAAACATACCAAGCGGATATAGTCATTCCTTGTTTGGACGGCGGTGTGGCCATTCGATTTCAAAAAACTCACACATCGTCCCCCGAAGGTGCATGGAGCACCATCGAGATATCCCCCGAGGAAGCGCTAGAACATATGGAAGAGACCTTCTACAAAGTTCTCGATAAAATCCAGGAACGAGGAGGCGTTCAACGAAACGAGGGATATATCCTGGAGGACGAGGAGGATATCTCCACCCCCTCTCCTGTGGACATTATCCTCTAGCGATTGGACTTTCCGAGATCTTGCATTTCATCCCCCCCACTGAGAATTTCGCGCGCTTTTTGAGCCCATCGTTCCCGCACCACATGCTCTTCCCGTTGCAGACGCTTCTGCAACGTGTTCCGATCTAGGGGCTTTAACGTCATTATGTACGCATCTTCTCGATTATCACTGTAGTAACGATACCGACGACCTACAACGCGGAAACCGAAGGAAAGGTACAAACGTTGAGCCACGATGTTACTCACGCGAACCTCCAAGGAAGCCTCCGTTGCACCTCTTTTCACACCTTCTAAGAGCAAATGAGCCAACAACCACGCGCCCAGGTGAAACCCTCGAAAGCGCGGATGAACGGCTATTGTGCTAATGTGAGCTTCGGGCAAGTAAAACCATACCCCCCCATAGGCGACGATAGAGGGGAGGCGCCGACACCGCGAACGAACGGCCCAATACGTCGCATAGGGGTTGTGGCGGAGTTCATAGCGATAGATCCCCTCGCTCCAAGGCAGGGAAAACACCTGCTGCTCGATCTCCAAAACAGCAGGAATATCCTCATCGCTCAGAGGAGAGAAGTAAAAAGGAAAGGTGGAAGCATCACAGGCGCTGTTCATGGGCCACTACTGCCGGGATGGCGTAAATAAATGGGGGATAACGTTGCCGGGTCATCCACATCACCCTGACGAATTCTCTGCCATCCCATTTCTGCCAGAAATGCAGGCCGGCGAAGGCCTTCCGCAGGTGAGCCAATGTACACCCGCGATCCCAACACCTCGCGGAGCACCTCGGACGCTCCGGGGGTGATCTCCCCGTAAATATAGATGAACGCATCTAACCGGGATAAGGCACGTGCTACAGTCGGCACATCGTCCAAATGATAGCCGTCATAGGGGGACATGGCGCTCGTTCCTGGAGGGTAGACCGCCCAACACACACGGGTGCGACCTGCTTGAATAACGGCACAAACGGGATTTGGCTGTGTACGATAAGGATACGCAACGATATCCAACGTGGGCACTCCGACCAGGGGAAGATCCAACGCGAGGGCAAGGCCTTTCGCCACACTCAACCCCACCCGAAGCCCGGTATATGAGCCCGGTCCCAGTGCCACCGTGATCCCGGTCAGGTGTTCTGGAGTGAGGGACTGATCGCGCACCGCGGCATCCACACGGACCATCAGTGTGGTTGTGTGACGCCGCCGCGCCCACCATGTTTCCTCATAGCGTACAACACCCTCATCCTCATCATATAAAGCGATGCCCGCCCAATCCGTTGCTGTATCGATCGCCAGGATCACGCCATCCCCCATCCTTTCTGCGTGTATCAGATCGACCGCTTTAATTGACCGACAAAACTCTACGAATTTCCCTGCTCCTCTACGCCAAGGTGCATAAAACGGGATGTGTCCGTCAATCGACGATCTCCTGACCGACCGACAAAACTTTGCGAATGCACCTTGGCCTAGGAAGAGGAAGGGAAATTTGTGGGATTTTCGCCGCCTTCGGCGGCGAAAATCCCACAAATTTCTACCCCTTCTTTACGCCGAGATACATGAAACGCGATATGTCCGTCAATCAGGACGATCTCTCTCATTATACACACGGCCTCAAGCGTCCTCAATCAGAAGTAAAACTATGGACGAGGGAAAGGAAAATGGTGAGGTGGTGTCGGCGTTGGAAAGGGCGTCGGTGTGGGAAAGGGCGTAGGTGTGGGCCGCGGCCTTCGCGTGGGATGCCTTGTGGGGTGAGGGGTGAGAGAGGGCTGAAGGGTCGGAGTAAGGGGCGCGGTGGGAAGAGAAGGCGGTGTCTGCGTCGCACGAGGTGTGGCCGTAGGATAAGGCGTCCGGTGGGATGGACGGGTCGGGGTGGGAACAGAAAGTGTAGGCGTCCATGTAGGATGAGGTGTCCATGTAGGCGACGGAACAGAAGAAGGGGTCGGAACAGGGGTGGGGGTGTGTTGATGTGGTGGGGAAAATCGCGTCGGTGTCCACGTGGGTGTTGGAGGGAATGTGGGCGTGGGGGTTGAAATGGGCATTGTAGGCACACGTGTTGAATGATGGGTTGGCATGGGTGTCGGTACAGGAGAAAAGGTCGGGGTCGAGGTCGGGGAAAGGGTGGGCGTGTGATGATGCGGCGGAATGAACCGCGTCGGAGTCCATGAAGGTATAGGCGTCCGTGGATGATGTCCACGTGGTCGGGTCGGGGTAGGAGGCAGGGTCCATGTCAACCGGGGGGGAGGAGTGAACCTATGCTTGCGTCCGCTTGGGGGTGTCGAAGTATTTGTAGGTTTGATGATAAGCGTTACACGCGGGGTTGGTGTAGCCGTAGGAACAACGCGCGGCGTCAGGATCAGGGAGGGGGGAACGATAGATAGGGTAGCCGTTGGACTCCACCGTTCGCTCGGTGTCCCTTCTCCCGGAGTAGGCGTGTTGGGGCGTGATGGGGTAAGAACAACCGTCGCGCTTCCCGTCAGGGACACGGTGAAGGCCGGCGTAGGTGTAGTTGGAAGAATAGGCTCTAAGGTGACCAAGAGATGTCGGGTTTCGTCTAAAGCAGATTGCAAGATCGACCGTTGATCTTCAGGTGTGTACTGAGCAAGCGCACCCAGAACACTCTCCGCCTCCTGTAACCGCTGCACCACGCGAGGCACTACCGATGCTCGTTGTTCAGGTGGCAAGGTTTCCAACGTACGACGTATTCTTTCCAATTCCGCTCTGTAATCCACCAGTACATCCGTGACGGGCTTTCCGTGCTGTTGAAGCGCTTGGTATTCCTCCACGCGATGAAGGGCGAATCGCGCGCGTAATTCAGGCTGACGTTCAAGAGGAACCAGGTGAAGAGAGAGTGCTTCCACCCCGCGCTTCACCCCGTATAAAGGCTGGCCGGGCAAACTGTTCATCGCCAACGTGTATGTGCTCATCCCCACCACAAGAACAAGGACCAAGGCCACCAACACCGTTGTTACCGGGCCCAAGGTCTTACGAACGGTGAGGAAGCGAAATGCGAGACCGATGCGGTGTAGCCCGAAACGCCATTTCCGGGATTCTGCCTGTAATGCTCGATGCATCCGCTCTCGTGCCCGATGCACAGCCAGGGCGGAGGGTTGAGGCCGGGGCGATCGAGCCATGCGCTGCACGAGCGTGACGTAGGCTGCAACTTCCTCCCGCATATGGGGAGGAATTCGCTCATCTTGCAGCGGATCGTACCCGTAAGGGTCGGTCAAGGCTCGCTCTATAGATTCTTCCAAAACGCGCTCATCTACACTCATGTGAGTATCTTCTTCAAATTCTGCAAGGCTCGGTGCTGCAATGCCTTAATCGCGTTCACGTTTTTCCCCATAATGTCCGCGGTTTCGGCCAAACTGTATCCAAGGAGGAATCGATAAATCAGCACATTGCGCTGATTTTCGGGCAACCGGGCCAAGGCCTTGCGGACATCCTCCACCGTGTCCATCTGTAAAGCATACTCCAACGGCGAGGGAGAACGGTCGGCTAACTTGGGAGACAACGCCTCGGTTTGACGTCCTGGGACCCCCCGTCGTCGGTAATAATCCACCACCAAGTTGCTGGCAATGCGTTGGAGCCACGGACCCAGCCCACGGCCGGTCTCCTTGTACGTGTGTATGCTACGAACAGCCCGCTCAAACACCGTCGCGGCTAGATCTTCAGCATCCTCCTCAGACGCGGTTCGATAGCGTAAATATGCGTAAATCTCCGGATAATAGCGGTTAAACACATAATCCCACGCCTCAGGGTCTCGATTGCGAACGCGTTCAATCAGCTCCTCCGGTGAAAGCGGGGAGCCGGTCGCCCGCGGAAACAGCTCCTGGGCGAAGAGATGCATAAGCCGATCGTAGACCTGGAAGGCCCATCCGAACACCGGTTCAATATCCTCACGTAAGTGGCGTCTGGATTTGCCATTGTATCAAAATGGCCAAAGAATACCAATTGGAATTCACACATTCTCCTCCTGCTCCGTTGTCTCTGCCTCCTCACAGATCACACGAACACCCTCTCCAAGCCCACATCCCCATGTCAAGTCTTCTCGGTCTATTCGCGCTGGCTCAAACACAATCAACGCAGAGTCGTTCCAAAAGGATACGCTTTCCATAAATCACCCCGTCGCCGCCCGCCAAAACTTCCCCAATGACTCCTACGAAGCAGGTACAGCTGATGAACTGACAAAACTCTGCGAATGTACCTTGGCCTAGAAAGAGGTACATGAAACGCGATGTATCAGTCAATCAGCAACACTCCACGAAAAGATCCGGATGGGCACGAGGAAAGACGCGGCGCATTTTCGCCCTCAGGGGTTTTATGCTATGATACACGCACACGTTGGAAAACGTATGCACACCAACACCTCTACATGGCCCCCGGTCATCATGCAAGGGAAAGGGGTCATGTGCGTATGAGGGCACGGATGGAGCGAGTACTCCGATTCATCGTTGAATACCACAAATGGTTCACCGGCGTGTTTCTCATCGGTGCAGCCTTTATGTCCATTGGTTGGGCTATAGCCACGTGGGATTGGCGCCGCAAGCGCGGGACGCTCCTGGAGGACTGGGCGTACGTCCACATGTGGCGGTACGCGGCCGCGGTGGGCTTCTTCCTGATTTTGGTGCTCTTGGTCCAGATGACCGTACGTATAGCGCCGGATGGTCACATGGTGTGGCAGCGCCTATGGCGTCCCGAAGCACGACCGGCCCCTCTGCCCACACCAACACCTACTCCCATTCCCGTGCCTAACCTCATCCCCACCCCGACGCCAACGATGACCCCGACCTCAACGCCTACTCCATCGCCGACACCAACGCAAACGCCCACCCCCACTCCGGTCCCCGTCCTTCACCCCGGCGGACGGGCTCGGGTGGACACGCAAACGCTCAACGTTCGTGCAGGCCCCGGTGTAGGCTACGACAAAGTAGGAAGCCTACTCCAAAATGCAGAAGTGTCCATCCTGGAGGGTCCCCACGAGGCGGATGGGTACCGCTGGTGGAAAGTTAGAGGGGAGAACGGCGTTGAAGGATGGGTGGCAGAAGGCACCAAAGCCACCCAATGGCTGGTGCCCCTGCCTTAACTCTCAAAAATCAATACCACGCTGTGCAAGAATACCCTGATCAAAGGGATGCTTAACCTTACGCATCTCCGTTACCAAATCGGCAAATTCCACCAAAGCATGGGGGGCGTTCCGCCCCGTACACACCACATGTACGTGCTGAGGACGTTGACGCAATGCCTCGATGACTTGGTTCACATCCAAAAAACCGTAAGAGAGCACATAGTTAATCTCGTCCAACACCACCAACTCGTATTCCCCGGAAAACAGAATACCCAATGCCTCTTGCCATGCCTCACGCGCGGCTTGAATGTCCTCATCCAGGGAATCGTGATCCCAGGTGAAGCCCCGGCCCAACTTCCGCAACAGCCACTGCCCATCAAAGAGGGGAACGACATTTTCTTCCCCCGATTTCCACGCTCCCTTCATAAACTGCAAAAACGCCACCTTCCATCCGGTACCCAACGCCCGGATGGCCGTCCCCAAAGCAGCCGACGTCTTCCCTTTGCCATCGCCGGTATACACAATAACCAAGCCGCGCTCAACTTTAGGAGCTTTCCGTCGCAATTCCTGCAACCGTGCCCGGTAAGGGTGCTCTTCAGATGTCTTCATCACAATGCTCCTTTCTCTATCACCTGATAGAATTCCTTTATTGACCGACACATCGAGCCAACGCGTCCCTTTTGAGCCCTCAACGCCTCTCATTTATACACATACATGCGTGCCTGAAAACGACGCAGTGCCCGCAAGACCGGCCGTCCCACGGCCAAAATGAGCACCGTATTTCCCACCCCTCGCCCCACATCCCACCACAAGGAAGTCGTCACATAAAACAACGCGTAGCGAGATATCGCCTCCCGCACGCCAATGTCCCGGTGCCAGTACATCTCCGCCTGCTGCGGGTGAAAAACAAACGGCCAAAACCACAAATTCATGACCATCCCGTACACCAACCCGAGAACACCGCCCCACACGGCCAACCCTACCACCTCCCATCGTGAGGGAGAACTCCTCGGACGGGCAAACAGCCGTCCCCATACACCGGCCAGTGCACCCACCCACCCCGTAGCGAACATCTGATACGGCATCCACGGCCCCACACCGGCCGTAATAAACGCGGATACTGTAAGAGAAAACACCCCTAGAAGAAAACCGAAAGCAGGGCCGTACACATAACCGGCTAAGATGGGAACTAAAAAAAGCGCCGAAAATCCCCCAGGGCCCGGGATGACCCGCAAGGCAGCCGACATGGCAGACAACACCCCTAAAATAGCCACTCCTAACTCGTTGAACCGCCCCGTCATCAAATCCGTCAACACCGTCCCTAACGCCAACACGACTAACAAAAAAAACACCAAGGGAGCATCCTCAGCGTGCGATGCCCTACCGGTTTCTGCAGATCCTACAGGGACAAAAAACGGATACAGAAACGCTAACACCCCCACACCGTTGGCCAGCCACAGGATCACGGAAGAAAGGATTCGTGACACATGGGCCGCTCCCCAGCCCCTCATTCGTGTCGCCATCGATGGCTCCCCTCCAAAGCTTGAACCACATCCTCCACGGTGATGAGACGCGGATCGCGGAATAACTTGGTAATTTGGCTGGCAAAGATGAGGGATTCGGTCATCACCTCACGGGTACTCCCATCCACCACGATTTCTCCTTCTGCCATCAGGATGACCCGATCGGCTGCACGGGCCACCAGCTCCACATCATGCGTAGCCATGATCACCGTTCGACCGGAAGCAGTTAAATCCCGCAATAAGCGCACCAACGACATCTTCTGCACATAGTCCAGCCCTCGAGTCGGCTCATCCAAGACAATAATCCGCGGATTCGCAACCAAAACCGCGGCAATGGCTACACGTTGGCGCTCGCCCCCTGAGAGATCGCGAGGATCGCGATGAGCCAGGTGGGCAATGCCCAACCAATCCAACAACGCCATATCCGCTTGGGGATCTTGTGGAAGGCCGTGATTGCGCCGGGTGAAACGCAATTCGTCCAACACCGTCTCCTGAAACAGCATGCGAGAAGGATCTTGAATCACAAAGCCCACATGCGGCAAGGCGTCGTCTAAAGAACGTATCGGTTGCCAACGGCCGGACAAAGCTAAGGACACCCGTCCGTGCCGAGGGGACAACAAGCCGGTCATCACCTTGAACAAGGTGGACTTCCCCGAGCCATTGCGTCCCATCAGGGCGACAAACTCCCCCTCATGCAACGTTAGAGAAACCCCTCGGAGAACCTCTTTCTCCTCATACCCAAACCACACATCCTCAACCCGAAGCACCGGGGCGCCAGGAACCGAACGAGCAGGCCAGGGCAGCGCGGGAAAATTCAGATGACGGGCAAAGCGCCGTCCTTCCTTGATCGTCAAAGGTAAAGGGTGCCATTCCAACAAACGGGCCAACTCAATAAGGGGCGGAACCAGAGGAATGCGCTGGAACACCCGACGTGGTGAATCCAACAGCGTACTGCCATCCTCCGCCATATAAAGCACGCGCTCCGCGTACTGAGCAATGCGCTCCAAGCGATGTTCGGCCAGCAGAACGGTGATCCCCAAGTCCTCGTTCAAATGACGCAGGGCAATCAGCACCTCTTCAGCCGCCTGGGGATCCAGTTGAGACGTCGGTTCATCCAAAACCAAGATGTCCGGCTGCAGCGTCATCACCGCGGCAATGGCCACGCGCTGCTTCTCGCCGCCCGATAACGAGTGAAGTGGCCTGGCACGCAGATCTGCAATATCCAACAGATCCAAAACTTCCTCAATGCGTTTACGCATCAGAGGACGGGGGACGGCCCAATTCTCCATCGCGAACGCAAGTTCGTCCTCTACCGTCTCCATCACAAAAGAGGATTCCGGATCCTGAAAGACCATCCCCACCACATCGCCCATATGTTGAGGACCTAAAGCCACCGGATCCCGGCCCGCGATCCACACGCGACCGGAGAACTTCCCTCCCTGAAAGTGGGGCACCAAACCGTTCATCACCCGCAGGAGCGTGGACTTTCCCACCCCGGAATACCCCACCACCAGAAGGAATTCCCCCTCCGCGATCTCCAGGGATACCCGATCCAACGCCGGATGACCACTGTTCGGGTACACATACGAGATCTCATGCAAACGAGCAATCCGCGGCGATGGCTGAAGGCGGGTAACCGCCTCTTGCACGTTCATCAATATTCTCTCCCCTGACCAAGTGTGCCCCTTGAAGCCTTAGGGGGTGCCAGCAAGGCCGGCAACGCCGCCAACACAAGGGGTATACCGACATACCCGGTAAATGAAGGGCGCATAGAATACGGTGGATAGGGATAATATAACCATATTCGAGGTGAGCGCAGGTACGTGAACACAACAACAGCCAGAAGCGTCACGCTGCCCAACACTAAAGCCGTATCCCGGGGACGCCAATACCATCGGCGATATCGAGTGCGTCGTATCTGCCTGCCTTGAGCCCACATGACGCCCACGATTAACGCACTCCCTCCCCCTAAAAGAAACAGCGACCACCACGGGGGGACCGACCAATACATCCGAACAAATAATCCACCTGTGATGCCTAAAAGCCCTAAACCCACCAGACATTGAAAAAGCATGCGCGTACGCATAGCCAAAGACCGTACATTTGCACCCAACCCGCGAGCGGTCATGGATTCGGCCAGGGCCACAGAACGTTCCATACTGTCCACCAGAAGGGGAGCAAACAAAGGGACGTAATCCTGTAACCGCCGGAAACGATGTCCACGCAACCGTTGCGCGTCATAAATATCCCGTACCGTGCGGACGGTCACCGGCACAAACGTAATGGCGATGGACGTCACCAATCCTACTTGGAAGAAAGCCGCCGGAAGCAATCGAAGCCAACGGCTCGGCGGCATCCCCGTATTCCAAACAGCAAACAGAAGCATCAGCGTGAACAGAGACAACCCAGACGCTAACCCAAAGAGCACTGCCTCCCACGTAAGGGCACCTCCCACAAGGGGCCAGGAACGGGGCAGACGCGCCCATACATGCTCACCGTAGTGTACGGTCAGCCCGTTCAACAGGACTCCAACCGCCGTCACCCCTCCCACAACCCGCAGAACAATACCCCATCCCCACCCATCAGACACATGTTGTCGCAATACCCACATATCCAAAAGCAAAGACAGCATCAAAATACTCTGATAAAGGGGATTACGCGTCAGCAAAGTGGGGACCCCAACGCCCACCAACCACACCAACCATGCCCAGGGATGAAATAACGCCTTCATGCCCGACCTCCCCGACGCGCGTACACATAGAGGGCCATTCCCCCTAACAAAGCTAGGGTGAATCCATAAGCCCCCCAAGAGAAAACGTCCTCCTGTGTCCGCGACATGTCCGTTGGAGTCGGCGTCCAAGTCCGTACTGACCGTCCGGGGCGTGGTCGAGGCGGGGTAACAAACATTGCATTAGGCGGCAAAGTAGGCGGCCACCGGGACATCTCCTTGGGCCGGCGTGTGTACGCCGAGGATGTGGGGGACATCCTCGGCGTAGTCGTCCCCACCACCACGAAGCCAGCTGTTGCAGTGGCGGTGGGACGGGGAGGAGGTGAGAAGGTCGGCGAGAAAAGGGTGGGAGGAGAGGTCACCGATGAAGGTGAAAAAGTGGGGAAAACACCTGCTGCCGTCCATGTAGGCGTCGGTGTCGGCGTTGCAGCAGGTGGAGTGGGCGTAGGAACAGGCGAAGGCGTGGAAGTGTGAGTGGGCGTGGGAGACGGCGTGGACGTCTCCGTCGGTGTAGGAGAAGGGGTGGACGTGCTCGCCGGCGTGGGGGTGGCCACATCGCAGATCTCGGAAAAGGAAAACACCGGCGGAGGCGCTCCCTGTCCGGGCTCCCCCGGTCCCCAGGACCACCCTTCCACATCTCCGTCGTGCACGGTGTACGCGCTTGCACCAACTTGAGAATACACCCAACGTCCTCCTACCAGGTGATAATACGCCCAATACACACACTCTGCGCCCTGACATTGACAAAAGCAATCTTGCAACGGGTAATCACATCCCTCATTGCCGATCTTACACACGGCCGTCCCCACCGACTGGTTTGGGTCCACAATAAGTGGCACCCCTGTACGTTCCAACACCTCCACGCCACTGATCTCCGGCTCGGAAAACGTAACACAATACGTCTCCACGCGTCCATCCCCGTACTGAATCACCAACCCCACTCGATGCTCCACGTCCTGAGCCCATACAGGAAGGGCCAACAGGACACCGAACACCAGGATGAACTCCAGGAGACGTCGCATGTGCACTTTACCTCACAACCTCGTCAAGCACGCCGTCGGCGGAGATATCCGGCTAAAGCGGCCGCGCCCCCACCCACTAGGAGCAGCGTAGCAGGCTCAGGAATCTCCGCGGGGGGAGCGGACTGTCGGGCCTTAATGTCCTCAAACGTCATGTAAGGTGGCTGCACGGTGGGTTGATAGTTCGCGTCAAACCCACTCCACGCGAACCCCACCACCTCCTCGTTCCTGGGGGTATATCCCCCAATGCCCACCGATGCGGGGGTCCAAGCACCGTCTTGCTGCACGAAAAAGGCCCAATAGTGATTGGGATCGCAGAAACAATTGTCCGCGCCACACCCCACATCGTTGATGCCGCACAACGCGGGCCCCCACGATGTGTCGGCTATGACCGCATTCACCGACGCGTTTTTCAGGACGTCGGCGACGGTCGCACTTTCAGGAACGGTAACGATTTCCGTGTGAACACTGCCATCGGGAAAGCGAATGACCACACCGACTTGTTTTGTAGCATCCACGGCAAGAACGGCGGAACTGAACACGAGGACAACCAACAGGACACTCAGCCACAACCAAACGATCTTTTTCATTAGAACCTCCTTTCCCATGTTTTGTTGATTTCTCCAAAACTGATATCAAAGTGGCGACGGGTCACCGCACTCCAAAACTGATATTAAAGCGGTCAACGCCACGCCAACGGGAAATACCCCCGAGGCCAAAGCACCTGATCCCCCGGCCAGGGCAACGCCAACGCAGGAACCGTATCCGTCGTGGCAACAAACTTCGAGCCCTCCTGTTCGTTCGTCCAACGGAACCCCCCATCCTCATCCTGGAAGCCCAGCAAAACGCCTAACGGGTTTTTCCACGAGCCATCGGGATTCAGTCCCGTATACGGTGCAACGCGGGGGTTCTGGCCGGCAACCAAAAGGGCCCGGATAGCCAGAGCGGTAGAATCGCAATTCACTACCCCCCCAGGGATGGACGGCCATCCTCCATTGGGCGCCTGTTGGGCTTGCAGAAATTGGTATGCTTGCACCCCTTGTGGAAACGTAGCCGGATTACCGACCACGGCACCTATAGCTTCCAGAACAAGCCCTGTAGTGTCCACATCTACCGCGGTGCCTCCGTACTGCCAGCCCCATCCCCCGTTGGGACGCTGGTCATTGGCCAGAGATTGAAGGGCGGCTGCAGGTACTTGTGTTCCGGCAGCAACCAACGCCTCAATGGCCAAGGCCTGTTTGAAGTTATTGGTGGGATCAAAGCGTCCGGTGGAAGGGTTATACAGTCTCTCCAGTTCGGCCACCAGATCATACCCACCAAAATGGTGCACATCCACGCCTGAAACGGCCACGGCTCGCAGCACCTTCGCGATGATACCCGCGTCGTGACTCTGCACGGCCTGAGGGGTTTGGGCTTGCAGAGCCCGCAACGCGCTTACTCCGGCCGGCGTCCACGCGGCAGCATCAGGGTTTTCGCCTACCATAGCGATGAGGAGCACAGCATCTGCGGTTTGCGACACCGAACCGAACGTGCCATCCGTATGTTGCTGGGAGTGTAACCAGTGGACGGCATCCAGGGCATGTTGGTGAAGCACCTCGTTCACCGTGTGACGAGGCGGCACTGCACTCGCCACACCCCACGGTATTGACACAACCCCCAAAAGAACAAGGCCCATCAACACGCACCGAAACACACTACGCCCACGCATTGTGCCCTCCTCACATTTCTCCATAGAAAAAACCCTCCAACCCATGCAGGATTGGAGGGTCTGACGAACAAAAATCCCCGGGAGAGCCCGGGGATGAGATAACCTTACAGACTCTCCCACTCCCTTCCGCGAGGGTTGGTGGAAGAACAACGTGAAGGCGGGCGACCGGGCTTCTCGGGTCGAGATACTCG
>CAYPUG010000023.1:26861-29648 GCA_964413905.1 uncultured Anaerolineae bacterium | reverse complement strand
GACTTTTGAAAAACTGGGTTAAGAGTTGAAAGAGGTAGATCTGCCCCCGATAATTAAGAGGTATGAAAAGAAAACTCACGCAATTCCAAGAGTAGATCTATCAAAGATTGTGCCTTCACAATTGAGCCGATGCCATCTTTGACACCATCGATATCCTCTGGAGCGGCGATAAGACCCTATCGGTGGTCGCACTGACTTTATTCCCTACCTTTTCAAATTTTAACCCAGAACTTATATGAATAGCAAATTCATTGGAGTTGTAAGCATAATCGCAGATTTCCCCACATGGGTGGATGTCCGCTAAACCGTGGGTGGTATTTTACGGTCAGATGATCTTGCATCGACATCCGCACGTTGAGGGAGTGTTCTGCTTCTCAAGGTAGGCATACAAGTATCCCTCGCGAGATGTGTCATAGAAACCTATTGGCAGATTGCCTGATATACTGTCCCCCAAGAGAGTGTATTGCCTGGGCATCTCAGCCCACCCAGGAGACTTGAGTGTCGTTCTCACGCGACCCCGGCTGATCACGGCCTCGCGAAGACTCACCTATGCATGCATTGCGTGGCACAAATTACGCATAGGTCACTATCATTTTGAAGTGTGAAATTTAGTAGATAGCAGATCGTGCTCTTCTCTTCATGCCCGATTTTTCGCTAATATCCCAAAATTTAAACGTTTGGAGGAAAACAATGTATGCACAACAGCTTCGCAAAGTTTTGCTGCTCGCACTCCTATGGGTTTTAATCAGTGTGCCTACCATTCAAGTCTCTTCTGCCGCTTACAATCATCTACTAAACCCTCACACAACAAGTGACACATTGCAATTTGTTACCCACTTCGGGGGACACAGTGATGCAATTGCTGTCCAGGGGCCCTACGCATACACCGGCGAGGGTACCCAGTTTGTCATTTTGGATATTTCTACCCCCTCTTCTCCCCGTGTCGTGGGCAAGTCTCCGGTGTTATCGAGCACGATTGCAGATGTTCAGGTTACAGGCAACTACGCTTACGTCATTGTCGAGGGATACGGTATTCTGGTCTTCGACATTAGCACCCCATCCCATCCCGTACAGGTAGGAAGTTACCCCGCGAATCATGCATCAGCACTTGCTATCGATAGCACGCACCTCTATGTAATCAATGGGACCGCGTCGTCTGATGGACTTTTGGTATTGGACATCTCTAATCCCTCGGCCCCAACGCAGGTGGGTTCCTGTGCAACAGATGCTGTACCAGCAGATATTGTGATCAACGGTACCTATGCATACATTGCAGATAATGAAGCTGGCTTATTGATTGTCGACGTTCAAAACCCCTCCGATCCTCAAATTGTAGGAACTTACGATCCCACGCCAGATGTGAGTTTTGGATACGGTTACGTCTACAGCGTGGCTGTTATTGGCACATATGCTTATCTCGTGGATAGTGGATATCACAGTGGCATGATCCGGGTCGTTGACGTCTCCTCTCCAACCACCCCGGCAGAAGTGAGCGCATTGGAACTCATATCCTTACCTTACAGGATCACAGCCCAAAATTCGTATCTATATGCAGTCTCCACAGGGCTATCCCCTGATCTCACAATAATAGATGTAAGTAACCCTGCTTCGCCCACAAAAGTCAGTTCTAAATCTATCCGTGGCGCTGGTATGGATATTACGGTAGTGGGCTCATATGCTTACGTGGCCACTGGTAAGAGCGGCATTCAAATCTATAACATCTCCACAGCCAACAATCCAGCCCTGATAGGGCAATATCATCCTCCCAGTTCTCCTGTGGATGTAGCCATTCGGGGGAATCGGGCTTATGTTATTAGCGATGACGGAGGTAGTTGCGGTTCTTTATTCATTTTTAATATGAATATACCCACCTCCCCAATTTTAGAGGGTTCAAAAGAATGTTTTGGGTCTCTAACCCCTCAGCGTATTAGTGTAATGGATAATTATGCATACATAACTAGTTTTAGCCCTAGCAGCTTCTATGTCGTGGATATAGGAACGCCTTCATCACCTGAGATAGTAAGCACTATGGGATCCACAAGTTACGGGGTTGCTATAACTGCGACACACGCCTTTGTTTCGACTTTTTGGAACCAAACGGTAGCTGCAATGGATCTCAGCGACCCTATCCATCCTACAATTGTAGGCAACGGTTCTACCTCTGATTTTGCCTTGGATTTGGATATCCAGGGACATTATGTGTACGTCGCCGCTAATACTAAGGGGGTGGATATTTTTGATATCTCAAACCCGGCTTCTCCCACCAAGGTCGGCACGTATACTCCCTCTGGATGGGGAACTGAGGACGTAACACTCCAAGGCAATTACGCGTGCGTACCTTCCACAGAGTTCGAAGTGGTAGACATGAGCAATCCTTCCTCTCCAGTGAAGGTCGGGAGTATCCCTGGAGCCTCGGTGAGGTTTGTGGATTCACGGGCAGGATACTGCTACGGCCTTGGCAATCATACCCTAGAAGTTTACGACATCCGCGACCCTAACAACCCTGTCCGAACTGCGGCAATTACGGTTCCAGGGGGGGCAAACAATATAACCGTCGCGGGAGATTACATTTACCTGGCGTTGGGAAGATCGGGTGTCTATGTATACCGACATATCACTGTTCCCCCCACCCCAACACCCACGCCGACTTACACACCGACGGATACGCCCACATTCACACCCACATCAACGGATACACCCACACTAACACCAACACCCACGCCGACCTTCACATCGACGCCAACACCAACTTACACACCGACGGATACGCCCACATTCACACCCACA
>CAYPUG010000023.1:13229-26761 GCA_964413905.1 uncultured Anaerolineae bacterium | reverse complement strand
CGCCAACACCAACTTACACACCGACGGATACGCCCACATTCACACCCACACCAACACCCACTCCCACTCGCTGTTTTACCACTTTAGGCGGGAAAGTATTTTTGGATCGTAACCAGGACGGACATTATCAATATAACGAGCCGGGCATTGCCGGAGTGCGCGTGACCATCCATGGTCCTCAAACTCGCACTGCTGTGAGCAATGCGAATGGGTGGTGGCAAGTGGGCAGCCTGCCGCTTGGAGAGTACAACATCACCATTCAGGCTCCTGCCGGATATATGGTTACCTCCGTAGAAACTTACCACGTAACCCTTACCTCTCCTTGTCAACGGATCCTATCCCTTTACTTTGGGCTTGCAGTGCCGCCCACGCCCACACCCACCCCGACGTGGACGCCCACATCTACACCCTCTTCTACGCCAACCTGGACGCCCACGCCCACCCCATCACCCACGCCGACACCCGTTCTCTCCTCTATTGAGGGGAGAGTATGTCACGATCTTAACAGCGACGGCACTTGTCAGGACACCGAGCCGGGCATCCAAGACATCATCGTCATCCTGGATCCCTCAGCCGGCCGTACCTCGTATCAACTGACCACACGTTCTACCACCACCGACGAGACCGGCGCTTACCGCTTCGATGAGGTTGAACCTGGACAACATACTCTCCACTTTGAAGACCCCTCCCATCAGTGGTTTCCCGCCCCCGTTGAAGTGCTGGTTGAAACCGAACAACACCAAACAGTCCAGGTTCAAGTTCATGTCTCTACCCCCGCAAGGAGAGCCTATTTCCCCTGGATAGTCCGGTAAACCAAAATGATGATATCCTCGCAAGGGGGGTGGTAGTTGCTACCATCCCCCCTTGTTCATCCTCACTATGTGGCGAAATCCACTTGACGGCTAAGTATATGATCTCTTGACACCCGGTTTATCTCTTTCACCCTCTTTACGATAAGCCCTTAGGTCATGCCCTGGGAGAAGGACATCTCGCCCCTCTCTATCGATGACCTTCGCAGGTGGCGCCTGAACTTGCTTCAACACGCGACCGGGGAAAATCCCGAGGGATGCCGTAAGTGAGGTAACAGGACACGGGTTCTCTTCTCAACTAACAACTCGGGTTAGAATACCGGATCAAAGAGTCATTCCGCCGCGGGGAGGGTGAAAGTAAACGTGGTGCCTTGCCCGAGGGTGCTTTCCACCCAAATGCGGCCCCTGTGGGATTCCACCCACTTACGGACAATGGCCAGGCCCAGCCCGGTCCCACCTGTCCCCCGGGAGCGCGACCGATCGCCCCGCCAGAAGCGCTCGAACACGTGGGGAAGATCCTCAGGCGGGATGCCCTCCCCCGTATCCGTCACCTGACAATATACCTCTCCTCCCTTCTGCCAGATGCGCACTGTGACTTTGCCGCCAGACGGAGTGTGTCGTATCGCATTGCTCAGCAGGTTGAGGAGCACTTGTTCCAGACGCTGGGCATCCCCTTTCACCCACAGGGGATGGGATGGGCGCTCGAGGGTCAGGTGGACGCGCTTGGCTTCGGCCGTTGGGGACATGCTCTGGACGGTCCGTTCTATGAGCGCGGCCATATCTACAGTGTCCCGTTGGATCTGCAATTCCCCCGCTTCAGCCAAGGCCAGTTCCCGCAGGTCATTGACCAGACGGCGCAGGAGCACGGTCTGTTCGTGGATGGGGCGAATGTTCTCAGGCGTCAGAGGGAAGACTCCGTCCATCAGTGCTTCCGCGTGGGCCTGGATAACGCTCAGAGGAGTGCGCAACTCGTGGGCGATGTCGTTCATGAGGCGGTGGCGAAGATGATGCTGCTGTTCCAGGGCCAGGGCCATGCGATTGAAAGCTATACTCAGGCGGGCCAGATCATCCCCGCCCTGCACAGGCACGCGCACGGCCAGATTCCCTCGCGCCACCTGGTCGGCTCCTTCGGTCAATTGCTTCAGAGGCGCCGTGATCTGGCGGGCGATAAACGCGGCAATAAGCAAAGCCATCACCCCCATCCCCAGGGAAACCACCAAAACCGCTCGAGTGACCGCTCTGAGGAAGAGGACTTCCGGGGCATTACTCCGGGCCAATGGGGTGACCCACACAAAACCGATAGTCTCACCGTTTAAGCGGATAGGCACAGCCTGCCGACGGTCCTCCGGCGGGAGGGTGACATGTTCCAGAAGTCCGGCCGTATCTACCCACACTGTGCCCCCCTTGTCCGCTACAAGCACCCGCAATCCCATCCCGGTCCACATGTCCGTCTGAGAGGCAGGATTTACCTCCCTCTCGTGGGCCATACTCGACAAGGATGTGTCGGAGATGGGCAGGCCTCCGGCCCGACGAATCCACTGCTCTGCGCCCTTCCAGGACCCGTTGGACGCGTAGTACTCGGCCAGTTGGGGAGCCAACCATCGAGCCCAGCGCGTGCTGTCGCGCATCACGTAGATCTCGAACTCGTGGGAAGTAATGAGACTGATGAGGAGAATGACGCCCAACGCGCCCAGGATAATGACGAACGCAAACGCGGCCGTCAACTTGACCCACAAAGATGTCCCCCAAATTTTTTGCCACATGAGATTTCACTTTTTGTGGAGAGGTTCTGATGGGCCGGGGCGACGGCATTGCCGTCACCTACCCCATGGTCAATCAGGGAGGGGGTTATCCGTCCCGTCCCTCTCCCTTGATGAATTTATAGCCGATGCCGTAAACCGTTTGAATGTACCGTGGCGCTCGAGGATCGTCCCCTAGTTTTCGCCGCAGGTTCTTGATGTGAACATCCACACTCCGCTCGTAGCCCTCAAACGCGATCCCCTGCACCCGGTCCAGTATTTCCGAACGGGAAAAGGGACGCCCGGGGTGACGCATCAAGAGGTAGAGGATGTCGTACTCCGTGGGAGTGAGGTCGAGCACCTGTCCGCCCTTTGTCACCTCGTGGTGAAGGGGGTCCAGCACCAGATCGCCTGCGCGGAGCACCTGGGCCCGGTGTGCCTCTCCCTCGTTCATCAATTGCACCCGGCGGAGCATGGCCCGAACGCGAGCCACCAACTCCCGCGGGCTGAAGGGTTTAGTCACGTAGTCGTCAGCCCCCAATTCGAGTCCGAGCACTCGGTCCGTCTCCTCCACCCGAGCCGTCAGCATGATGATGGGCACACTCGCGACGGCCGCATCCGGATCCCGGCGTAGGGCCTGACACACGTCCAGCCCGTCCATCTCCGGTAGCATCAGGTCCAGAATGACCAGGTCGGGCTTCTCCTGCCGGGCCATGAAGTACCCGGTACGGCCGTCATACGCGACCAGGACCTCAAATCCGGCCTTTTCCAGGTAACCCCGGAGCGCACGTACCAATTGCTTTTCATCTTCAACGATCAGAATTCTGGCCTTCATAGCCTCATTTTATCACACTTTGGGCCGTTGGTTGAGGATGGTGCCGTCGTACGGGCACACGGTCCAGTCCGCGGCCATCGGGCGTCCACACGTGGGGCACACACGTGGCACCTGCGACGTGTACGGCGTGGCCGCTGGAGGTGTGAACACGGCCCGGCTCCGTCCTGTCTGACGCAGCAACCACATCACACCCATCAGAAACAGGAACAACACACCCAACATGAAGAGCAATCCCAAAATCCAGCCCAGCGCGCCCAAACCGCCCCATCCTCCCATCCAACTGTTCCATCCACAGCACATGATTTTTTCTCCCTTTGTGGTATCTGATTGACCGCTGATTGCTGATTGACGGACACATCGCGTTTCATGTACCTCGGCGTAAAAAAGGAGTAGAAATCCTCTCCTTTTTCTAAACCAAGGTGCATTCACAGAGTTTTGGTAGTCAATCGGTATATTCGTCAATGAGCTTGCAAATCCATCCTATCACCTTGTTGTGAAGGGGGGCTGTGTGAACGATGAAGATCGTGTGAAGACTGCACGCGAATGGTGAGCTTCCCCCATCGGCACGTCGAGCCCTCATCCTCACAAAATGCTCACATTCCCCACAAACCATGCTCACACTCTTCGGTTACACTGGAGATGTACTCTAGAAAACTCTAGAAAGAAGAGGAAGAGGACATCCTGATGCACGAAACGCATACACACCACACAGAAGTAGAACACGACGCACATCATCGGGCCGGACACGCGAGCCCGCATTCCCCACGCGCCTCCCACGAGGAACATGCAGGCCATGCTCCCGCGGCAGGCGACCACGGGCAGACGGGTCACGCGGATCACCACAGTCACCACGCGCACATGGTGGCGGATTTCCGGCGGAGGTTTTTCATCTCCCTGTTGCTCACCGTCCCCATTGTGTTGACCGCGCCTTTGGTGCAGCGGGTGCTGGGATATACCTTTTCTCTGCCCGGGGACCCGTGGTCCCGTTGGCTGCTTGCTACTGCCGTTTTCCTCTACGGAGGATGGCCTTTTCTCAGCGGCTTTATCGCGGAGATGCGCGAGCGTCGGCCGGGCATGATGACCCTCATCGCGTTGGCCATCACCGTGGCGTACATCTATTCCTCCGCGGTGGTGTTCGGCCTACCGGGGAAGGTCTTCTTCTGGGAATTGGCAAGCCTGATTGTGGTCATGCTGTTGGGGCACTGGATCGAGATGCGCTCTGTGCTGGGCGCATCCCGAGCCCTGGAAGCGTTGGTCAAATTGCTTCCTGCAGAAGCCCACCTGCTGTTGCCGGACGGCAGCGAGCAGGACATTCCCATCGGCGATCTCCACCCCGGCCAGCGGGTACGCGTCCGGCCGGGGGAACAGATTCCCGTGGACGGTGTGGTCGTAGAGGGCGCGTCCAGTGTGAACGAGTCCATGCTGACCGGAGAATCCAAGCCTGTGTCCAAAGGACCGGGAGACACGGTCATCGGCGGTGCGCTCAACGGTGAGGGTACTCTGGTCATCGAAGTACAACGGACGGGGCAGGACACATACCTGGCGCAGGTCATCCACCTGGTGCGCCAGGCCCAGGAAACCCGTTCCCGCACGCAGGACCTGGCCAACCGGGCCGCGTTTTGGCTGACGGTGATCGCACTTCTGGCCGGCGCGGTTACTTTGGTGCTCTGGCTGGCGCTGGGCAAGGACCTGGCCTTCGCCCTGGAGCGCACGGTGACGGTAATGGTCATCGCCTGTCCCCACGCGTTGGGACTGGCCGTGCCCCTGGTGGTCGCGGTCTCCACCTCTTTATCTGCTCGAAACGGCCTCCTCATCCGGGACCGCAGCGCGTTTGAACGGGGGAAAGATGTATCTGCGGTCATCTTCGACAAGACAGGCACCCTCACCGAGGGCCGTTTCGGCGTAACCGACATTGTCGCGTTGGCTGACGTCACGGAAGGGGAGGTGTTGCGCTTGGCTGCTTCCCTGGAACGAGCTTCGGAACATCCCATCGCCCGGGGGATTGTAGATCGGGCCCGGGAACAGGGCGTGTCCCTCGTGGAGGTCACCGACTTTCGAGCCCTCCCCGGCCGTGGGGTAGAGGGACGCATTGGAGAACGGATGTACCGGGTGGTCAGTCCCGGTTACTTGAACGCCCAGGGAGTAGGGATTGCAGACGCACATGTGGCGGAGATGATGGCTCAGGGCAAGACGGTGGTTTTTCTGCTGGAAGAGGATACGGTCATTGGGGCGCTGGGTCTGGCCGACATCATCCGACCTGAATCGGTGGAAGCAGTGCGCCGGTTGCGGGAGATGGGCGTGCGCGTGATGATGCTCACCGGAGACAGCGCGGCCGTGGCCGCGTGGGTGGCCCGGGAAATCGGCTTGGATGAGGTCTTCGCGGAAGTGCTCCCCCACGAGAAGGCCGCCAAAGTGCGAGAGGTGCAAACCCGCGGCCTGGTGGTCGCGATGGTGGGAGACGGCGTCAACGACGCGCCGGCCTTGGTCCAGGCCGACGTGGGTATCGCCATTGGCGCGGGCACGGATGTGGCGGTGGAGGCCGCGGACATTGTGCTCGTGCGCAACGACCCGCGCGATGTGGTCGCGGTCATCCGCTTGGCTCGAGCGACCTATCGCAAGATGCAGGAGAACCTACTCTGGGCTACGGGGTACAACGCGCTGGCCATCCCCTTGGCTGCGGGCATCCTTTATCCTGTGGGCATCCTTCTTTCCCCTGCCGTAGGTGCATTGCTCATGTCGCTCTCCACGGTCATCGTAGCCGTTAACGCCCAACGATTACGGGCTCATGCTGATTGAGTGCCTATCGCGTTTCATGCACCTTAGCGTGGAGAAGGGAGATTCGCAAAGTGTTGTCGGTCAAGCATCATGTGACAGAAAAAGCGGCTCCCTTGGGGTAGGCAAAGGCACGGCCTTTGCCTACCCATTTGCAGCGTTTCATCCATCATTCCGTGGTGAACGGAGTACAGTTTGATAAGGAGCATAATGACATGAAAACCAAACGAATCAATCGTCGTCAATTCCTACGTGTAATGGGAGGTGGACTGTTCGCTGCCGCGATCGCGGCGTGTCGTCCCGCCTCCGTTTTCCCCCCGACGACCACAACCGCGGATTCCCGGACCGTGCTTCCATCCGTTGTGGTATCGTCGTCAAATCCTACGGCCCCTTCCACTCCCGGAAATGTGGATGTGGAGATCGCCCTACGCGCTGTACAAGATGAAATCGCCATCTTCCCCGATCGCCCTACGCGCGTGTGGCGCTTCGTGGGAGAGGTCCTCTCCGGCCCTGCCGACGCGGTCCGGCCGCTGCCGGATACATACCTGGGCCCCATCCTACACCTTCGTCGCGGCCAGAGGGTCCGCATCCGGTTCACCAACGAGATCCCGGAGGAGAGCATTGTCCACTGGCACGGTCTGCACGTGCCCGCGACCATGGACGGTCATCCCCGTTATGTGGTGGGCCCGGGCGAGACATATGTGTACGAGTTTGACGTGCTCAACCGAGCCGGTACGTACTGGTATCATCCCCACCCTCATGGGCGAACAGGCCCCCAAGTCTACATGGGATTGGCCGGCCTTCTCCTGGTTTCCGACGGGGAAGAGCAGAGTGTGGGGTTGCCGGATGGAGAATTCGACATCCCCTTGGTGCTTCAGGACCGCGTGTTCGACGAGCAGCGCCAGATGGTGTACCTGCCCAACGGCCAGATGGATCGGATGATGGGCTTTCTGGGTGACACGATCCTGGTCAACGGGAAGCCCGACTACCGGCTGGAGGTGGCCACCCGCGTGTACCGGCTGCGCGTGCTCAACGGGTCCAACTCTCGGATCTATAAGTTGGCCTGGTCGGATGGTTCGCCAATGGTGGTTATCGGCAATGATGGCGGTTTGTTGGCCCGGCCGGTAGAGAAACCCTATGTGGTCCTGGCGCCGGGCGAGCGGGCCGAAATATGGGCGGACTTCAGCCGTTATCCCGTGGGTACCCAACTCTCCTTGCGCAGTTTACCCTTCACTGCCCCGGGAACCGTGATGGGAGGCAACATGGGACGCGGCATGGGTATGGGAGGTGGTATGGGGATGGGAGGTGGTATGGGGATGGGCGGTGGTATGGGCGGACGAGGACGGCGTGGGGGAATGGGCGGCCGTCGCGGGTTCACCGAGGCTATCCCTCAAGGGACTGCTTTTACCGTGCTCGAGGTTCAGGTGACGCGAGAAGTGACGGAGCGCATTCCCTTGCCCGCGCGTCTTTCCACTATCACGCCTATTCCCTTAAGTGATGCGGTGAACGCGAACGCGCCCCGACGTATTCGGCTGAGCATGACTCCGGGCAAGGGGTGGACGTTAAACGGTCGCACCTTTGAGATGCTGGCCGTGGCCGATGACGAGATTGTCCGTCTCAACACCACGGAGGTGTGGGAGTTCCACAATGTGGGGGGGGGCATGGGAATGGGCATGTTGCCTCATCCCATGCACATGCACGGCGAGCAGTTTCAGGTCGTGCGCCGGGATGTCGATGCTGCCGGACGGGCCGCGTGGGAGACGGTCAAGGATGGGTATGTGGATGAGGGGTGGAAAGATACAGTTCTGGTCATGCCGGGGGAACGGGTGCAGGTAATTCGTCGGTTCGCGGATTTTACAGGCCTGTTCCTATACCACTGTCATAACTTGGAACATGAGGACATGGGCATGATGCGGAATTTTCTGGTGCAAGCGTAACGGTTGTGGGTTCTTCTCATTTTGGTGGGAAAAAGGGCGAGGATTTGTGTAACTTTTTGGGTGAGTGCTCATCTAATGGGTGGATTTGGAAACAAAATACTTTCAAAAAGGAGGGGAACCCATGGCCAAGACCACGTTTGCCGAGGAAATTTATCTTCGTGCGTTGACCGGCAAGATCGTCGGTGAGGCGGTGATGGCCGGATACAACAAGGTGGCGGTCATCTCCGTCCGCAACATCATTTGCAGCGCGATCAGTGCTGCGGCCGAGGCCGCGTTCGTCAGCAAGACCAACGGCCGCACGGCTCACTTCATCGTGGAGTCCGGCAATGTGTCCTCCGTAGTGGACCAGGTCGCGGCGTTTGCCCCCCAGGCAGTTGTGCTCATGTTCGGTGGTGAAACGCCCATTGAGGAAACGAAGGCGCTGTTCGTGGACACGCTGAAGGCCATGGCGAAGGCCAACCTGGCTGTGGATATCATCGTGCACGTGCGCATCTTCGCAGCCGGCGGGCTTCAGGCCGCAGTAGCCGATGCGGATGTGGCCCGGTACCTGGACGAGCGGCCGGTGTTCGTGTACACCGTCAACTTCGACGACGGCCTGGTACTCTACAACCGGGTGCGCATGGACGGCCCACAGCCTCAACTGACCAAATTGGCCGAGGTCCCGGTGACTGTGGAACACGCGGACCTGTTGAATCGCTCCCTCCGCGACCGCACGGTGGCATGGGTGGACGCGTAAGTCCAGACGCCTTCGCAGGGCGGGCTGCGGTCCGCCCTTTTTTCTTTTTTCTCCCCTCGCATGACGTCTCCCCCGCGTTTGGAACCCTTCCCCGTGCCCGTGGTAGAATACGGCACCTTGTAATTCTACCCTGAGGAGACGGGTTCATGCGCGTACCACTTTCCTGGCTGAAAGACTACGTAGATATCACCCTGCCAGAACACGAACTGGCAGAGAAGCTCACCCTCGCCGGCTTGGAGGTAACTCGCATTGAACATGTGGGTGATTGGTGGGATCGGGAGCGCATTCGGGTGGGGGAGATTTTGAAGGTTGAGAAACACCCTAACGCGGATCGTCTTCTTTTGGTGACGGTGGATTACGGAGGAGGTACGCCGCTGACGGTGGTCACGGGCGCGCCTAACCTCTTCCCCTACATCGGCAGGGAACGTCCCGGCTTGAAGGTGGTGTTCGCCCTGTCGGGAGCCCGCCTGATTGACCCGTATGATCCCGAACGGAAAATGAAGAAACTCAAGCCCACCAAGATTCGAGGCATTCGTTCTGAAGGCATGGTGTGCTCGGAACGGGAGTTGGGCTTGTCTGACGAACACGAGGGTATCCTCATCCTGCCTAAAGATGCACCGGTGGGTATGCCCCTTGCCGATTACTTGGGCGATACCGTTATCGAGTTTGATATCACGCCCAACATGGCTCGCTGTTTGAGTATGACGGGGGTGGCCCGGGAAGTTCATGCCGTGACCGAGGCGCCCCTTCACATTGAAATGCCCACCATGCAGGATACCGGTCAACCGCCCGCGTCCGACTTGGTCGACGTGGTTATTGAGGATCCCGATCTCTGCCATCGCTACGCGGCCACGGTGATTCACAATGTACAAATCGGGCCATCGCCTTTCTGGATGCAACGCCGCTTGAGCATGGCCGGCATGCGGCCCATTAATAACGTGGTGGACATCACCAATTATGTGATGCTTGAGTGGGGCCAACCTCTGCACGCGTTTGATTACGATAAGTTGGTGGAACGAGCCGGAGGGAATAAACCGACCATTATTGTGCGGCGGGCCAAACCGGGAGAGCGCATTCGTACGTTGGATGGTGTGGAACGGGAATTGGATCCGGACATGCTTCTTATTTGTGATACTCAGGGGCCTATTGCGATTGCCGGGGTCATGGGCGGTGAGGAAACCGAAGTCACCGAGGAGACCCGAACCATCCTCCTGGAGTCCGCGAATTTCGATTACATCAACAACCGGCGTACCGCGCAGAAACTTAAATTACCCTCGGAGGCCAGCCGGCGTTTTTCCCGCGGCATCCCGGAGGAAATGGTACCTGTGGCGGCCAAGCGAGCCTCGGAACTCATGCGCACATTGGCCGGCGGGACGATTGCGCAAGGCATTGTGGATAACTACCCGGTGAAGCAAGAGCGTATCGAGATTACCATTGCTGCACGGGACATCAAGCGACAGTTGGGCGTGGATATCCCTGTGGATGACATTGTGAACATCCTGCGTCGCTTGGACTTTCAGGTGACCGAGCCGACCATTAAGAGTGAGGCTGCTCCTATCCACCTGGTGGCGCCGTGGCATCGGCTCGACGTGCGCATTCCCGCGGATATTGTGGAAGAGGTGGCTCGTATCTGGGGATATGACCGTATTCCTGAGACCCTGATGAGCGATGAATTGCCACCTCAGCGGCGTAATTGGGCCTTGGAGACCCGAGAGCGCATCCGCGATATTCTGGTGGCTGCCGGGTTGCAAGACATTATTCCCTATTCCCTAACGAATTTGGAGAACTGCGCTAAACTCCGACCGGGCGCTCCTCCGCCGAACCCCGAGGAGTACATCCGCTTAGCCAATCCTCTGACCGTGGAGCGGAGCGTCATGCGTCGCACGGTGTTGGTCAGCTTGCTGGAGACGTTGGCCTTTAACCAACGTTTCACCGACCGGCAAGCCATCTTTGAAATCGGTCGGGTGTATCTTCCCAAGCCCGGTGCATCCCGTCCGGAGGAACCCTATCGGCTCGGTATTGCCCTGATGGGGCCACGTGAACCGGAAAGTGTGTGGTCTACCTCCTCCGATCTGATGGACTTTTATGACTTGAAAGGCGTGGTCGAGGTGTTGCTCGAACACATTCCCTTGGAGGGCGTGGAATTCCGACCGCTGACCGATCACCCCACCTTTGGCCCTCGCGCCGCGGAGATGGTGTATGAGGGCAAGCGCGTGGGGGTCTTGGGAGAGGTTCACCCCCTCGTCCGGGAGGCGTTTGATCTCCCACGGGTGCCTGTATGCGTGGCCGAGATAGAGGTCGCGCCGTTTGTGGACGCGTATCGTCATCCGGTCCAGATCAAGCCCATCTCACCCTTCCCGCCCGTGAAGGAGGATTTGGCTTTTGTGGTGGATGAGGCGATCCCAGCAGAGCGTGTGGCGCAAGCCATTCGGGAAGCCGGAGGATTCCTCGTGGTAGATGTAGCACTTTTTGATGTATATCGTGGACCGAACATCCCACCGGGGAAGAAGAGCCTGGCGTTCCGGGTGACCTATCAGGCCCCGGATCGTACCCTGAAGGATAAGGAGGTGGAACGTGTGCGCAAGCGCATTGTGAAGGCGTTGGAAAAGGAATTGGGTGCGAAACTGCGAGCGTGATTTTGGGGAGAATGTTCAAGGGGCGCAGCACAGACGCTGCGCCCCTATTTGTTTCTCTACAGCATGTGTCGTAGTACGTACTGCAAGATCCCACCGTGACGGTAGTACTCCACCTCGATGGGCGTGTCCAGACGCACTTTCACCTGGAACACCTTCTCGTTGCCTTCCTCATCCCGTGCCCGGACGGTAACCAACTGTTGAGGTTGCAGGTCATCGTTCAGTCCTTCGATGTCATACACCTCGCGTCCGGTTAACCCCAGTGTTTCTTTGTTCTCCCCAGGGAGAAACTCGAGCGGGAGTACACCAACCCCCACCAAGTTGCTCCGGTGGATGCGCTCAAAGGACTCTGCGATGACCGCCTTAATGCCCAAGAGCAAGGTCCCTTTGGCTGCCCAGTCACGCGAGGACCCCGTGCCGTACTCTTTGCCCGCGATGACCAGGAGCGGGGTGCCGTCCTCCTGGTACTTCATGGCCGCGTCGTAAATGGTCATCTTCTCCCCGGTGGGGAAGTAAATGGTCCAGCCCCCTTCCGTGCCGGGGACCAGTTGATTGCGCAGGCGGATGTTGGCAAACGTGCCGCGCATCATCACTTCGTGGTTGCCGCGACGGGAGCCGTAGGTGTTGAAGTCCCGAGGATGTACACCGTGCTCAATGAGATATTTGCCCGCGGGGCTGTCCACAGGAATAGGTCCCGCGGGGGAGATATGGTCGGTGGTTACCGTGTCGCCCAAGAGCGCGATCACCCTTGCCCCGTGGATTTCCTGAATGGGAGGGGGTTCTACAGGCATGTCCTTAAAGAAAGGCGGTTCCTGGATGTACGTGGATGAAGGATCCCATGGGTAGAGATCGGTGTCCGGGACGTCTAAACTCTCCCACAACTCGTTGCCTTTGTACACGTCTTTGTACTGCTCTTTGAACAGTTCCGGCCGTAAAGTGCGCTGAATGGCTTTGCGGATCTCTTCCTGGGTGGGCCAGATGTCTTTCAGGTACACAGGCCGGCCGTTGGGATCGTAGCCGATGGGCTCGTTGTTGAAGTCGATGTCCATTGTGCCGGCGATGGCGTAAGCCACGACCAAAGGCGGCGAGGCCAGGTAATTCGCCCGGGTTAACGGGTTCACTCGGCCTTCAAAGTTGCGGTTGCCCGAGAGCACCGCGGCCACAATCAAGTCATTCTCCTGAACGGCCTTAGCAACGGGTTCGGGAAGAGGGCCACTGTTGCCGATGCACGTGGTGCACCCAAAACCGACCACGTGGAAACGGAGCGCTTCTAGGTAGGGGAGCAATCCCGCGTCTTCTAAGTATTGGGGCACCACGCGAGAACCCGGCGCCAAGCTGGTTTTCACCCATGGCTTCACGTCCAGGCCCAATTCTACGGCCTTCTTAGCCACCAAGCCGGCCGCGATCATCACCGAGGGGTTGGACGTGTTGGTACAGGAGGTGATGGCCGCGATGACCACCGCACCGTCCTTCAATTCCACTTCTACGCCGTTGAGATCCACGATCGCCTTCTTGCGGCCGTTGGTGTCGCTGGGTTCCCGGCCGAAGGATTTCAGCACCTGATGGAAGGAGGGCTTGGCCTCGCGCAAGGGAATACGATCTTGGGGCCGTTTGGGCCCGGCGATGCTGGGTTCCACCGTGCTCATGTCCAATTCGAGGACATCGGTGTACACCGGGTCTGGGGTCTCATCTGTGCGGAAGAGGCCTTGCTCCTGCGTATACCGATGGACCAGTTCGACCAACTCCTCGCTGCGGCCGGTGCCGATGAGATAGCGGAGCGTTTCCATGTCCACAGGGAAGAACCCCACTGTGGCACCGTACTCGGGCGACATGTTGGAGATGGTGGCTCGGTCGGCCAAACTCAGGTTGGTGATCCCCGGGCCGAAGAACTCCACGAACTTCCCCACCACGCCTTTTTGACGCAGCATCTGGGTGATGGTGAGTACCAAGTCTGTCGCGGTGGCGCCTTCAGGAAGTTCGCCTGTGAGTTTGAAGCCGATGACGTCCGGGGTGAGCATGTACAGGGGTTGGCCCAGCATGTTGGCCTCGGCCTCGATGCCGCCCACACCCC
>CAYPUG010000023.1:0-13219 GCA_964413905.1 uncultured Anaerolineae bacterium | reverse complement strand
CTAGCACGCCCAGGCCCGCGATCATGGTGGTGTGGGAATCGGTACCGACCAGCGTGTCGGGATAGGCGACCTTTTCCCCGTCTATCTCCCGCAGGTGTACGACCCGAGCCAAGTATTCCAAGTTGACCTGATGAATAATGCCCGTATCCGGGGGAACCACATTGAAGTTTTCAAACGCGCGTTGAGCCCAACGTAGAAATGCATAGCGCTCTCGGTTGCGTTCAAATTCTTTCTCTGCGTTGTAATAAAGTGCGTAGATGGAACCAAAATAGTCTACTTGGACCGAGTGATCGATGATTAAGTCCGCGCGGATATGTGGATTAATGCGGGTAGGTTTCCCACCTAATCGCTTCATCGCGTCGCGCATGGCCGCTAAATCCACCACCGCAGGCACGCCGGTGAAGTCCTGGAGCACAACGCGCGCGGGCATGTACGGAATATCGGGGCGTTTTTCTGCCTGGGGCTTCCACTGAGCCAGAGCCACTACGTCGTCCTCGGTGACGATCTTCCCATCCACGTGGCGGAGCAGATTTTCGAGAAGAATCTTGATGGTAAAGGGGAGTTTGGACACCTCCGCGATGCCTTGCTCCTCGAGCACGTGGATGTTATACATATACGCAGGGCCGCTCCCGGTGTCGAATTGCACCCGGGCCCCAAAGGGATTGTACGTCTCGTTCATGCTTTGCCTCCTCATATGTTCCATCGTTATTGCCGGCATCGGATGGGACACGTTGCTCATTCACGAGTTCGAGGGGAATTGTACCAAATGTGGGGAGAAAGTTCGGAAAATCGATATGGGACTTGTTGGATGTCCTCTCAGAAGGTCGCATGGTAGGCGAAGACATGACCCTCATCGGCCTAGGGGCAAACGGGTAGACGACGGCAATACCGTCGCCTACCCGACGGCCTTACGATGTCTCAACCGCCGATACATCGCCTTCGCGCGTTAGAGCATTGATACGTCTTATGCTCGAGATGGGTATTCTTGACGAGGGGCGCAAAAGGACGTACGCTATTTGTCTTGGGATAGGGGAGAAGGATGAACGGAAGGAGATGATATTCCCTGCCGCGCGCTTTGGTTGGTGCGTACGTGGTTTAGGGGTAGAGATGATGGATGCTAACGCGTTTCATCCCGCAGAATTTACCTTGCCTAATGCATATCGTTCCGATAAACGGGGGCCGGTCCGTTGGATTCTTTCCCACGTGCGACAGTACTGGTATCTGGTCCTCCTCATGCTGGTCGGCGCGTTGGGGAATGCAGCCTTGGCGGCCTTGGTGCCTATGTTGACAGGCAAAGCGTTCAACGCAATTGTCGCCACCCCTCCACGGGTTCACGAACTCTTGCCTATTGCCCTCCTTATCGTGTTCAGTCAGCTTATCCGCAGCATATTACAATGGGGCCGCAATGCCGGCGCGGAGTTGATTGCCCAGCGCATGGAACGGGATATTCGCGACGAACTCTACATAAACCTCCTGGGCAAGAGCATGACATTTCACGATATGCACTCGGTCGGAGAAACCATGGCCCGGGCGACGAACGACGTGCGGGAGATCAACTTGATGTTCAGCCCGGGTGTGAATTTAGTCATCGGCTCTGCGAATTTTATGGTCATGCCTTTTCTCATTGCCCCGCGGTATCATTGGTCTTTGGTGTTGACTCCGGCCCTGTTTCTTGTGGCTTATGTGATGGCGTTGGCGCAGTACTTACGCGAACTAAGCCCGATCACCTCTCAAGTGCGCGAGCGTTTTGGCGTGATGACGAGTCATCTTTCAGAAGTGCTGGACGGCATCGAGACGGTGAAGGGGGCTGCTCAGGAGGATCGGGAGATCCAAACGTTTCACGCATTGGCCCGGAGGTTTCGGGACGCGTACGTGCGTCAGGGGGATGTGGAGGCTCGTTTTTTGCCTTTGCTCCTCCTGGGCGTGGCCACGGCCACAGGGTTTTTCCACGCGGTGTATTTGTTTCGCCTGGGAGCGATTGATGTGGGCGCGGTGGTGGCTTATGTGGGGCTGCTCCAGTTGTTCCGCTTCCCCACTTTTGTGTCCCTGTTCGCTTACTCCCGGATTTCTTCCGGGTTGGCCGCGGCCCGCCGCATTCTGGAGTTGATGAACGCGCAGACGCATGTGGACCAAAATGTAGGGGGCTACGCGGGTAAGATGCGGGGGGAGGTGGAGTTCCGCCATGTGACGTTTGCATATCCCGGGGGAGAGCCCGTGCTGCGCGATGTTACTTTCCACGTGGAGCCGGGGATGCGCGTGGCGTTGGTGGGCCAGACGGGCGCGGGCAAGACGACGCTGGTCAAGCTCATTAATCGCCTGTACGATGTGGACCAAGGCCAGGTGTTGGTGGATGGGGTGGATGTGCGGGAGTGGAACTTGGAAGCGTTACGTCGCCAGATTTCCATCATTGAGCAAGACGTTTTCCTTTTCTCTCGCACTATTCGGGAGAACATCGCGTTCGGCAAGCCGGACGCAACGATGGAGGAGATCATTGCCGCGGCGAAGGCCGCGCAGGCCCACGACTTCATCATGTCCTTTAAGGACGGGTATGAGACGGTGATCGGTGAGCGCGGGGTCATGTTGTCCGGTGGTCAGCGCCAGCGGTTGGCCTTGGCCCGCGCCTTCCTCACCGATCCCGCCATTCTCATCCTGGACGATTCTACGAGCGCGATCGACAGCGCCACCGAGGACAAAATCCAACGGGCCATTTTCACCGCGTCCAAAGGGCGTACTACATTCATCATTACTCATCGCTTGTCGCAGATTCGCTGGGCCGACTTGATCATCGTCTTGCGCCAAGGACGCATTGCCGCGATGGGGGCCCATGAGGAGTTGTTACAGATCTCCGAGACGTACCGCCGTATCTTTGCGCGGGCCGATCGGTTCGGAGGAGGTGAATCTTCTTCGCACGCTTAGGCGCTGAAGAGTACGACCGTCAATATAGCGATCGGGAACTTATCCGCGGCATGGCCACCTATTTCCGGCCCCAGGTTCGCCGTTTGATAGTGACGGTCATGTTCATCGGTATCATCTCCGCTTCTGGCGCGGCCCTGCCGATGATTGTGGCGCGCGGGGTGGACCTTATCCGCGCCCATCCTACGCCTGTGACGGTGATCCTGCTGGGATTGGCCGTTTTTGCCAGCGGTGTGGTGACTTGGCTGGCCAATTGGGTGCGTCGTCGGTTGACCGTGCGCGCGGTGGGGGATGTGGTGTTGGCTTTGCGTTCGGCCGCGTTCCGCGCGTCGGTCTCCCATGACCTGTCGTTTTATGATAAGTTCTCCTCCGGTCGGATTGTGTCACGCATTGTCTCCGATACCCAGGATTTTGGAGATGTGGTGACGTTAATTACGGACATCCTAGGCCAATTCTTACAAGCCATTATCCTGGGCGCGGTGCTTATTGCCCTTGATTGGCGCTTGACGCTTCTTCTGTTTGCGTTCCTCCCTGTGCTCTTCCTCGTGGCCAGCAGTTTGCGAGGGGTGGCCCGGCGGGTGACTCAGCAGGGTATGCGGGCTTTGGCGAATGTGAACGCAGCTATTAAGGAAACCATTAGCGGCATTGCTGTGGCGAAGAACTTTCGGCAAGAAGCGCTCATTTATAAGGAGTTCGCGGAGGCTAACCGCCAATCGTATCGAGTGAACGTGTACCGGGGCATTGTTCTGGCGTCGATTTTCCCCATCTTGAACGCTCTGGGCGGGGTGGGTACAGCCATGTTGGTGTACGCGGGCGGTATGAGCACCGTCCAAGGGGTTGTGACTGCGGGGGTCTGGTACTTGTTCATTGAGAGTTTGAACCGTTTTTGGTTCCCTGTGTTGAACCTGTCCGCGTTTTCCGCCCAGGTGCAGGCCGGCCTTTCCGCGGCGGAGCGTGTGTTCGCGCTCATCGACGCGAAACCCGCGGTAGTCCAGAGGGCCCACCATCCGGTCCCTCCGTTGCGCGGGGACATCCGTCTGGAGCACGTGTGGTTCCGTTACTCGGAGAAGGAACAGGTGTTGGCCGATTTCAACCTCCACATTCACGCGGGGGAGACGGTGGCCTTGGTCGGGCACACAGGGGCGGGGAAGACGTCGGTGGCGCGGTTGATTGCCCGTTTTTACGAATTTCAGAAAGGGCGTATTCTTGTGGACGGGATGGATATTCGGACTCTGGACTTGAGGGCGTACCGTCGGCAGTTGGGCATCGTTTCCCAGATGCCGTTTCTCTTCACCGGAACGGTGTTGGAGAACATCCGTTACGCGCGGCCTGAGGTTACCGAGGCAGAGATCTTGGATTTAGCGTACCGCATTGGAAACGGGGAATGGCTGGAAACGTTTCCCAAGGGGTTGCACACGGAAGTGGGAGAGCGGGGGAACCACCTCTCCATGGGCCAGCGGCAGTTGGTGGCTCTCATGCGGGTGTTGGTCCAACGTCCCGCGATTTTTATTTTGGACGAAGCGACGGCCAGCATTGATCCCTTTACCGAATGGCAGATTCAGCAGGCGTTGAATCTCATCATGGCCGATACCACCAGTATCATCATCGCCCACCGCCTCTTCACCGTCCAGGCCGCGGATCGGATTATTGTGATGCAACGGGGACGCATTATCGAGGAGGGAAATCACGACGCTCTCATGGCCCAGGGCGGGCATTACGCGGAACTGTACAACACATATTTCCGACATCAGAGTTTAGAGTACGTGGAGCAGGCCAAAGCATTGTATGGAGATTGAACGCATTCCGCGGGTGTCGGCACGGCGCACTAAAGCCTCTTCTCACGTGAGGGGAGGCGTACCTCCTTCCCCCTGATTCAGAAGGTGAGAACAAAAGTTTTCTTCATTCTGCGAATTTTGGTACACTTTATAAAAATGCGGCTGATTGACCGACACATTGCGTTTTATATACCTTGGCATAAAGAAAGAGGGGAATCCTTTTAAGCCAACGTACGTACATGGAGTTTGGTCGGTCCATCAGAAAGTGCGGATAAGTAGTCGGTGAAGGGAAGGGAGATCCTTTATGCTGAAGCAGTGGTTAAAGCATGGTCCGGGGCAAACGGTGGAATTTGTTTCCGACTTGGATGTGGACGCATTGGCCGAGACCCTCATTGCGTTCGCCAACGCGGATGGGGGAACTATTGTGGTGGGCGTGGATGCTCAAGGCACGGTGTTGGGTGTTTCCCTGCCGGATGAAGTGGAGGATGTGTTGCGCCTGGCATTGGCACGCACTCGGCCGCTGGTGCGGACGGAATGGCGTGCGGAACAGACCCCCCAGGGACCGGTGATCGTTATTCAAGTGCCGCGCAGTACTGAACTCCACAGTTTGGACGACGGTCGAGTGCTCATCCGTAGCGGTGCGGAGAACAAACCTCTGAGCGGGGATGCGATCCGTCAGTTAGCCGCGACGAAAAGCACCGGTGATTTTGAGGCAGAGGTCGTCCCCGGTGCAACGTTGAACGATTTCAACCCCGATATTGTTGAGGAATATCGTCAGCATTGGGAAGAAAAACAACGTCGTACCTGGCTGGGCACCACAGAGGAACTTCTGCGCGCGGCCGGCGCGGTGACCGATGATGGGGAGCCTACGGTGGCCGGAATCCTGCTTTTCGGTAAGGATCCCCAATTCTTCTTACCGCAAGCCGAATTGGATTTTGTGCGCTTTGAGGGGGTAGACCCGCGAGGTCCGGAAGGATTGCCCGGTTACGGTCGTCGGGAAAAGATCCGTGGGCCTCTGCCCCGGTTATTGGAACGGGCTTGGGATGTGGTGCGCCAGGAGATGCGGGTAGAAGCCGTAGTGCGGGGATTACAGCGGGAAGAACGGCTGGAATATCCGCCTTTTGCCGTGCGTGAAGCGTTGGTTAACGCGGTCGCTCACAGGGATTATCGTTTGAGTGGCCGTCGCATCGAAGTTCGCATGTTTGATGACCGTTTAGAAGTGACCAGTCCGGGAGGATTGCCGGGATATATTACATTGGACAACATCGTCGAGGAGCACTTCAGCCGAAATCCACGCATTGTCAACGGATTATATCAGTGGGGTTATATCGAGGAACTGGGTTTAGGCATTGACCGCATGATTGAAGATATGTTGGCTGCAGGACATCCTCGGCCGGAATTCAAAGCAACGCCCTACTCTTTTACGGTGATTTTGCACAATCAGCGGGAACGAGTGCCCGCGATGTCCCGACGGGATTGGGGGGTTCCGCTGAATCCTCGTCAATTGAAGGCATTGCGTTATTTAGAGCGGGAAGGGCGTATCACCAATCGAGAATATCGGGAACTGTGTCCAGACGTCAGTCCGGAAACGCTTCGTCTCGATCTGGCCGATCTGGTTCAAAAAGGTCTGTTGATTAAAGTGGGAGATAAACGGGGGACATATTACATCTTGAAGTAATTGCAGGGATGGACCGACAAAGCTCCACGTGGTAATACGCGTGGTTCCGCCCCTTTGGTGTTGGGATACATGAACCGCAATGTGGCACTTTATCGAGTTATCGGATTTATCCCAAAATATCCCAAGGATATTTTGGGATAACTTTGGGATAACCTGGGGATATTTTGGGAAATATGCTCAGGGGCAAAGGGAAAGGCAGGGATGTTATTCCCGCGCGAGGTCAACGGTGGCGGAACGCGATGTAAAATTCCGCTCCCGGCGTATCACCACTGCGGTAGATAACCACATGGGGGACCACTTCGCGACCCTCTTGGATTAAAACGATCTCAAAACGTCCTGTGGGCGGGTTGTGGATTTCTAACTTCGCATTGTAGGGGTGATAGAAACCAAACGCGGGCGAAGGTCGCGTAAACCCGAATACGTCAGACGTCACCCCTTCTTGCAGCACTTTGCCGTTATGGAGCACGCGGATTAAAACGCCTGGAATGGGTGTATCCGCGCGCGTGGCCACTTTGACCCACACGGTCATAATGGGATTGGTGCTGGGAATGGCGACCGGACCGTACACTCGGTCGTATAACGGAGCGGGCGTAGGAGTAGGGGTCGGTGGCGGGGTGGGCCGTGGTGTCGGCGTGGGGGGCGGGGGCGGGATGTGTTCGACTACGCTCACACGAGAGGTGTCGTTGTGGGCGGTGACCACCCAGCCGGCAATCCAGGCCGCCTGTCCGTCCAGACAACAAACATACCACCATTTTCCGGAGGGATCTCTACCGATGATGGGCACGGTCGTGCCTTTCAGCAGTTGTCCCAGAATAGGGTACAGCAATCCCGGTCCGGTGCGCACGTTAACCCGCGGCCGTTCGACCACGATGTACGGTGTAGGGGTCGGCGTGGGTGTGGGCGAACGGGGCATGGTAGGCGTGGAGGTCGGTGGGATGTAAGGCGTCGGGGTCAAGGTGGCCGTGTGGGGGGCAGGCGTAGGGGTGGGAGTGATGGTGGGAGTCGGTGTGGGGGTGTGCGTGGGTAAGAGGGGATATACCGGTGTGGGCCAGGGCGTTGGGGACGGGGGGGCCACATATTTACTCACGCATCCGACCAGCGCGGCCAGCACGAAGAAGAGGGTGAGCAGGTGGCCCCGGCGCATCGTTTATGTGTACTCCTTTCCCGGATGGCGTCTTAGGAGAGATAATCCCGCAGTTTGTGACTGCGCTGTGGGTGGCGTAACTTGCGGAGCGCCTTGGCTTCGATCTGACGAATGCGCTCTCGCGTGACGCCGAACATCTGTCCGACCTCTTCCAGGGTGTAACTCTTGCCGTCTTTGAGGCCAAAGCGCAGTTCCAGTACTTCCCGCTCGCGGTCTGAAAGTGCTTTCAACACGTCGGCCATTTGTTCCTTCAACAGTTCCCGGCTGGCTGCATCGCCCGGCGCGGGGAGGGAATCATCCTCCACGAAGTCGATGAGCGATGTATCCTCCTCGTCGCCGATGGGCATTTCCAGGGACATGGGTTCCTGGGCAATGCGCAGAATGCGTTGAACTTTCTGCGCGGCTCGTCGCAACTTGCGTTCGATAACCGGGTCCATGGGCAGGCCGGTGTTCATCGCGTGCTCTGCGATTTCCTTTTCGTCCGGATCTAAGTAGCCCATTTCTAGGGCGATCTCTTCGGCCGTGGGTTCGCGCCCCAAAATTTGGGTGAGTTGTCGTTGGACGCGCACTAACCGGTTAATGGTGTCCACCATGTGGACGGGAATACGAATCGTGCGGGATTGGTCGGCAATAGCCCGACTGATGGCCTGGCGGATCCACCAGGTCGCGTAGGTGCTGAACTTGAAGCCCAGCGTGGGATCGAATTTCTCCACCGCGCGGAGCAATCCCAGGTTGCCTTCTTGAATCAAGTCCAGGAAGGACATGCCACGACCCAGGTAACGCTTGGCCACGCTGACGACCAGACGCAGGTTGGCTTGGGCCAGTTTCCGCTTGGCTTCTTCTCCATCTTGGATGATGCGTTCCAACTCTGCTCGACGTTGCGGATCGTCTACACCGGCTTCGAGTGCTTCTTTGGCTTTTTTAGCGGCCTGGATGCGTTTGCCCAGTTCAATTTCTTCTTCCGGCTTGAGGAGGGGCACTTGGCCGATCTCGTGTAAGTACATGCGTACCGGATCGTCTGCAATCCCGGCTTCTTCCCATTCTTTAATGATGTCCTCTACAGGGAGTTGCTTTTCCTCTTCTACCCGGGCTTCCAACTCCTCATCGTGTTCAATGATGGGCACGTCCGCCTCTGGAGCTTCCTCCTCCGCGTGTTCCACCAGGAGAATTTGGTCCTCATCAGGCGAAACCACGAGCAGGCCGTTGCTTCCCGCTCTTACAGAGTCTTCTTCCACGAGCGGAATGCCGGTTGTGCTTTCCAGGTCTAAGTCTTTACTTAATTCCAGTTCCGGTTGTTGTTTTTCTTTTTGGGGTCGTCGGGTTTGACGTCGTTTACGTTTGCTCACGGCTCCTACCTATAGCGAAAAGATTAAGTGGTTAGCAAATTCTTCTCGGTGTCTTGGGCACATAAAATGCAATGTGTTCATCCTGATTGGCCGACACATCGTATTTTATGGACCTTGGTATATAGCAATCTTTCAATGGACCGACATGGCAGCGGGCAGTAAACGTTCCAGTTGGTGAATAGCCCGTAAGTGATTGCCCAGTTTGACGCCGTATGTGAGCAGTAAATGTTCATCGTTTTGGGTCTGGGCTTCTTCCAACAGAAAGCGCAATTGATGCGCCAGTTCCCGATGTCGCTTCAGACGAAAATGTAGGATTGCCGCCACGGTTTCTTGCCGTGCGATGTGCAGGGGTACATCCGGCATGTTGTGGGCGTGCTCTAGCAAGGTCTGCACGTATTCGTGCATATCTTCCGGTATATCGACCAGCACATCTCCCCCTGCCTTAAGATTACCACTAACCAGTCGAGTAAGCAACACTTGGAGGATAAGACGGTGACGAACGTCCTCGAATTCCTCCATGGTTAGGTCTTCCTGACCCAGTCGGCGTAGGGCATCGCCGATCTCCCCGAGGACGGTGGGAGTGCGTAAAAGCAAGATGATGATGTGCGTTTCCAGGGCTCGACTTTGTTGGGCCGTGTCTATTGTCGTGAGGGGGGCGGGTGTCCGTTGCGGGGAAGGGGGTACCTGCTTTTGGCGCAGGGAACGGCGGGGTTGGGGCTTGAAGATATCTGCAGCCAAGGCCCGTTCATCCACCTGAAGGAGACGGGCCAACCGTTGCAGGTAGTGATCCTGCACTGTGGCATCACTTATCTCCCGGAGAAGTGGGCTCATCACCTGTACCGCTTCTCGTTTCCCCTGAGGCGTGTTCAGATTCAATGTGTGTTGAATGTGCTTCAGATAGAAGTCCACGACAGGTAGCGCTTCATTCACCAGAGCGGTCCAGCGTTCGGGCTCCCGGCGGATGAGGTCATCGGGATCCAGTCCTTCAGGTAGGGTGAGCAGTCGAATGTCCACGTCCAACGTCGTCTGGAAGCGAATTGCACCGGTGGGGGTGATCATGGGTTCCACGCGACGATCCAGCGCATCTCGAGCGACTTCCACCCCCCGCAGCGCGGCTTTTTGTCCGGCCACGTCCGCGTCCAGGGCCAAGATGATGTGCTTGGTGTGACGGGAAAGCATACGTAACTGGGTGGGCGTCAGCGCGGTCCCCATGGATGCGACAACGTTGCGGAAACCGGCTTGGTGCGCGGAGAGCACGTCCATATATCCTTCGACGATGATCACCCGGTCCTCCGCGCGGATAGCCCGTACCGCTTGCGCGTATCCGTACAGGGTGCGTCCCTTGTCAAAGAGGGGCGTTTGTGGCGAGTTGAGGTATTTAGGCTCTCCTGCTCCAATGACCCGGCCGGCGAACGCAATGACGCGACCCTGGGTATCGTGAATGGGGATGATCAGTCGGTTACGAAATCGGTCGTACGCGGTGCCGTTCTCCCGGCGGATGATGAGCCCGCCCTGCTCCATTTCCTCCTCGCTGAATCCCAATTCTGTGAGGTACTTCATTAACCCGTCCCACGCGTCGAGCGCGTAGCCCAGTTGAAAGGCGGCGATGGTTTCCGGGTTCAGACCACGTTGTTTGACGTACTCTCGAGCCGGTTCGCCTTCGGCACGGCGTAGGAGATTATCTTGGTAATAGGCTGTGGCCGCGGCGTGCATGGCTCGGAGGCGTTCTCGCAATTCCCCCCGTTCGCCTGCTTCCGGGTGCAGTTCGTCCAAGGGGATGCCCGCCCGCTGAGCCAACATGCGCAGCGCCTCTTTGAAATCCACGCCTTCTCTCTTCATCACAAAGGAGAAAATGTCACCACCGGTATTGCACGCGCCAAAGCAGTGCCATGTTTGCGTCTCAGGGAAGACGATGAAAGAAGGCGTTTTCTCTTCATGGAAAGGGCACAGGGCTTTGTAGTTTTTTCCACTGCGTTGCAGGGAAATGTAGGATCCGATGACATCTACAATGTCCAGACGTGATTTGATTTCCTCGACCACATCCATGGCCGCCTCTCCTGCGTTCACGCCGGTAATGCGTAAGGTGTTATCTGTGCCCGGCGGGTTCCGTTCCGCGTCGTGATATGTGTGATTCGAATTATAGGGGAGAGTAAAGGGTTGGGCAACCGCCGGACCTTTATGTCCCTCTGGGCGTTGACCAAAACTTGACATCCTCAATCCCCCGGACTACGCTTGGTTTGAATCCGCGGCGCGAATGATAAAGGTGGGGGAGAACGTTCGGTGGCCCAACCGGCTTACGATCCTAAATTGACGCGGGTGGTCTTTGTCTCACGGGTGCGTTTGAATCCCTATGTGCGTTTGTTGGCTCGAGGTGTGCACGCCACTTCTCCCCGGATAGAAGTGGGCCACACGTATTTTCTCAGCCTTCGTTGGGTGCTCCGCCACGCCCGCGTTTACGACATCTTCCACATTCATTGGATAGAACACCTGTTTATGGTGCCGCGTACCTGGCAGCGCCGGAAGGGGTTTGTGTCCGTGCTGCTGGCCCTATTGTTAGCCCGTCTTCTCAATCGGAAGATCGTTTATACCGTCCACAATCTGAACCATCACGAGGGACGTTCTCCTATCCTCAACCGGATTGCGAACGCGGTTATCTTTCGCGTGGCCCACGCGATCCACGTCCACGATGAAACCGTGGCTCAGGAGGTCGCCCGCCGGTACGGACGACGGCGTAACGTCTTTGTGATCCCCCACGGAAGTTACTTGGGCGCTTACCCGAACGCCGTGGATCGCCGGGGGGCTCGCGCGTACCTGCGGTCGATGGGAATTCATGTGGAGGACGATGCGTATGTGTTCCTTTTTCTGGGCCAAGTGCGCCCATACAAGGGCATTGAGTTTCTGATTCGCGCGTTTCGCACTCTGGATGCTCCCCACGCGCGGCTGCTCATCGTGGGGAAGGCCGAAGCGCCCGCATACGCCGCGGAGATCCGTTCCCTTGCAGAGGAGGACCCTCGTATTATCACCCACTTGACGTATGTGGCCGATGAGGACCTGCAGTACTTCTTCAATGCCGCGGATGTGTGTGTCCTTCCATATCGACACATTACCACGTCTGGGGCCGCGTTGTTGGCTTTCACCTTTGGAAAGCCGATCATCGCTCCCGCGCTGGGTCCCTTTGTGGAACTCGCTGCGGAGGGCCGTGGTCTGTTGTACGCGCCGGGGGATGAGGCCGGTCTGGCCCAGGCTCTGTATCGCGCCCTGGCCGGGGAACTGCGTGGGGCCGAGACGCAAGCCCTCGCGTTCGCGCGGGCGCGCCATTGGACGGCCCTGGCTCGAGAACACGTGCGTGTGTACGAGCGCCTTTTGTGTCGGCCGATTTTGCAAGAGCAGCCTGAAGTGCCACCGGTCGTTGTAGCCGGTCGCGATCCTTGGCAAGGGCCTTGGCGGAACCGTCAGCAGATTATGTCCCGTTTGGCCCGACGGACTCCTGTTCTTTACGTGAACCCGCGGCCTTATGTTCGTCGCGCGTGGCGGCACTTAAAGCGGCTAACGGCCTGGTATCCCCGCCGGGAGCAGCCCTTGACGACCAGTCCCGACTTGCACGTGTTGACATTGCCCGCGTGGACGGCTCGGGTGGGACGTGGTTTGGCCCGGTGGAGTGACCGCCTGGCCCAAAAGGTGATAAACGGGGCTGTAAAGCGAGTGCTCCGGTGTTATCCTTGGCCTTCCCCCCGGCCGCGTCCTGTGCTCTGGTTAACGGCTCCTGACCAGGTGGATTTTTTGGAAATGGTGAATGCAGGGGGCGTGGTGTATCACGTGGTGGACGATTATGTCGCGTATGAGGCGGAATATCTGTCCCGGGAACGGTTGGCCCATCTGAAGGAGCGGCACGAGTTCTTGTTGCAAAAGGCCGATTTGGTCATTTGTACGCACCCGGCGTTGGTAGAGAAAGCGCGCGTCTTTAACTCGAATGTGCATTTAGTGCCCAACGCGGTGGATTGGCCCCTGTTTCAGCGGTCCCTCGCGTGTCCGCAATTACCTGAGGACTTGGCCGATATCCCTTCCCCTCGCGTGGGGTATGTGGGGGTGATCAACGATAAGATTGACATTCCTCTCCTCCGTCGAATCGTGGACACTCTCCCAGATGTGCATTTAGTGTTGGTCGGGCCGAATCAGTTGCGTCATCGGGCGGATGAGTGGACGCTGCTGGAGCACCCGCGCGTTCACCGGTTGGGATTTCGACCACCGCAGCGCCTTCCGTTGTACATGAAAGGGTTGGATGTGGCACTCATGCCCTACCGCATTAATCGATGGACCGCGCACATTGATCCTTTGAAGTTGTACGAATACTTCGCGGTGGGGT
>CAYPUG010000022.1:0-29732 GCA_964413905.1 uncultured Anaerolineae bacterium | reverse complement strand
CGTCGAGTAAGCGCTCCACGGTAATCTGGCCGTCGGCGATGTCCACGATCTTGGCAACCTGGGTGAGCAAGGACACGCCCAATTTACAGGCAATCCCGTGGGCCACCGCGCCTGCGTTTCCGTCCACGGACATCTTGCCCGTGAGCACCACATCCGCGCCACCGTCCTTCTCAATGCCCTTGGCCAAGATGAGGGCTGTACCCCAGTAATCGCTATCCGCGAACGCTTCATCCCACAGCCGGATTGCGCGATCGCAGCCCATGGCCAAGGCCGATTTCAGGGCCTCATCCACCTTATCGGGCCCCACGCTGAGGGCGACCGTTTCCCCTCCAAATCGCTCCTTCAGCCGAATGCCCTCTTCAATCGCGTACTCATCCCACGGATTGACCACCAGTGTGGCTCCTTCATTTCCTGCCAAGGCCTGTTCCGGGGTGATCTTGGGCAATTCGGCCGTGTCCGGTGCTTGTTTGAGGCATACGATGTACTTCAAGGCGCACCTCCTCCCTTTGGGATGTCGGTATATGTGATGACGTCACCCTGTGTGGGTGAGACGATTACCGCCGAGTTCTTCCCCCAAGCTTACAGACAAGAGGTTGGGGGAATGTTCAGGACACGTTGGCGTGGGCCAGACGCTCCTGCACTTTCGCCACTGCTTCGTCGGGTGTATCCACTCGGTGGATCAACTGAAACGCGCTATGGCCCATCTGAGTGTGGGCCCGAAATGTCTCTAGTACAGGCACCCACTCTTGGCCCAGAAGCACTAAGGGTCGGATGGGGTGACCGTGGATGTGGTCCAAAAGGAGGATATTCCACACCACGGTGAGTTCGGCCAGAGTGCCGATGCCTCCATGCGCGGCGATAAACGCGTCCCCCTCGTCCACCATGCGCTTGATGCGGGTGATGAGGTCAGGGGTACGGCGTTCCTCGCTAAGCCAGGGGTTGGGCGTCAGGGCTTCAAACACGTCGCTGGTGTAACCGACCACGTAGCCTCCTGTTTCGGCTGCCCCCCTGCTGACGGCTTCCATGACGCCCATGTACCCCCCACTACCAACCCGGTACCCGGCCCTCGCCAGCAATTGTCCCAAGCGTCGTGCCCTCGCGTAAAGGGGGTGCGTTTCGGGCACGCGTGTGCCGCCGAAGACAATGACCAAGGGGGATGGATGACGCATTGTATGTTTTTCTTCAGACATCGACCATTTCCTCATTTTTTTCGGAGATAAAGGATTGCCACCGCACGTTTATGTGATCCCAGATACGATGGGCCCGTTCGCTTATTCGTGACAAAGGGGAGCAGGTGGAGGCAGGTTGCAGGGTCAGCACCCGATAGGGGTAGGTGTTGATAACCGTCGTCTCTGCAAATCGGGTGACGGTCGGTATGTCGTGACGGTATACGTGCATATGCCCGTGAATCAAGTACCGGGGTCGGAACACGCGCATGAACCAGCGGAAACAAGAGAAACCGCGATGGGCCACATCCTCACCGTCGTGAATGTGACGGGGCGGAGCATGGGTGATAAGTACATCCAGGAATCGACCGTATACTAAGCGATTTCGCAAGAGCGCGGGAACCAGTGTGAGGCAGTTCCGGAGCATTTCCCCCTCGGTGTACTGGTGGGGGGCCCGAGGTCGGTATCGGCGCGAACCTTCCAGTCCTGCCAGAAGAAGTCCTTGATACTGCACCACACGCCGGTGAAGGTTTGCACCGGAAGGTAGAGAACGCTTTCCCGGCCATTGCTGATGCGCGCCAAAGGTGTGATTCCCGTACACAAAGAAAAGAGGGACGTTCAAGGTAGTGCTGAGAAAATCCAGATAATACGGAGGCACATCTCCACAGGAAATAAGCAAATCCACAGACCCGACCACCTGCTTGAGATGGCGGTCATAAAGATAGGGGACAACTTTGTCCGACACAGTTAGCACACGCATAATCTTCCTTTGGCTTGTTCCTTGATTTCTCTTTCACCGGCCCTTTGCCGAGTTGCCGATACCTTGCCTCAATAATGCTAATAAGGTTTTATCAATGGATGGTTTCAGTGCATGTGTATGGAGTCCATCGGCAGGAAAGAATTTCTCAAAAGTTCAATCTTTCGGGGTACCCATCTAATTGACTGACACATCGCGTTTCATGTACCTCGGCGTAAAGAAGAAGTAGAAGACCTCTTTCTAGGCCAAGGTGCATTCGCAGAGTTTTGGCAGTCAATCAGGGGTACCCATGTTGACTTTGAACAGCCGAATTCATTCACCGGCCCAATCTACTGAATCTATATTGTATGTCAAACCGTGGCGTGTGTCCAAACGCAATAGGGGACGGCGCGTATTCTGCGCGCGCGGAAGACCATCGGGAGAGTCTTGACAAATTCTCCGGTTTGCGTATGATGTGAACTCAACAACTGAATACGGCCTTTGGCCTGACGCTCTTATCCAGAGAGGTGGAGGGACCGGCCCTGTGAAGCCTCGGCAACCTGGTCAGGGTGAGCATGACCCCGATGACGTGGTATGTCTCTTCTTGACTAAGGTGCCAATTCCGGCAGAGGAATGCGGAGTACTCTGGAAGATGAGAGGTCGTCGGCGTTGACGTTGCCTGAGCCTCTTCCAGAAAGAGGCTTTTTTGTTGCCGGAGCCCTCCCAACATGTCAATGAGGAGGGCTTAAATGATCCAGAAAACATCTACGTCCGCGAAAACTCACCCATCCGTGTCTTATCGGTCGTATCCCTCATTTTCGACCCAATCCGTCCATGCGGGGGAACCTCATGTGAACCCCTACCATAGCGTGCCCACGCCCATTGTGCAAAGCGCGACATACACCTTTCCGAACACCGACGCGCTAATTCACTTCATGGAAGCCCGGGAAACCCTCCCCCCGTCCTTCCGTGAGTACGGACGGTATGGGAATCCCACCGTCCGCGTGGCCGAAGAGAAGTTAGCCGCGTTGGAGCGAGGGGAGGACGCACTCCTCTTTTCCTCCGGCATGGCCGCCATCACCTTGACCCTGATGACGTTATTGCAGCCCGGTGATCATCTCATCCTCACGCTGGATACTTATCGGCGAACGCGCGCGTTTTGCATGACTTTTTTGCGTCGGTGGGGCGTGGATGTGACCGTGGTAAACCCAGCCGCATATGACGATCTCGAACACGCCATCACCCCCCGAACGCGTTACCTCTTCTCGGAAACACCGACCAATCCCTTCTTGCGCGTGCTCGACCTGGAGCGCGTGGTGGAGATTGCCCGTCAGCACCACGTCCGGGTGATCATTGACAGCACGTTCGCGACGCCCTACAACTTGCAACCTCTTACGTTTGGTGTAGATTTAGTGGTGCACAGTGTGACCAAGTACTTAAGCGGACACAATGATTTGCTGGCCGGTGTGGTCATCGGGAACCGTGAGACCATCTCTCTGCTCCGGGAGGCCCAGGGCACATTCGGCGCCTTGGTGGATCCGGGCGCGGCGTATCTCATTGTGCGGGGGCTGAAGACGCTGGCGTTGCGGGTGGAACGGCAGAACGCGAACGCCTGGATTCTGGCGCAATATCTGGAAGAGCACCCTAAAGTGCGGCGAGTGTGGTATCCCGGCTTGCCCTCTCATCCTGATCACGACGTGGCCGTGCGCCAGATGCGTGGATTTGGGGGTGTCGTTTCCTTTGAGATCGCAGGGACTGCGGAGGACGCGCGGTCTTTCGTGGACGCGCTCACTATTCCGCGGTTGGCGACCAGTTTGGGCGGAGTTGAAAGTCTGGTTACCATTCCGGCGATCATGAGTTACTACGATGCTTCGCCTGAGGAAAAAAAGGCGGCCGGTATTACCGACCAATTGGTGAGACTTTCTGCGGGCATTGAGGATGTGGATGACTTGCTGGCCGATGTGGAACAGGCGTTGGCCGTTGTGAGGGGATAGAGAGCCTTCGCTGAAAGGGTACATTACGGCGTGCCCTATACTCTTGTGGAGAAAGGAATGACATCCATGCGAGTACTGAAGTTCGGTGGGACCTCGGTTGGATCTACAGATGCGTTTGCCCGCGTGGCTGACATTGTGCGGAAAGCCCACGAGGAAGATAAGGTGGTGGTCGTGACCAGCGCCATGTCGGGAGTGACCGACGCGCTGATCCGGGCCGCAAAAGCCGCGGCCGCGGGCGATGAGACCCCTTATCGGGATACCCGTAACGAGTTGTTGGTCAAGCACCAGATCGTCGCGGGGCAACTTATTGAGGACGGCATGGAACGGGCCGCTATTAGTCGGCTTCTGGATGACAAATTGCGAGAATTCGAGCGTCTATGCCAAAGTATTTACGTTCTGGGAGAACTCACCGCGCGCGGCTTGGACGTGGTCTCCGGTTTGGGAGAGCAGATGGCCGCGCCCTTATTGGCCGCGGTGTTACGCTCTGCCGGAATTCGGGCGGAGGCGGTGGACGCGCGGGAAATTATCGTCACCGACGATACTTTTGGCGCGGCCAACCCGATTCTTGACCTCACATGCCCGCGCGTGCAAGAGAAAATTCGCCCATTGCTGGAAGAGGGCATTGTGCCCGTGGTCACCGGGTTTATCGCCGCTACACGGGAGGGAATCACGACCACATTAGGACGCGGGGGCTCCGATTATTCCGCCTCTATTTTAGCCGCGTGTCTGAACGCGGACGAGGTACAAATTTGGACGGACGTCAACGGCGTGCTCACCGCGGATCCCCGCATCGTGCCTGACGCGCGCACTCTCCCGGAACTTTCCTATGTGGAGGCCGCGGAGTTGGCGTATTTCGGCGCTAAAGTCTTGCATCCTAAGACGATCCTACCGGCCGTTGAGCGGGATATCCCCATTCGTGTGCTGAACACGTTCGACCCTGAAGGCCCCAACACGCGCATCGTGCGCAAACCCCGCCCGGTGGGCACACCGGTGAAAGCCATTGCCGTGATTCGCGACCTGGCCCTGGTGACCGTTGAGGGGCGGGGGATGATGGGTGTACCCGGCATCGCGGCTCGGACCTTTGGCGCAGTGGCCCGCACCGGCGTGAGCGTTCTCATGATCTCCCAGGCGTCCTCAGAACAAAGCATCTGCTTTGTGATCCCGGCCGTGGACGTGGACAAAGTTATCGCCTCCCTCCACGAGGAGATGGAACGGGAACTCCGCCGAGGGTATATCGACCGCATCTGGAGCCAGGATCACATTGTCATCATCGCAGTCGTTGGAGCGGCTATGCGGGGCACACCGGGCATTTCGGCTCGGGTTTTTGGCGCCCTCGGTGAGGCGGGGATCAACGTCATTGCCATCGCCCAGGGGTCCAGTGAAGTAAACATCTCGCTGGTCGTGGCCGCGGATCAGGCCGACGAGGCCGTGCGTCGCATTCACAACGCGTTTGAACTTCATCGAGTGGAGGCATTGTGGAACCTGCCGGCAGAGACGTCATAACGACCGCAGAACGGGCCCTTTATTATCTCTCGGCAGCGTGGAGCGGTTTTCTGGCTCTCGCGGTGGAATTGAGCTTGGCCCGTCTGCTGCGCCCCTGGTTTGGGGATATGCTCTTTGTCTGGGCCGCGATCATCGGCTTTGTGCTCCTTTACCTCGCGTTGGGCAACTATCGGGGCGGGCGTGTGCGCAAACGTCCGCCCCAAGATCAGTTAATGAGTGCTTTTGAAGGGGCCGGTTTGGGCATCGCCCTTCTGCCTCTTTTAAGCCGGTATCTCCTCCCCCTGGCGCAGCAGGGAATGCGTGCTTATCACCTGACTCCGCCGTTGGTCGCGATGATAGTGATTTGGATCCTTCTGGCTTCCCCCCTCACATCGTTGGGCATGGTCCCCCCCCTCGTCGTCCGACTTCTGGCGGCTACTCTGGAGGAGATAGGTGACGTGACCGGACGTGTCCTGGCCGTCGGCACCTTTGCATCCCTCCTTGGCGCGTTTCTCCCGGTTTTTGTCCTCCTTCCCACGTTGGGAACCTATGTCACGTTCGGCGCGTTGGGCCTTCTCGCATTGGCGTGGGCCACCCTGTTGCGGGCTCGATATGGAGAGCGACATCGCGTCATTTTCAACCTGCTCCTCATCCTGGGCTTGGCATTGTCCTTTTGGGCAGGGCATCAGCGTCCTGTGAAGGGGCGAGATCCCAGTGGTCGCGGGCGTGTTCTATACGAGGGGGAATCGCCTTACAACTTCATTCAAGTGTCGGAAGTGGACGGCGAACGGTGGCTGCGTCTCAACGAGGGGGAAGGGCTTCACTCTGTGTGGCGCCCGGAGGATGGGTTGAGCGCAGGGATTTGGGATTATTTTCTCCTTGCCCCCTGTTTCACCCTGCACCCTGAACAACATCCCCAAGATCTACTGGTCATCGGTTTGGCCGGAGGCACCGTCCCCACGCTGTACAAACATGCGTTCGGGAATATCCCCATGGTGGGGGTGGAATTGGACTCCCAGGTGGTGCAGGTCGCTTATCGTTACTTTGGCTTGACCGAGATCCCCACCCTTCAACCTTGGATAGGAGACGGCCGGCTGTATCTCACGTTGCATGACCGGCAGTTCGATGTGATAGCGGTGGACGCGTACCGTCCCCCTTACATCCCCTTTCATCTGACCACGTGGGAGTTCTTCCGGCTGGTGAAGGCGCATTTGCGAGAGGAGGGCGTTGTCGCGGTGAACGTGGCCCGTACCCAAACGGACCATCGTTTAGTAGACGGCATTGCAGCCACCATGAACCACGTCTTCCCCGCGGTGTTCGTCCTAGATGAGCCCTTGGACGGGGCCGCGTGGGGCAACGCGTTGGTCGTGGGCACGACCACGCCAATGACAGAGCAACAAGTGCGAGAGCGCCTGGCCGGCACCCCCAATCCCTACGTGCGTGCGGTCGGTCGGGAAGCCATGCCCCACCTCCGTCGCTTTACACGGAGAGAACCCCTGTGGACCGATGACCATGCGCCGGTTGAGCAAGTTGTCCACAGCATTATATGGGCGTTCCTCACAGGGCGAGACCGATGAAAAAGTTTCGTTCGTGCATTGGACGCTTCCGATTAACAGACCCATCACCGCCTCAATCCCTTTGGAGTGCGGTGCCCTGTCATTGCTTTAATTCCTTTGGAGTGTGGTGCCCCGGCACCGCTTTGATAATCGGTCAATCAGACGCCCTTTTCGGGAGGAGAACGTGGGGCGGGACAATGTATTCTCTTTCCCCCGGGGGGCGCCAGTAAAAGCGGATGACTTTAGCCCCACCTTTCTGGAAGTATTCCACCCGCAGGGGATGCCAACCCTGCCGTAGCCATATATCCACTTGCACCTGATTTACCGTGTCCGGACGCCAACTTTCCCCCAGCAGCCGTCCATCCAGCCAGAGGCGCACCCCGTCATCTGCGTCCAAGCGGAAGTGATACGTGCCGTCTTTCGGCGCCCAAAGAAATCCGGTCCAGCGCGCAGAAAACGCGGCTGCGATGGGCTCCGGATCCGTCCATTCCAAGAGCAGTGTGCGATCCACACGGGAGAACACGGGCTGACCGTTTAGATCCATGCCGTGCATATAGGTGCCCCATAAGCCGTGTTTGGGTGGGGAGAGCGTGAAGAAGTAGTTGTTGGGAATGACTCCTGCGTAGATACGAGGTCCTTCCCACATGAGGATCGCGCGTTTGTGTTGCCGCGCGGCCTCTCCATATTGATGTACAATGAGCGCGTGTAACCCTTTACCCAACATGCGCCTCCCCGTCCACGGCACCTCGTCCACTAAAATGCGCAGATTCCCTTCCGCTCGCAGGGTGTACATTCCGGAGTGAGGGATGTAGATGGAGCCTTGCCAAACCACCTCGTGCAAAGATGTCAAATCCACGCCCTCCGGTAAATCTCTCGGCCACCGTCGGTTCAGGTTTCCCTCCCGACGGCGTATGTTTTTGCCGGAGGTCAAAGAATATGTGACCGTCAATCCGTGAACGGCTTCTATGTCGGAGCGGGGAACGTGCAGGCGGAGGTACAAAGGGACCCTCATTCGTCCGTACACCATCTCCGCGCGGGTGTGGGGGTAGTACTCGGTAAAAAGTTCGAGCAGATCCGCGTAGAGTGGATCCAACAAGAAGAGCGCATTGTTCCCGATAGGACGAGTAAGCGGGAGATCTTCTACCGGTTGGATAAGGTGGTAAGGTGGGGTCCCTTCCCGTGTGGTGTTGAACGAGAGGTACCGCAACGGTGAACCCCAATACAACGTGGGCGAGAGATACACGTCGTTCGTGGGGAGGCGGGCAACGACCTCTCGGGCGACTGCGGTTTCCATGGGGGAGAAAGCCATCCACACTCGGTCATCCCGGGCCCATTTTTGGAAGAAAGTAAACACGTTAAGGAACGCGGCGACCCCGAGCAGCGTGCTTACGAGACCCCAGTAGATCCGGTCGCGTCGCGCCGTGGTGTCCCCAAGAGGTAGGGGCATCGTGCCCACTACTTCACCGGCTAGCAGCGCGATTGCAATAACGGCATCTAAGGTGCGGTACGCTTGCGGTGCTTCTTGGACCAGGGAAAGGATACCCCCCAGCAGAGGAATGACCAACCAAGTGAGCAAGAGCCCTTGGCGGTGATCTCGAATGTAACGCAGCGCATAAAACAATCCGTACAGGAAGAGTACCCCTGTGATGGAATCCAACATGGGTTCCCCGGGAATGTTGTGCCGGGGGTTATAGTCCCCTTCTACGTGGAACATGCGCGCGTGCTTAATGACATTTACCCACAAGGGACGGAAACTCACCTCTGTGGGGAGATGGGCAGCCTGGAATACGGCCCGCACGGGCGCAGGCAGGGGATGTTGGGGATCATATGCAGCCTTCATGTCGTTGAGAATGCTGACCTGGCGGGACCGATTCAGGAAGGCGAACGGATTTTTGGCATACGTCGTAGCTAAAGGAGCAAACGTCAACGTGTACGCCAGGAAGAAGAGAATGATCCCCCATCCGGCTCGTTGCACAAACCCCCGTTCCGCAATCCATCGATAAAGAAGGTAGGTGACAACAGCGAGAACCACCAATCGGGACGCGAGGTACGTGTACATACCCAATCCCAGCCACACGCCACCGAGGAGGAAGTGGCCGAGGTTGCGGGTGCGATTGCCTTTGACAAGGAAGTACACCGCGAGGATGTGGAACAAGGGGGGAGCCACTTCGTTCCACCCCCAGCGGCTCATGGTCATGTGCCAGCGGCTGAACGCGAGGAAAGCCAGCGCGGGGATGGCTACGCGCGGCCCGAAGAGCAGGTGGGCCAGGAGGTAGAACGCGATCAGGGTGAGAACGGCCGGGATGAGAGATGCAGCTTTCAGCGTCATGTACGTGGGGCCAGACCACCGGATGAGCCCGGCCATGTAATACATATAGCCAAGCGGCGTCTCGAACCATCCCACGCCAAAGGGAGAGGCGTGCCACCCACTTAGAATGCGCAGCGCGTCCCCCGCCGCGTTGGTTTCATCCACAAAAATGCCGGGCGGGATGCGGTCGAGGTGGTATATCCGTACGCCCACACCGGCCAGGATCAACCCAAGGGCTACCGCATGGTACCTAGCCTCCCGCCGGAGTGATGGAAAGGAAAGCATAGGAGGGTGCAGAAGATAGCCGCCTAAAGGCAAAGCGACGAGCATCAGCGCCCACAGGCGAAATCCCCACGGATCCGTGTCCCTCTGCCACACACGAAAAGTTGCGGCGACACCGACGGCAAGCCCTAAGAGTAACAGACCCCATCCCGGCCAGGAACGTGAAGCCGTAATGTAATCGGAGAGGGTTTCCTCTGGTTCTTTGGGTGGAGGAGGCCAGGCGAGAACGATTCCTAAGCCGCCTAAAGCAATCAACCCCGCGCGTGCCCATCCCCACCCTTCGTGACGGAACACGTATGGGAGGAGCACCCCTGCGCTGAGCGCCAGTAGATAACCGAGTTTCACGCGTGAAGGAGGGAACATCGCACGCTTTGCCCTTTTTCCTTCCACTTGCGAACGTGAGACGTTTGGTCATTCGTTTCCGGCAATTGTTCGATACACATGTCGACGAAACGCCATAATGCCTCTCGCATCACGTCCATAATACACACGATTGGTCAATACGACAATCACCGTTTCCGTGGTCGGGTCCACGTGAAGGGATGTGCCGGTAAAACCCGTGTGCCCGAACGCTTGGGGGCTGAGAGGAGATGTAAAAGTTTCAGGATCCGCGGAACGTAGGGCCCAACCGAGTCCCCGCCGCACTCCTCCCTCTTCCGCTTGCGGCATGACGGCTTCGCGAGCCAGAGCCGGAGGGAGGGGTAGCGGTCCTGCCCCGCCCAACGCGTCCAGCCATGCTTGTCCGAACATTCCCACATCCTTCGCGGTCCCGAACATGCCCGCATGTCCCGCGACGCCGCCCAGAGCCCACGCGTTCTCATCGTGAACTTCCCCCCACATACGTCGTCCTCGCCAGGCACAGAATTCTGTGGCTGCTATCTCATCGTCGTGTGGTGGGGGTGTCTCTCCTAGTGGACGATAAGTCGTGTGCGATAAGTTCAGGGGCTTGAGTACCCATGTTCGGATGGCTTCGTCCAAACGTGTACCGGTCACGCGCTCAATAATCCATCCGAGCAGGATAAAACCGATATCTGAGTACACGACGTGAGTGCGTGGGGGATAGGAAAAGAAGGTGTGCAAGACGTGCTCTCGAATGGTCTCCCGTGGCCATTGATATAGAGGCCGCCAGGCGGGTAATCCCGAACGGTGACTGAGAAGATCGCGTAAAGTAATCGTACTCGCGTCCACCGTTCCTGTCTCTTGGGTCACCGTCACCCATTCACCGGGATGCAGCGGGTCCTCATAAGCCCGAATCGGACGCTCGCCCCGGAATTCGAGAAGTAAGTGGGATACTCGTGTGTCCACCCCCTGGGGAAACGCATCTCTTCGGTGGGTGATCAACATGAATATCGCGGTGGCCGTGAAAAGTTTGGTCAAAGAGGCTAGATCGAATTGAGTGTGTCGGTGGGCCGGTGTGGGGGAGGCTTCCGGATTCGTGTGTCCCACCGCGCGTTCGTACACTACCTCCCCATGTTGACGGATGTGAGCTACGGCTGCGGTGTACACCCGTCCGACATGTTCCTCCAGTAGACGATCGAGAGTGCGCGTTTTCTCTTGAGTCCACATGATAGGGATGCTCCTGATAGAGAAACAGATATGTTGCTAAAATTGACACCTTGGTCGGTGTAGGGTACAATTCTTCTTGCTTAAAAGAGGCGGCATTCGGAAGCCGCACGTTGTCCCCCATATGCCATACTATAGACGGAGGTGTATTGTGACACATCAGTTACCCGAACTTCCCTACGCGTACGATGCTCTGGAGCCCTACATCGACGCTCGTACGATGGAGATCCATTATACCAAGCATCACGGCGGTTACGTGAACAAGTTAAACGCGGCGTTGGAAAAGTACCCGTACTTGCAAGATGTCCCCATCGACGTTCTCCTGCGCAATATCGCCAGTGTACCCGAAGACGTTCGCACCGCGGTGCGCAACAACGGGGGTGGGCACGCGAACCACAGTCTGTTCTGGACCATCATGGGACCCAATGGAGGCGGTGAGCCGTCCGGACCGTTGGCCCAAGCGATTACCGAGACGTTTGGCGGCTTCGCTGCGTTCAAAGATCTCTTCTCCCAGACCGCAGCCACACGGTTTGGCAGCGGTTGGGCTTGGTTGGTGGTCGATGGGTTCGGCAAGTTGGCCGTGTACTCCACGCCGAACCAAGACAATCCTTACATGAACGGGCACATTCCCGTATTGGGGCTGGACGTGTGGGAACACGCGTATTACCTTAAGTACCAGAACCGACGCGCGGAATACATTGCAAACTGGTGGAATGTGGTGAACTGGGACGCGGTAGCCGAGCAGTACGCCCAGGCACTTGCAGCATTGAAGTAATGTGCAGGAGTGTGGTCGGGCGGGGTACACCCTATGCGCCCCGCCCGATGTTTTTGTTATCCTCCCGCTATCATGTGGAGGATGCGGACATTATCTTTTTCCCCGACTTCATAGGTATCCCACTCATCCTTGGGGACGACCTTACCGTTGACCGTTACGACCAACATGGGGAATGTGAAGTTCAGCGCTTTAATGAGGTCTCGGATGGTCATTCCGGGTTTCCATTCCACCTCGAATTTATCGTTTACGCGAATTTTCCCCATGCGTTCCTCCGAAAGAAGTGCACTCTAAAGTGTTATTCCTCACTTAGGGCCTGTTGAACCACACGCACCACGTCCGGGTAGTCAATGCCCAGCCGTTTGAGCGTTTCCAAGGTGGGAATGCCGTTCTTGGTCCAGCCTCGGCGTTCGTACACCGCATCCAGCAGTTGTTCGTACCGGTTCATTCGGTACTCGCGCAGGATGCGCATCTTCTCCTCGGTGGAGAGCCCCGTGGGGTCGACGCCCACTTCCTCCTTCAATTGCTTGTCATATCGCTTCTGCCGTGATTCGTATTCTTCCACGGTAACAGGCCCCACGGCTCGGTAAGGCGGGTAATCGTTGGCCCGGCGCCCGGACCCACGGCGGATGTTGAACACGCGCTGGAAGTTGTACACTTTCTCGCTTTGCAGGATGAGGTCGTCGCCGGTAACGGGGATGCCCGTCATGCCCTCGTACAGCCAGCAGTAGTTCTCCACGTGTTCCGGCACCTTGTGGGGTTCCGGCTGGAGCGCGTTGTCTGCGGGTTCGATGTCGTTCCACGGCAGTTTGCACAGTCCGTGGAGGCTAAACCAGGTTCGCCACATGGGGAAATAGTGGAGCGCCTCGGCTTTGTCCTCAAAGGTAGGGATCTGGTTGTTCACCATGTCCATGAAGATGAGCCAGGCTTCGTCGTGTTGCGGCCCTTTGTTGGCAATCGCGTACCCACCTTGCTGGGCCAGTGATTCCTTGGTGACGTAGAAGGAGAACTCCAAGCCCTTGACCTCCATGCCGATGTCGTTGAGCAGTTGCGGGTCCGCGCCATAGGTTTCGATGAAGAATTGCTTCATCCAGCGCACCCCCTGTCCGACAATCCGACCAAACCCTTCTCCGCGGGCCAGTTGGTGCAAGACCTCTAACACCGCTTCCGCGTTGCCCCACGTGAGATCCAGTCCGCCGGTGCGTTCTCGGTTGAGGATGCCCCGCTGATAGCATTCCATCGCGAAGGCCATAGAAACACCAAAGGAAATGGTGTCTACGCCGTAGGTGTCGCAGTAGAAGTTCAACTCCAAAATGGCAATGGGGTCGAAGATGCCCAGGTTCGCGCCCAGACCGGCCGCGTTCTCGTATTCCGGTCCGTCCACTAATACCGCTTGTCCCTTGAACGGCCCGGTACGCAGGTGGAAGTGGTCTACCGCGTGGGAACAGGCCAGAGCACAGCCGTAATGACACCCATCGGGCACGCCCTGGGTGAAGAGGGCTTTCCACACTTCCTTGGAAATTTTATGGGCTTCGGGATGGCTGCCGTATTGGTAGTTGTGGACGGGAAGGAGGTCATAATCGTTCATAATCCCCACTAAGTAAGGGGTACCTACCCGGCGCATCTGATTCTGCTTGTCGTCCAATTCCGCGATTTCGCGGGTAATGCGCTGGCTGGCTTTGCGAATGAGTTCGGGCTTGGCCGCGTTGTTGGATTTTGCACTCCATCCGGATTTGCGCACCACAATGCCCTTGAGTCGTTTGTCCCGAAAGACGGTGCCTGTGCCGCCTCGCGCGGCTTGCTTGTAACGCACTTCCTTTCGGCGCAGGTCATACCAGGAAAAGTTTAGGATGCCGTAGCGACTGTGTTCCGCGCCGATGCCCGCGGCGACCACCGCCACATTGCGCATGTCGGCTTCGTTCTTGGCGTACATCTCCGTGAGTTCACGGGCCATGAGATGGGAATAGGGTTCCTCCAGTGGGGCTTCCTCAATGGTGATGGTTCCGGTGTCGCCGTCGATGACGATGATGACATCCCGGTCTGCTTTCCCTTGGATTTCCAACGCGTCGAAACCGGCGCCCTTCAGGTAAGGGCCGACCATCCCTCCCACGTTGCTGTCAATAACCAAATTGGTCAGCGGGGAAATGGTCACCACCGTGGATTTCCCGGTACCCGGATACGAGAGAATGCCGCAAAGAGGGCCGTTGGCGATGATGAGTTCATTTTCCGGATCGTTCCAACGCGTGTCATCCTTGACTGCATTCCACAACAACCAGAGGGCGAATCCACGTCCCCCTGTGAACGTACGCTTCATCTCCTCTGTTACAGGTTTTTCTTTGATGGTGAGGTCGGAGAGGTTGATGTAGAGGGTTCGGTTGGCGTAACCGCGTTCCACCGGCCGGAGTTCGTAGTGGTATTCGGCCAACTTGCGATGCGCCTTCTTCATTACTTCGGTCGGGATGACGCTCATGGCATGTCCTCCTTGGTGAGGATAGATAAATGATGTTTTCGTCACGTTTCGCCGTCTTTACGCACCGAGGCAGGATGGGTTTGTCCTTAGCGCGTCTGTACCCCTGTCTTCTAGCGCCCTATTGTACCGGAGGTTGGCTTTCTATCCCAAACTGACCGACAAAATTCTGCGAATGTACTCTGATCGATCAATGGCAGGGCGCATGCTATCCATCATATTTTTTATTCCACCGGCCGCGCGTAGAGGGGCTGCGCGTTCTCCAGCCATTGTCGCGCGGCCTGTGGGAGGTAGGCCAACGGTGCCCTCTGGACGGTGCATGGCGGCAGGGAGTCCAGGAAGAGTTTGCCGTAGGCCTTTGTTTGAATACGTCGGTCCAGGATCACCACAACGCCTCGGTCCGTGCGGCTGCGGATAAGGCGCCCGAAACCCTGGCGGAAACGAAGAATGGCTTGGGGGATCTGATACTCTTGGAACGGGTTCTCATAGGATTCGGCCCGGGCTTGAATGATCGGGTCCGAAGGGACGGCAAAGGGCAGGCGGGTGATCACGAGCACACTCAACGCCTCCCCGGGGACGTCTACGCCTTCCCAGAAGGACCGGGTACCCAGGAGTACGGCCCGTTCTGTGGTGCGGAAGTTCTCCAGGAGTTGGGTACGACCGCCCATACCTTGCTCATACACGGTAATGCCCTGACGTTTCAGCAAGGGGCCGATATGTTCTGACGTGCGACGGAGTTGGTTGTACGAGGTGAAGAGGACCAACATTCGTCCTTCGGTGGCCTGGGCCAGTTCCACCAGGGCGCGTTCTACCGTTTCCTGATACCCACGCTGGTTGGGCTCCGGCACATCTGTGGGCAGGTATAACAATGTGGAGGACGCATAGTCATACGGCGATCCCAAAGAGAGTTCTTCGGCATCCCACGCGTGAAGACGTTCTCGCAGGTAGTCGAAAGTGCCTCCCGTGCGCAGAGTCGCGCTGGTCATAATGACGGACCGTTTTTCGTTCCACAGATGTCGGGTGACGAGATCGCCGATGTGCAAGGGGGCCGAGCGGATGGTCAGGCGTTCTTCGTTAGCGTCCTCTTCAATCCAGTAGATGTAATCATCTAGAGGTTGATGAATAGCTCGGGTGATTTTCTGAACGGTTTCTCCCAGGCGTTTGATCACTCCCCGGATCTCAACGACTTCGTCGGCCAATTCGTCCAGCAGAAGGGATTCGGCAAAGTAGTCCAACCGTGAGGCCAACCGTTCCAAGTCGTTGATCAGCCGCTCAAATGTGGGTACACACCGGTCCCAAGAAATTTCCACGTGCGACCATGCGGGCTGGTTGCGTTCGGCATGGGTGATGCGCAGGCGCCGCGTGTACGGTCCGTTACGGTCCGGGCCGTGTTCCCGCAGGAATCGGGAGAGATCACGCCAGAAGCGGTCTAGCAAAGGGTCAATGCGCATAATGTTGTCCGCGATGGCGTTGAGGATGCCCCCTATTTCGGTCATGCGTTCCATGCCGAGTTCCACCGGTGTGAGATGTTTTTGTACCCGGGTTATTAAACTGCGCCCGCGAGGAGCACGAGGATTGTAGATGGTGTTCAACATCCCCTGGAGAGTGGATGCACTCACCGCGTATCCCAATTGTTGGGTAACGGCCTCTTCCAGGTGGTGGGCTTCGTCTACGATCAAATGTTGGTATGGGGGTAAGGCTCGATGGTCCACACCGATGTCCGCCAGGAGAAGGGCATGATTGACAATGAGCAGATGGGATCGCTCGGCCCGGTCCCGTGCGATAAAGTAAAAATCTCCGGCTTCGCGGCAGCGTTCCCGGGAGCAGGTGTTTGGGTCGCTGGCGACCTCCGGCCACAGGCGAGATTGTTCTTCCGCGTTGAGCCCTAGTTCCGCGACATCGCCCGTCCGGGTCATGTGTAACCAGACGGTCAATTTCACCGCGAAGGTGATCTCCTGCGGGGAGAGGTCGGATCGTTGAATGAAGTCCTGCAGGCGTCGGACGCAGAGGTAATTTCCCCGCCCTTTGAGCACGGTAGCGTACAGGTCAAACGGCAAGGCTTGGGTGAGAACCACCAAGTCTTTGTGCAGGAGCTGGTCTTGGAGGTTGATGGTGTGGGTGGAGATGACCACCCGCTCTCCGTTGGTGTGGGCGAAGAAGGCCGCGGGCAGGAGGTAAGCCAAGGATTTGCCGGTCCCGGTTCCGGCTTCCACTAAGAGGTGTGTTCCTTCGTTGAGCGCGCGGGCCACTTCTCGCAACATGTGAATTTGCTGGGGACGGTGTTCGTATGTGGGGAGGGTTTGGGCCAGGGGGCCGTCTTCCTCCAAGTAAGAGGCCACGCCGTCCACGTCAACGGGTTCGTATTCCTCGCGTGGGTGCAGGACTGGCGCGGTAGGTGGCGGGGCAAACGAGGGCAGGTCATTGAGCCTCGGGCGCAATGGGAGAATGTCTTCCTTTCGGCGGAGGTTGCGCGCGCGATGTTCCCGGCGCATCCAGTGGAAGAAGGGGGCATAGGGCCAGGATTTTCCCTCGATGATGCGGGCGATGGCTTGGTGTACGGGCCAAGGGAGCATGATGCCCTGTTCAAGGAGGGCCGCAAACACCAACGCGGTGGCGCGCGCGTCATCCAGTGCCCGGTGCGCGTCCTTAAGCGGAACGTTCAATGTCTCGGCTAAGGTGCCCAGATTGTACCGACTTAACCCGGGAAGTAACATGGTCGCCAAGTCAAAAGTGTCCAACGGTTGCCCCGGTGGGTGGACACCGTGGGTGCGGAGAAAGCCGAGGTCAAAGGCAATGTTGTGTCCGACAATGGGGGCATGGCCAATGAATGCGGCCACATCTTCACGGACATCGTGCCAGGGGGGGGCCTGTGCCAGCATTTCGTTGGTGATGCCCGTCAGTTGGGCGATGCGAAATGCCACATCCCTGCCGGGGTTGACCAGGGTTTGATATTCTTCAATGATGGTGCCGTCGGGCCGGAACTTTACAGCACCGACTTCAATGATGGTGTCGTGAAGTGGGTCCAGTCCGGTTGTTTCCAAGTCGAGCGCAACTAAAATCGTGTCCACAGTCCCTCAGCCTTCCTCTTTTATCTTCTATCTTCTGCAACGGCGGCTCGATTGAGCGAGCGAACGCTCATTTCAATTTCTACTTTGCCTTTATACCCGGGGGCCAAAAACGCGCTTGTTGTTCGATGAGCGCCTTTTCACCGGTCGCAACATCTCATTGTAGCATCGGGGGGATGGACCGACAAAATGGACGGGCTGTACCCGTCGGTGCATGGAGAGCGTAGAAATTCGTTCTATGGCGTGGTTGTGTTATACTTTGCCACTGTGTGTAAACCGGTATTGCGGGGAGGGGTAATTTGGGGATGACTGTATCAGAGATGGATATTTTACACTACTTGCCGGAGCGGTTACGAACACGGGAACTCATCCGTTTTGTCAAGTTCGCCATTGTCGGCGCGATTGGCATGGTGGTGGATCTCTCTATCCTGAACTTCCTCCATGGTTTCATAGGGATCCACCTGTTGGTGGCGAATTCCATCTCCTTTTCTGCTGCAGTGGTAAGCAACTTCACTTGGAACCGGTTATGGACTTTTCCCGAGACCCGGGATCGTCCCGTGCACACTCAACTGGCCCAATTCGCTGCGGTGAGCATTGTCGGCCTGGGGATCAACAATATGGTGTTATGGCAGGTGTACCAGCTGCTCCGACCGCATTTGGCCGCACCTTGGAATTATAACGCGGCAAAGATCTTGGCCATCGGCGTGGTCTTGTTTTGGAATTTCGGAGCCAATCGGCTGTGGACATTCCGGGACGCGTAAAGGGTCCTCACTTCACCACAGGCCAGGTGATGATGAGATTTCCCTCCGCGTCGAATTCGTAGTGGGCAAAGAATATGCCCCCACGCGCGTCCTCTTCCAAGGCTCGAGGAAGGATGACGGCCACATCTTCCACCAGGTCGTACTCGGAGAGTTGCTCTATCGGGATCCACTCCAGGGTGCCTTCTTCTGATGCGACCGTCGTGGTGGTGAGCGCGTCGCCCAGGAAGACGAAAAGCATGACGCCGACAGGATCTCCCGTGTGGATATTGATCACGCCTCGAAGACGAACGTTGGTGACCGGCACACCACTTTCTTCTTGGATTTCCCGCACCGCGGCCGTGTACACGTCTTCGTCTGGCTCTACGTGACCGCCTAAACCGTTGTAACGGTGAGGCCACAAGCGTTTAGTGGCCGCCCTTTTAATCAACAGCACACGATCCCTATGCAACACGAAGCACAGCACACGCGGGATGACGTGATATCGGTGTTTACTATATTGGACTCCCTGGTCTTCAGGGTGCATTCGCGTCCCCTCCCGTGCTCACGGTGGGCAGGAAGTGTTTGTGTTTCATCGCGGGTTCCCGCCACCGGTAGTGGAGAGCCCATGCTTTTTCGCTGCGAGTAATCCACACGAGATGAACTCGACCTTCCTTGTCGCTACGGACTTGAAAACTGACAATGGGCTCTTCGTGGCGTACAACTTCTTCGGTGGAATGCCATACCGCGTCTTCCACCGGCCCGCGGCTTCGGTGTAAAATGGCCGAACCTTCGGTCCACAGTGCGTGGACATACCCGTGGGGTGAGGTGACAATATAAGGCATCTGGTGTGTGCCCGGCTCGGATAAGGCCAACGGTTTTCGCCACGAGGCATACTGTCCGAACGCGTAACCGATGACGGAACGAGGGCCAAGCCGTTCTTGCCATACTACGTGGACCATGCCGTTTTGGGCGGGGGCTGCAGCCGGTGCGGCCGAGTCCCGGTCGGGTGAGTCTGAAATGTTCTCCGGGAGCGTCCACCCGTCGCGAGTTAATTGGGAATGATATATATCATCCCCCTGTCGCGTGGGCATGGCTCCTTCCCAGAGTAGGTGGATGGCTCCGGTGTGGTCGTGTGTGAGGACAGGACGCCATCCTCGCGCGCCCGGCACCGGCGCGTTGATCCAATGCCCTTCAGGATTGTAGGCATGATAAATACTGGAGAAGCCGGGAGTGTCATCCTCCCACACCACGTATATGAGACCGTTGGGCGCGGCCAGTAAGTGGGGATGTTGAGAGAGCCCAGGAGTGCGGGAGATTTCGTACGGAATGGCCCAGAGGGGATCCCGAAAAGTCGTGTAATACACTTGGTATCGCCCCCCGAAGGCGTGGACAAAAGCCATGTGGATAAACCCATGGGTATCCACATCCGCACTAGGTTGTACGCCCATGAACGGCCGTTTGGGTTCGGTCCACCCATTTTGGGCGCGGTACATGTGCCAGAGCCACCCATCCTCACTCCAAAGGATGTGAACGCGTCCCTCTGTGTCTACAACCACCAGGGGCGAACCTATTGGGGACGCGGTGGTATGTATCGTTTCGGGTTCGGCCCACCCTGTGGCTGCCTTATACGTGGATGGTGAAGGTGGAGGGGGGTTGTGTCCTTCGTTCAATACGTTGTCCAGAGCAGGGAGATCGCGCTCGGAGGCATGTGTGTTCGTCATGGCCCTCTCCTTTCGGCGGAGAAAATGATGCCTTGTGTGCTCAACATCTTAACACATTTTCCGCTTTCTTACAAGGGGGTAGATGAGCATCGCAGGGCTTTTCAGCGAACCGACATTCAAACTCAGACGGGTGGAGGAAGGCACCGCCTTCGCCCACCAATGGCCTTCTAAAAAGGACATACTGATTGACTGACACATCGTGTTTCATGTACCTCGGCGTAAAGAAGGGGTAGCTTACCTCTTTCTAGGCCAAGGAGCATTCGCAGAGTTTTGTCAGTCAATCAGAAGGACATACAACAGGCTTAATGGTCGACACGATGTTTTCACACGCAAAGAGATAAGTGTGCGGGTAAACGAAGACCTCGCCTTCGCCTACCCGTTTCTGATGGTTGGCTTTTTGCCTGGGAAAGAAGATTGAGTATAGAAAAGGACCTTGGCCGAAGGAGAAGAAGTTGAAATTTCTGACATTCACGGCGCCGAAGGCGCCGTGAATGTCAGAAATTTCGCTCTATTTTCTCTACAGGCCAAGATGCTTTACCTACAGTGGTAGCACATCATGAAAAAGGCCAAAGTCCAGGTATGACGTGTTTCTGGCGGACGAATTCCACCGGAAACACGCGAGTGATTTAGAAGCCCTGGAGTTTGCTCAAGTCGGCGATGCCGTCCGGGAGCGCGGCCACACGCTGCACCAGCGCCAGGCGGGCCTCCCGTACTCGAGGATCTTCGGCCATGACCAGAATCTCGGTGAAGAAGCGGTTAATGGGATCTTTCAACTCCCTGAGCGCTTCAACCAGGGTGGGCACTTCAGGGTCTGCGTCGACCTTGGCCCGAGCCGCCTGCCAGGCCTCGTAGAGGGCTTGGGCTGCGGGTTCGGTGTAGTATTCCGGGGCCAACGGGTACGTTTCCTTTAGGTCCCGCACGATGCGCTTGGCACGAGCGTACGCGATGAGTACTTCAGGCCAATCCGGCGCCTGCACGGCTTCGGCCAGCGCGGTGGCCGAACGGTACGCGGCATAGGGATCATCCCCGCGTTCGGCAATGGCTGCTTCCACCACGTCATGGGGTAAGCCTTGCTCGCGAAGCCATACCCGCAATCGGTCCACCACAAAGTTCCACACCTCCTCCAGGACCTCCTGCGAGACGGGGACGGGTTGCAATTTCGCTGTTTCTGCCAGGTACTTCCGTAGGCTAAAGGGCAGCTGTCGCCCGATGAGGATGTGTACCAGGCCGAGAGCCGCCCGCCGTAGGCCGTACGGATCCGCGGAGCCCGTGGGTTTCAAGCCCACCGCGAAGAGCCCCACTAAACTGTCCAGACGGTCGGCGATGGCTAACACCATGCCCGGCTTGGTTTCCGGCAGAGCATCCCCTGCAAAGCGGGGTAAATAGTGTTCATAGATGGCTATGGCGACAGGTTCCGGTTCTCCCCAGTGTCGCGCGTACTCCCGTCCCATGATGCCTTGAAGGGAGGTCATCTCGATAACCATATGGGTGGCCAGATCGGCCTTGCAGAGATGGGCTGCCCGTTCTGCCCACGTCTTTTCTTCCGGGGTAAGGCCCAAAGCATCTGCCAGGAGGGGGGTCAGTTTCTCGATGCGTTGTTGTTTCTCCAGCATGGACCCCAATTTTTCTTGGAATGTGAGGGTGTGGAGTTTAGGTAGGAACTCCTCGAGTGGCTTTTTCAGATCTTCCCTGACGAAGAATTCCGCGTCCGCGAAACGCGCTCGGAGCACGTCCTCGTATCCTCGGCGTACAATACTCATGTCCTTGCGCAGGCCGTTGGATACTGCAATGAAATACGGGAGCATTTCCCCGGTTTCCGCGTGGACAATGGGGAAGTAGCGTTGATGCTTCTTCATTACGGTGATGAGCACATCTTTGGGTAAATTGAGGTATTTTTCTTCAAATGAGCCCCGGATGGCCACCGGCCATTCCACCAGGTCTGTGACTTCGTCCAGGAGCGCGGGGTCATCGGGCACGTGACCTCCCATACCCTTGGAGAGGGCAATGATCTGCTCTTTCACCCGACGGCGACGGAGGGCTCGGTCCACGATGACGTAATGCTTGGACATGACCGCGTGGTACGATTCGGCCCGTTCAACCGTCAACTCCGGTGAGCCCAAAGGACGTGGCCCTCGGGTCACATGGCTTGCGGTGAGCCCCGCGTAGGTAAAGGGGATGATCCGCTCGCCGTGGAGTGCGAGCAGCCAACGGATAGGGCGGCTGAACGCGACGTTCGTCTCGTTCCAGCGCATGGTTTTGCCAAACCGCAGGCTCGCGATGAGTTTGGGGAGCGCTTCGGCCAAGACCTCCCCCGCGTCACGACCCGGTTCCCGCTTTACCGCGACGACGTATGATTTCTTCCCCTCAGCGCGGACTTCCAAAGCCTCTACAGGAACACCTTGTGCCCGTGCAAAGCCCTCCGCGGCCTTGGTGGGCTTTCCTTCCGCGTCAAAGGCCACTTTGACGGGCGGGCCCTTCACTTCGACGACCCGGTCCTCCTGACGTGGGGCTAGGGATTTGACGTAAGCCACAATGCGCCGAGGGGTCGCTGTGACAGAAATCCCTTGATGTTCCAGACGCAAGTCCTCCAGTAATTTAGGAACGGCCTGATTCCACTGTTCAATGGCATGGCGTACATCGTGCGCGGGCAGTTCCTCGGTGCCCACTTCGATAACAAAGTCCGCAGGGCGCTGAAGGGGCGGGGACAGGGGAGGCCGGTCTGCCGTGAGTTCCCGCTTGGGTGGGGCGTATTTTAGCCAGGGGAAGCCGGCGGCTTCCCGTTGCTTTAGGTACAGTTCTCCGACCTGGCGGGCCAGGTCCCGCATTCGCGCGAAGTACGACGCCCGTTCGGTGACGCCGATGGCTCCGCGCGCGTCCAGGATGTTGAAGGTGTGGGAGCAACGCAGGATATAATCGTGCGCAGGAATCACCAACCCGGCCGCGATGGCCGATTTGGCCTCCGCCTCGAACAGGTCGTACATTTGTCGTAGGCGATCGATGTCCGCTACCTCAAAGTCGTATTTGCAGTGATCGATCTCGGCCTGTAGGAGAATGTCCCCGTACGTATGTATTCCATCCCAGTCGATATCCCACACACTGCGCACCCGTTGGAGAAACATGACAATGCGTTCCAGGCCGTAGGTGATCTCAATGGCCGGCGGTTCTAAGGTTTGGCTGCAGGCTTGCTGGAAGTAAGTAAACTGGGTGATCTCCAACCCGTCCAGCCAGACTTCCCACCCTAAGCCCCAGGCGCCCAGTGCAGGCGATTCCCAGTTGTCCTCCACAAAGCGGATGTCGTGTTCTTCGGGGTCGATGCCGATGGCTTCCAAACTTCTTAGGTAGATTTCCTGGGGGTTGCCGGGATCGGGTTTGAGAATGACTTGGTACTGGGTGTGCATCTGCATGCGGTTAGGATTTTCCCCGTATCGTCCGTCATCCGGCCGGTAGGAGGGTTCCACATAACCTACGTTCCACGGTTCCGGGCCAAGGACCCGTAACACTGTGGCGGGGTTCATCGTACCGGCCCCTACTTTTTCGCTGTAAGGCTGCCAGAGGAGACACCCCTGGGAAGCCCAGAAGTTATGGAGGCGTTGGATGACTTCTTGAAAAGTCGGTGTTTTCGTCATGGAAAATATCTCCTCCGAACGCGTGGTGTCAGTGTTCGTCCGATAAGTGGAGTTTTCTCCACACTCGTTCCGGTGTCATAGGTATCTCGTTGAACCATATTCCGGTGGCATCCCGCACGGCCGCGACAATGGCCGGCGCTAGGGGGATGAAGGGCATTTCCCCCATTCCGCGGGCGCCGTAAGGCCCTTGGGGGTCGGGGTGTTCCAAGATGATGGACCTCATCTGAGCGGGAAGATCTCGACTGGTGGGAATCAGATAAGTGCTCAGGGTGTCGGTCAGTACCTGCCCGTTCTCCACCTTGAAGTCTTCCATGACGGCCCATCCATACGCTTGGGCAATGGCGCCTTCAATTTGTCCTTCCACTTGAACCGGGTTCACGGCCCGGCCCACGTCATTTACGGTGATGACGCGGGTGAGGGTGATATGGCCGGTGTCCGGATCGACTTCCACTTCCACGTATTGCCCCACGTACCCGTAAGTGATGTTGGGGTCCGAGCGGCCCGTTTCAGGGTCATAAGGCGTTGTGGGACGCGGGATGTAACGATAGTGAGCGATGGCCGGACGTTGGCCTTCGTTCCACAGGCGAAGCGCCTCGGCCGCCGCGCGGGTGATGGCATTGCCGGCCATGAAGGTCATGCGCGAGGCCGAGGAACTGCCTGAGTTGTCCGTGCGGGCGGTGTCGGAGAGGATGAGTTCGATTTTGTCTAAAGGAAGGCCGAGAGCTTCCGCAGCCATTTGCGCCATGACGGTGTGCGCGCCTTGACCCACTTCGGCACCCGCGTGGCGTACAACGGCCCGTTCAATGCGTTCATCTCCGTGGAGTTCGACGGTGGCGTGGCATTCGTCCACGAAGCCAAAGGAGAAGCCAATGTTCTTGTACGCGATGGCCAGACCACGGCCGCGCAGGCGGCGGGCGGGTGCAGCCTCCAGCGCGGTGTACGGCGGTGTGGCGGTGCGATGGTGTTCCCGTTCCGGTGGGGGAGGGGCTTGCCATCCCTTTTCTTCATCGTATGTCCAGCCGGCCTCCTGTGCCAGACGTTCCAGCACTTCCGGCATGGAGCAACCGGGCGGGATGGGGCTTTGGGTGGGGAGGAGGGAGCCTTCACGCAGCACATTACGTGCGCGCAGTTCCACCGGGTCCATGCCCAGCGCTTCGGCCAGACGATTCACCATATTTTCGGCGATGAAGTGCCCTTGAGGGGCACCAAAGCCACGGAACGCGCCGCTGGGGATGTTGTTGGTGTACACAGCCCGGGTGTCCACCCACACGTTGGGAATTTCGTACGGGCCCACGCAGGTGAGGGTGGCGTTGCCGAGCACTTTGGTGCTCGTGTACGCGTACGCTCCCGCATCTAGGGAGAGGTCCACCTGAGCCGCGATGATGCGACCGTCTCGGGTCGCTCCCCAGCGGGCTCGTGCGATCATGGCGTGACGCTTATGGTGGCCGATAATGGATTCTTCGCGTGTCCACACAATCTTGATGGGCCGCCGGATGCCCCGTTGGGCCAATCGCCACGCGGCCAGGGCTAGGATGATTTGAACGCTCATATCCTCACGACCACCGAACGCACCGCCCACGTGCGCGTATCGCACCACAATTTGATCTTCGGGCAAGCCAAGGGCATGGGCGATCTGTTGGCGGTCTTCGTGGACCCATTGCCCTGCGGTAATGACGACGATGCGTCCGTTTTCATCCATATAGGCAACGCCGGCTTCCGGCTGGATGTAGACGTGCTCTTGGAAACCGGTGCGGAAGGTCTCTTCCACGATGACGTCCGCTTGTGCGAACCCGGCTTCGATGTCCCCACGGCGAATGCGGTAGGAGAGGAGAATGTTGTTTTCTCGATGTGCGTGGACGCGTGGCGCATCGGGCCGAAGGGCTTCTTCAAGAGTACCTACCACAGGCAGGTCCTCGTATTCTACATCGATGAGCTCAAGGGCGGCGGCCGCCTGGGCTTCGCTTTCCGCGACGACCAGGGCCACTTGGTCGCCCACAAAGCGCACCACGTCCGCGCCTTCTTTGTCCGACCCGGGTCCGCAGAGTACGGGTTGGTCGGGCATGATGAGTCCGTATTCGTTCACGGGCACGTCTTTGGCCGTGAACACGGCCACGACGCCGTCCGCGGCTTCTGCTTTGCTCGTATCCAGCCGCCGGATGCGCGCGTGAGGACGATGGGCGAATAGGACTTTCATGTACAACATGCCCGGGAGCTGGATATCTCCGGGGTAAATGGCTTCGCCGGTGACTTTGGGGCGGGCATCGACCCGCAGGGTGTCTTTCCCTATAACCCGCATCGGTTTTCCTCCGTTCTTTTCCTGTTTATGACTGTTCCATAAGTTCGATGGCCCGTTCTACGGCCCGGATGATCTTTACGTAGCCGGTACATCGGCACAGGTTACCGGTTAAAGCCAGTCGCACGGTTTCCGGATCGGGGTGGGGGTTCTCTTCCAAGAGTTTGGCCGTGCTCATGATCATGCCGGGGGTGCAGTAGCCACACTGCACGGCGCCTGCTTCAATGAACGCGCGTTGCACCGGGTGAAGGTCCTCCAGGTTCTCATCCCAGACGTCAGGAGGGTAGTGGTTCAGGCGGTTGAGGTCGGTGATGGGTTGTGGCCGAATGCCCCGGGCCAGTCCTTCAACGGTGACGATGTTCGCGCCATGGGCCCGTGGGGCGGGGACGAGACAACTCATCACCGCGATACCGTCCAGCCAGACGGTGCACGCGCCGCACTCGCCTTCGTCACAGCCCTTCTTCGGACCGTGTAAATGCCCTACTTCACGCAACGCGTCTAGCAAGCTCATCCCGGCTGCGTTGGGTAGCGTTACTTGTTCCCCGTTGATGGTCGCAACAATGGGGGTGTCCAAGTCGTGTTCCGCACGCGGAGCCTGTCCCGCCGGGTAGGGGAGACGACCGTTCCACGTGCCCCAGAGGAGCGGAGGGCGTGGTGGCCAGCCGCGTTTTTCCTCGCCTTGCCGGATCGCGAGCAGGGCCCGTTGTACCAGGGTTTCTACCATGGCTCGACGATAGAGCGCACTCCCGCGCACGTCGTCAATGGGCCGTGCTGCTTCTCCGGCCCGGCGTGCGGCCTCTTGGATGCGCTCCTCGCTCAGTGGGTGTCCGATGAGGACCTGTTCAGCCTCGGGAGCGCGAATGATGGTAGGCGCCACCGCTCCCAGGGTGATGCGGGCGTCAATCACCCGAATGGTGTCCCCCGGCGGTTGACCGGACGCGAGGTCCTTCTCGAACGTGAGGAGGATGGCTGCATTCACCACGGAGATCGCTTGGGCGCGGCGCAATCCCAATTTGAGGAATGTGCCTCGCTGGTTCGGACGAAGCGCGGGGACAAGAATGTCCACAAGCATCTCGTTATCCCGCATGTCCACCTGTCGCACACCCCGGTAGAAGTCCGGGAAGGAGAGCACACGGCGGCCGTGACGAGAGGCAAGGACCAAGCGTGCACCCATGGCCCACAGGGGAGTGATGGTATCGTTGGCCGGCGACGCGGTGATCAGGTTCCCGGCCACGGTTCCCCGGTTTCGGATTTGGGGGGCTCCTACCTCCCAGCAGGCACGGGCCAGGGGAAACGCGTGCTCGGCCATGCGGGCATCGGCCACCACGTGGTTGTGGGTCACCATGGGGCCGATGTGGAAGGTGCCGTCGGGATCTTGGGTGATCTCTTCTAAGCCGGGAATGCGGCTGATGTCGATGAGCACGCGGGTATCGCGCACTTTTCGGCGCAGTTCGAGAACGAGATCGGTGCCTCCCGCGATGATACGGGCTTCACCGCGATGGCGATCGAGTAACTCCAACGCTTCGGCCACATGGGCCGGTGTGCAATAACGTTGCCACATGTGTGTCCTCCCTGAACTCTCAGACCGTGGTTACGGATCGACCGTCATATCACATTTTAGGTACATTGGCGTGAGCCAACGTACAGGGGCGACGTTGTGTCGGTCCATCGGATGTGGTAAGTCACCGCATAACGGTTTGCGGATACCTATCCCGGTTGTTCTGTTTGGCAAAAATTGGACAATTGAATACCTTATGAGAAACGCCGGTTGCCCGATACCCTGCGTTTCATGTCTCGCGGCGAAAAGGGCGTTACTTTTTCTTTTGAAGTCAGCACGCATACGTGGCGTTGTGTCGGTCCATTGGTGAGCAACGAATTGGCTCTGCGACGATCTCAACAACATGAGGAACTGGATATGCGACATTTATGGACACCCTGGCGATTGGATTTCATTCGAGGCCCTAAGCCCAAAGAATGCGTGTTCTGTGCGAAGATCCACGCGGACGACGATATTGAACTGGTCGTAGCCCGCGGCGAACACGTGTATGTAACGCTCAATCGGTATCCGTACAACAACGGTCACTTGCTTATTGTCCCCTACGAACATGTGCCCAGCATCGAATATTTAGATGACGCGACCTTGCTGGAACTCATGAAAATGACTAATCAAGCGATCCAGGCCCTGCGGGCGGCCATGAACCCTCACGGGTTCAATGTGGGCTTTAATCTCGGTGCCGAGGCAGGCGCCGGCATTCGCGAGCACGTACACTTACACGTGGTCCCCCGTTGGGCGGCAGATTCTAATTTTATGACCGTGCTGGCTGACACACGCACCATCCCCCAATTACTCCAGGATACCTATCGCGAGTTAAAAGCCCACTGGCCACATGAATGAGCAATGCGTCCTGTTTGAAGATGAATTGTACGTCAGGCTGAGGTATCGTACAAACTATCACGTGTTCTCTCCCCGGCTTTTCAAAGAGCGCACACGTTGCGTCAAGTGAGGAGGCGAAGGTACCGTCCTCGCCTCCTCATCGGCTCCCTGGTAGGTACCTCTCCTTTAAACGCGCCGTATCCGTCAATGAGCGCTTTGGATTTGACATAGAACGGGTGTTCCCTCTATGATAAAACAAATGTGCGCCATCTGATTGACCGACACATCACATCTTATGTGCATGGGTGTAAGGAAGGGGGGAGGCTCATCATGGTAAGCACTTTGACAGATCGGCGCCAAGCCATCTTGCGATTTATTTACGAGTATCTCCAGGAGAATGCCCGCCCACCCACGGTGAGGGAAATTCAGAAGGGGTTGGACTTTTCGTCCACCGCGGTGGTCAATCATCATTTGAACAAGTTGGAACGAGGTGGATATTTGATTCGCGAGTCCCGGGCTTCGCGCGGTTTGCGGTTGACACAGCGAGCCCTGGATTGGTTGTCCACGGTGAGGGGAGTATCGGAGATGTCCGGATCTCCGGAGGATGCTGTAGTGCGTATTCCTATTGCCGGCTACATTGTGGCCGGTGCTCCGGTGGCCGCGTATCCCACCACGGATGAAGACGTGGATACGCTAGAGTTGACGCGCGATCTGGTGCCCGACACACGCGGGGTGTACGCGTTGCGCGTGCGGGGAGATTCAATGGTGGATGCTTCGGTACACGACGGGGACCTTGTTATCCTTCGTCAGCAGGAGGACGCGAATAACGGTGACATGGTGGCCGTGTGGTTGGAAGATGAAGGGGAAACGACGCTGAAGTACTTTTACCGAGAAGGGAATCATCGCGTGCGCTTACAACCGGCTAACCCCGCGTATGAGCCTATTATTAAACCGGCGGATGTCGTGCGCATTCAAGGGAAGGTCATCGCGATTATCCGTCGTCTGGCTGCGTGAGAGAAGGCGTTTTGGAAGCGGGCCCGTTTATTCTTCCTCCGGTATCCGTTCGTAAAAGAGCAGCAATGTGTCTCCATAGCGGCGTTCGTCTCTTAGCCGGAAGTGACGGAGTGAAATCGTCTTCCGTTCTCGCGGATCGATTTGAACAATGACCAATCCCCCCTCCGTGACCCAGTCCGGACGCTCGTCAAGCATCTCCAAGGCTTTGTGCCACATGCCCTTGTACTGAGGCGGTGCGATGTACACGATGTCATACGGTTCGTCCGGGTTTCCCCGGAGGAACGCGAACGCATCCCCGCGTACGGTTGTGGCAAAATCCTCAAATCCGGTCAGGCGTAGGTTTTCCTTGAGCACACGATACGGTTTCCCCGCGATCTCCACAAACGTCACATGGCGCGCGCCCCGGCTTAACGCTTCGATGCCCACTGCGCCGGTTCCCCCAAACAGGTCGAGCACACGGGCGCCTTGCACATCCCCGGCCAGGATGTTGAACAGGGCTTCCTTCACCCGATCGGTGATGGGACGGGTTTGTTTGCCGGGAACGGATTTGAGTTGTCGACCTCGGGCCTTACC